>NZ_JBIAYZ010000062.1:0-1008 GCF_042898635.1 Micromonospora sp. NPDC000442 | reverse complement strand
TACGGCAGCCGCCGTTTGAGATGTCGCTGGTGGGGCCGGGTAGACGAGGTGCGGCCACCGCGTGATCGTCTGTCTGCTGTGGACATGACTTCAGATCTGGCGGTGGCCGCGTGCCACAGCGTAAACCCTGCCCGGTGGCGGCGGGTTCTGGCCGGGGTGTGTGATGCGTTCGCGGGCCGGTTCGGGCGGGTCGAGCCGCGGCGCACGGCGACGGCGTTCGTGACCGGGCTGCTGGCCGATATCGAGGTCAAGACGTGCTGGCAGTTGGCGGAGCAGGCCGGGCATGCCCGGCCTGACGCGATGCAGAGGCTGTTGTATCGGGCGGTGTGGGACGCCGACGCCGTCCGCGACGATCTGCGCGACGTGGTCGTGGCCCGGTTCGGTGACTCGGACGCGGTGCTGGTCGTTGACGAGACCGGGGACCTGAAGAAGGGCACGCATTCGGTTGGGGTGCAACGCCAGTACACCGGCACCGCCGGCAGGATCGAGAACGCGCAGGTAGGGGTGTTCTGCGGCTACGCCAGCCGGCATGGGCACACACTGATCGACCGCCGGGTCTACCTGCCGGTGTCGTGGACCGATGACCGGGACAGATGCCAGGCCGCCGGAGTTCCCGACGAGGTCGCCTTCGCCACGAAGTCCGAGCTGGCCGCCGACATGATCACCGCAGCCCTCGACGCTGGCGTTCCCGCCGGGTGGGCGGCTGCGGACGAGGCCTACGGCAACAGCAGCGCCTTCCGCGCTCACCTGCGCGAACACCGCCTGGGCTATGTCCTGGCCGTGTCCCGCAGCCACCTCGTCCCCCTCGACGGCGGCAAGACCCGCCTGCGGGCTGACCGGGTCGCCGCCGACCTGCCCGCCTCGGCGTGGCAGCGCCGCAGCGCAGGCGCCGGATCCAAGGGCCCACGCTTCTACGACTGGGCCTGGCTCGACGACGTGTGCACCGATGCCGACCCCGACGACGGCGGCCACCACAGCCTCCTAATCCGCCGCAACACCACCACCGGT
>NZ_JBIAYZ010000061.1:0-1062 GCF_042898635.1 Micromonospora sp. NPDC000442 | reverse complement strand
CCAGGTCGCCAGACCCGCGACGGTCGGCGCCTCGAACAACACCCGCAACGGCAACTCGACACCCAGCACCGCCCGCACCCGCGACACCAACCGCACCGCAAGCAGGGAATGCCCACCCAACGCGAAAAAGTCGTCCGCAACACCGACCGACGTGACACCGAGAACCTGCGCGAAGACACCACACAGAATCTCCTCCCGCACCGACACCGGACCACGACTGACGCCCAACGCGTAATCCGGCGCCGGCAACGCCCGCCGATCCAACTTCCCGTTCACCGTCAACGGCAACGAGTCCAGCACCACCACCGCCGACGGCACCATGTACTCCGGCACCCGCTGCCCCACGAACTCCCGCAACCCGGCCGCCTCGGCAGCCACCACATAGGCCACCAACCGCTTGTCACCCGGCACGTCCTCCCGGACGACAACCGCAGCCTGCGCAACATCCGGATGCTCCAGCAGCACCGACGCGACCTCACCCGGCTCAACCCGGAACCCACGAACCTTGACCTGCTCATCCGCCCGGCCCACAAACACCAACCGGCCGTCAACAGTCCACTTCGCTAAATCACCCGAGCGATACATCCGCTCACCAACCACGAACGGCGACGCCACGAACCGCTCACCAGTCAGCCCGGCCCGACCCACATAGCCACGCGCGACCCCAGCACCAGCGACATACAACTCACCCACCACGCCCACCGGCACAGGCCGCAAACACCCGTCCAACACGAACACACGGGTATTGAAAATCGGACCACCAATCGGCACCGGACCACCAGACTCAGCCCGATCCCACACCTGCACAGTCGCATCAACCGTGCACTCGGTCGGACCATAAACATTCCACACCGGCACCGGCAGCCGAGAAGCCAACTCAGCCGACAACGGCTCACCACCGGCCACCACCAACCGCAAAGCATCACAACCGGCCCAGCCCGGCTCATCCACCAACAACTGCAACAGCGTCGGAACCACCTGCAACACCGTGACCCGCTGCTCGGCCACCACCCGCAGCAACCCACCCGGATCACGGTCGACACCAACCGGCGCCAACACCAC
>NZ_JBIAYZ010000060.1:0-1118 GCF_042898635.1 Micromonospora sp. NPDC000442 | reverse complement strand
CCCGACTTGGCTCAAGTTAGTGCGCACGTCGGCTGGCTCGGGTGATGGCTTCGAGGGCGTCGCGGAGGTCGTCGGGTAGGGGGTCGGCGGCGGTGATGGTGTGTGCGCCGGCCTGGATCTCGATGGTGCGGTAGCGGCGGGCGGTGCGGACAAACTTCTTGATCGACCAGCCCGTGCGGTCTTCGATCCAGCGGCTGACGGCGAGGGCGGCGAACACGATGGTCAGGTGGGCCTCGATTGAGTCGCGTTGGTGGTGATAGATCGGTCGGGCTTGCAGGTCGTGCTTGGACATTCGGAACGACTTTTCGATCTGGAACAGCCGGTGGTAGGCGTCGATCACGAAGTCGGCCGTGACTGGGGTGCCGTCGGGGCAGGCGGGAAGGTTGGTGACGTATCCCTTCAGGCCGGCCAGGGCTCGGGCCTTGGCTTCCAGGGCCCGGTTCACCGTCCGGGTGCCGCCGGACAGTTGGACGAACCGGTTGCGCTTGACGGTGGTTTTCCCGGCGACGGCTTTCTCGGCCTTGGTGACCTGCTCGTCGATTCCGCGTAGGGTTCGCCGGGCCCGGTCGGCCCGGTACTGGTAGTAGATGACCTGGTCCCGCCGCTGGTCGTTTCGCCCGGCGGGCCAGGGTTGGCAGAACACCTGCCCGTCGCCGATCTCCTGGTCAGGGTGGGCCTTGCGCCAGGCCGCGACGACGTAGGGGACCTCGGGGATACGGGCGCCGAGGATGAACGACAAGCCCGCGGCCTCGATCGCTTTCTGGTTCGCCGCCGACACCATGCCCGCGTCGGCCACGATCGTCACGTCGGGCAGCTGGTGAGCGGCCATGAACGCGCGAATCGTCGGCAGCATCGTGGTCGTCTCGGCCTTGTTGCCCTCGAACGCGTTGACCATCAACGGGAACCCGGTCGCGTCGGTCAGCAGGCCGATGGTGATCTGCGGATCCAAGCGGCGTTCCTTGGAGAACCCGGGTTCACGGAACCCGTCACCCGTGTCGGTCTCGAAGTACAGCGTCGACACGTCGTAGAGCACCAGGCTGGCCGGGCCCAACCCCGCAAGCGCGGCGCACGCCGCGGCCAACTGCTGCCGCCACGACTGCTTCGCGAACACGGGTAGG
>NZ_JBIAYZ010000059.1:0-1365 GCF_042898635.1 Micromonospora sp. NPDC000442 | reverse complement strand
GTCCGGCCCGGGTACCGCTGTCATTCGCCCAGCAACGCCTGTGGTTCCTCAGCCAACTCGAAGGCCCCAGCCCGCTCTACAACCTGCCGCTGGTGATGCGCCTCCGCGCGGGACTCGACGTGCAGGCGCTCAACGCGGCCCTACGGGACGTGATCACCCGCCACGAGTCGCTGCGCACCGTCTTCGCGGTGGCCGACGGCGAGCCCTATCAGCGCATCCTGGAGCCGGCGGAGCTCGACTGGGCGCTCGACGTGCAAACAGTGACGCCGGACGGGCTGGCGGACGCGGTGGCCGGGGCCAGCCGCCATGTGTTCGACCTCGCCGCCGAGGTGCCGGTCCGGGCCTGGCTGTTCCAGACCGGTGCCGACGAGTCCGTCCTCGCTCTGGTGATGCACCACATCGCCAGCGACGGCTGGTCGACGGCGCCGTTGGGCCGGGACCTCTCTGCTGCGTACGAGGCCCGGCTGCGCAACGAGGCACCGGTGTGGACACCGCTGCCGGTGCAGTACGCCGATTACGCGCTGTGGCAGCGTGAACTGCTGGGCGACGAGTCCAGCCCGGACGATCTGCTGGCAACGCAGGTCGGCTACTGGCGGGACACCCTGTCCGGTGCGCCCGAGGAGTTGACCCTGCCGGTCGACCGGTCGCGACCACCCGTCTCGTCGCATCGCGGGCACGCCGTGCCGCTGCGGGTACCGGCCGAGGTGCATGAGCGCCTCGTCGACCTGGCCCGGGCCGAAGGCGTGACGCCGTTCATGGTCCTCCAGGCGGCGATGGCGGTGCTGTTGTCGAGGTTGGGCGCCGGCACCGACATCCCGATCGGCTTCCCGGTGGCGGGACGCAACGACGAGGCCCTGGACGATCTGGTCGGGTTCTTCGTCAACACCCTCGTGCTGCGCACCGACCTGTCCGGCGACCCGACCTTCGCCGAGGTGCTGGGTCGCGTGCGGCAGAGCAGCCTGACCGCCCTGGACCACCAAGACGTGCCGTTCGAGCGACTGGTCGAGGAGTTGGCCCCGGCCCGCTCGATGGCCCGCCATCCGCTGTTCCAGGTGATGCTGACCCTGCAGAACCTGGAGCGCGGCGCAGTAAGCCTGCCGCAGGCGGAGAACGAAGGGCGGGCCGAGAACGAAGGGCAGCCCCCGACCGGCGCGGTCAACGCCCGGTTCGACCTCGAGGTCACCGCGGTCGAGGCGTTCGACGCGCAGGGCCGCCCGGCCGGTCTGGAGGGCGTGCTCGTGGCTGCGGCGGATCTGTTTGACGAGTCGATGGCCCAGCGGTTCGTCGGGTGGTTCGTGCGGGTGTTGGCGGTGGTCACGGCGACTGCCCAGGCGCGCCTGCACGCGATTGATTTGTTGGATGTTG
>NZ_JBIAYZ010000058.1:0-1558 GCF_042898635.1 Micromonospora sp. NPDC000442 | reverse complement strand
CTGTGGTCGGTTTGTATCGACCCTGGCGGATCATGGCCGCAGCCCTTGGTTGATCATTCTTCTTGTCGAGGGAAGAGGATCAGGACCAAGGGCTGCGGGATGATCAGTGTGCATGACGTCGGGCGCGCCGGCGTGGTGGGGGACCTCGCGACGTTCCGGAGGGAACTACATCGGTGTCTGACTGCCAGGGCTGATGCGTTGTTCGAGTTGGCTGACGCGGTGTTGTGCGCGGACGGGCCGGTTCGGTCGTTGCCGGCGTTGTCGCTGGTGGCGGAGCACCGTCGTGGTCATGGCGCGTTGTACGACGCGTTGGGCGCTGGTCGCATCGATGTGCAGCGGTTGCGGACCGTGGTGGCGTCGATGCCGATTCCGCGGGCCGCTGACGGGCGGATCGTTCTGGCGGTGGATGTGACCCTGTTGGCTGCGGCCGGAGGCGCACACCGCGCCGGAGCGGATCCTGTGTCACACCTACGGTCGTGGCAAAGACCAGCACATCGGGGTGCCGGGCTGGCCGTACTCGTTCGTGGTGGCCCTGGAGTCGGGGCGTAGTTCGTGGACCGCGCCGCTGGACGCGATCCGGCTGGCCCCGGGCGCCGATCTGGCCGCGGTCACCGCCGAGCAGGTGCGCGCGGTGGCGGACCGGCTGATCGCCGCCGGGCACTGGCAGCCCGGTGACCCGGCGGTCTGGGTGGTGACCGATGCCGGTTACGACGCGGCCCGGCTGGCCTGGCTGCTACGGGACCTGCCGGTACGCGTGCTGGCCCGGATGCGATCCGACCGGGTGCTGCGCCGCCCGCCGGGACCGTGGATACCGGGCCCCAAGTGCGGTCGGCCACCCCGGCACGGCAGCGAGTTCATCTTCGGCGACCCGGCCAGCTGGGGCACCCCGGACGTCACCACCGTGACCGAGACCCGCCTCTACGGCACCGCGACCGCCCGCGCCTGGCACCGGCTGCACCCCCGGCTGACCCGCCGCGCGGCCTGGGCCGACTGCCCCGATCTGCCCATCCTGGAAGGCACCGTCATCCGCCTGGACGTGCAACGGTTGCCTTCCGGCGCGACCGCGAAACCGGTCTGGCTGTGGTGGTCCACCGGCCTCGACCACCAACCCAGCGACAATCCCGACCCGAGCATCATCGATCTGCTGTGGCAGACGTTCCTACGCCGGTTCGACATCGAACACACCTTCCGGCTGTTCAAACAGACCCTCGGCTGGACCGTGCCGAAACTCCGCGACCCGCACGCCGCCGACCGCTGGACCTGGCTGATCATCGCCGCCTACACCCAACTCCGGCTGGCCCGACCCCTCGCCGCAGACCTACGCCGCCCCTGGGAACGACCCGCCCCACCCGACCGACTCACCCCAGCCCGCGTCCGCCGCGGATTTCGGCACCTACGCGCCAACAGCCCCTGTCCCGCCAGCGCACCGAAACCCACCCGACCAGGACCCGGCCGCCCACCAGGACGACCCAACCGCCACCCCACCCGCCGCCACGACGTCCACATCATCACCAGCAACGCGACCGGCAGGACAACCTCCTCCAAAAAGAAGTCGACC
>NZ_JBIAYZ010000057.1:0-1642 GCF_042898635.1 Micromonospora sp. NPDC000442 | reverse complement strand
GCCGCCGCATCCAGCTCACGGTAGGACAGCTCCACCCCATCACCGATCACCGCCGGCGCATCCGGCGTAGCCACCACCTGCCGCGCCAACAACTCCACCACCGTGCCCACGGGAAGATCACCAGCGGTGTCATTCCACTCGAACACCAACCGCTCCCGCAGACCGGCGTCCAGCAGGTCAACATCGTGCAGCCGGACGCCGGGGGCGGCGGTCACCCGGTCCAGCACCAGCACGAACCAGTCGGCGATCCGCTGTGCGGACGACGCGTCGAACAGGTCCACGGACGCCACCACCGCGCCCTGGAGACCAGCCGGGTGGCCCTCGGCGTCGTACGTCTCGGTAGCCGTCACCTCCAGGTCGAATCGCACGGTGGTGCTCACCGCGCCGACATCAGCCTGCGGCCGGCCGGCCGTGCCGCGTTCGAGGTTCTGGAGCGTGAGCATCACCTGGAACAGCGGATGCCGGGCCAGCGAGCGCAGCGGCGCCAGCTCTTCGACGAGCCGTTCGAACGGCACGTCCTGGTGTTCGAGGGCGTCCAGGCTGCTCTGCCGGACCCGGCGGAGCACCTCGGCGAAGGTCGGGTCGCCCGACAGGTCCGTACGCAGCACGAGGGTGTTGACGAAGAAACCGACCAGGTCGTCCAGGGCCTCGTCATTGCGCCCCGCCACCGGGAAACCGATCGGGATGTCGGTGCCCGCCCCGAGCCGGGACAGCAGCACGGCGAACGCGCCCTGCAGGACCATGAACGTGGTCACGCCCTCGGCTCGGGCCAGCTCGGCGAGCCGTTGGTGCACCTCGGCCGGCACCGACAGCGGCACCTGGTGCCCGCGGTGTGATACCACGGCCGGACGCGACCGGTCCACCGGCAGGGTCAGTTCCTCCGGCGCCCCGGCCAGCGCGTTCCGCCAGTAGGCGACCTGGGTCGACAGCAGGCTCTGCGGGTCCGACTCGGAGCCGAGAAGTTCGCGCTGCCACACCGCGTAGTCCGCGTACTGCACCGGCAGCGGCGCCCACTGCGGCGCCGCACCGATCCGCCGCGCCTCGTACGCCACCGAGAGGTCTCGGCTGAGCGGCCCCATCGACCAACCGTCACCGGCGATATGGTGCACCACCAGCACGAGAGCCGACTCGGCTCCGGCCTGGAACAGCCACGCCCGCACCGGCACCTCGACCGCCAGGTCGAACGGGTGCTCGACCGCCTCGGCAATGGCCCGGTCCAGCTCCGCCGGGCGCACGGTCCGCACCTGCAGGGCCCAGTCCAGGCCGGCCGGGTCCAGAATTCGTTGGTACGGCTGCCCGTCGGCTACCGCGAACACCGTCCGCAGCGACTCGTGCCGCTCGATGACGTCCCGCAACGCCGCGTCCGCCGCGTCGACGTCCAGCTCGACGCCGAGCCGCACCACGACCGGGATGTTGTAGAGCGGGCTGGGTCCGTCGAGTTGGCTCAGGAACCAGAGTCGTTGCTGCGCAAAGGACAAAGGCGTCCGCACCGTACGCTCTGCCGCCCGCAGGACCGGCCGGGCCACGGCCACACTCGACTCGTTCAACCAGGTCGCCAGACCCGCGACGGTCGGCGCCTCGAACAACACCCGCAACGGCAACTCGACACCCAGCACCGCCCGCACCCGCGACACCAACCGCA
>NZ_JBIAYZ010000056.1:0-1747 GCF_042898635.1 Micromonospora sp. NPDC000442 | reverse complement strand
CTCCGGCGCCGGCAACGCCTGCCGGTCGAGTTTGCCGGTGGCGGTCAGTGGTAGCCGGTCGAGCGTGACCACCACGGAGGGCACCATGTACTCAGGCAGCCGCCGCGCGGCGTACTCACGCAGCCCGGCGGCCAGCCCGAACTGCTGCCCACCGCGATCCGCCGTTGCGGTCGCGACCACATAGGCCACCAACCGCCGATCCCCCGGAATGTCCTCCCGTGCCAGCACCGCAGCCTGCGCCACCTCCGGATGGCTGGCCAACACGGCCTCGATCTCACCCAACTCGATCCGGAAACCCCGAATCTTGACCTGCTCATCGACCCGGCCCAGGAAGACCACCTGACCATCAGCCGTCCAACGGACAAGGTCACCGGTCCGATACATCCGCTCCCCGGACCCGTACGGACAAGCCACAAACCGCTGCCCCGTCAACCCCGGCCGACCCACATAACCACGAGCCAACCCCGCACCGGCCACATACAACTCACCGGCCACCCCCGGCGGAACCGGCGCCAACGCATCGTCCAAAACATAAAACCGGGTATTGGCGATCGGCGTACCAATCGGCACCACCCCACCCGCCGACAACCTGCCCGTCGCCACACCAATCGTGGTCTCCGTCGGCCCGTAATGGTTGAACACCGGCCGATCACCAGCCACCGCCACCACATCCGCCACCCACTCAGCAGCAGCCGCCTCACCACCAAGCACCACCGAACCAGCCGGCAACACCTCAGCCATACCCGCACCGGACAACGCCGCCAGATGCGACGGCACCACCTTCACAAAATCGATCCGCCAAGCCGCCAGATAACCAGCCACCGCCTCCGGATCCACCACCACATCCGCACCCAACACATGCAACTGCCCACCAGTCACCAAACTGACGAACACCGTCGTGTTACCCAGATCAGTCACCTGCGGCTGCAACAACGCATACCGAGCCCCCGCCGCACCCCAACCCAACCGCGGCCCCACCGAGAACACATAGTTCGCCAACGACCCATGCGTAACAGCCACACCCTTCGGCCGCCCCGACGAACCAGACGTATACATCACATACGCCAACCCCGACGCAGGCACCACCACCGACACAACCGGCCCATCAACCGACGGCAACGACTCGTCCAACCACAACACCGGCACCGCCGCCAACACCCCAACCACACCATCAACGGCATCCACCAGCCCATCCCGCCGCGCCAACACCACACCCACGCCAGCATCGGCCAACATGAACTCCACCCGCTCCGCCGGCAACCCCACATCAACCGGCAGATACGCCGCACCCACCCGCCACACCCCAAGGATCGCCGCGATCATCTCGACCCCACCAGGCAGACACAGCCCCACCACCGACTCCACGCCGACACCACGATCAGACAACAAACACGCCACCCGACCCGCCGCCGCATCCAACTCCCGATACGTCACCGACTCACCACCGGCAACCACCGCAACCGCATCCGGCGTCCTGACCACCTGCGCCGCAAACCACACCGACAACGACCCAGCCGGCACCTCAACCGCCGTGTCATTCCAACCAGACAACACCCGCGCACGCTGCCCGCCATCCAACAAATCCACCGCACGCACCCGCACCTGCGCCCCCGCAGACACCACCCCCAACACCCGAACAAACCACCCCGCAAACCGCCGCGCCGAAGACACATCAAACAAATCCGCAGCCACCACCAACACACCCTGCAACCCAGCCGGACAACCCCGCCCGTCAAACAACTCGACC
>NZ_JBIAYZ010000055.1:0-1774 GCF_042898635.1 Micromonospora sp. NPDC000442 | reverse complement strand
GTGCACTGCCGCGCACAACTCCTCCAGGCCCCGGTCGAGCGGATGGCTGCGGTCCTCCACGAGTCCGTCGGTGTACAGCACCAGGGTGGCGGCGGGCGGAAGATCGAAGCGGTTCTCGCGGTAGGCAACCGAGTCCGTGACACCCAGGGCGGGGTGCGTGGGGAGACGGACCAGACCGGTGGTGTGTGCGTCGCGCAGGATCGGGGGTGGATGTCCGGCGAGCACTCCGGTGACGGCACCCTCGGCGACGTCCAGTTGCAGGTAGCAGCAGGTGGCCATGGTGTTCAGTCGCAGGGCGCGGATGAGGTGGTTGACGTTGTTCATGACCGTGGCCGGCGGCTGTCCGGCGATGGCGTACGCGCGCAGTGCGTCACGGACCTGGCCCATCGTCGCCGCGGCCGCGGTGTTGTGGCCGGCGACATCGCCGATCACGACGGCGACGACACCGTCACTGATGGGAATGATGTCGTACCAGTCGCCGCCCACCTCGGCGTCGCGTGTCCACGGTAGGTAGCGGGTCGCGTGCCGCAGCCCCGCCGTCTGTGGCAGCGTCGCCGGCAGCAGCGCGTGCTGCAGCTCGGAGGCGATCGACACGCTGGTCTCGAACAGCATCGCCCGCTGAAGTGCCTGGGCTCCCAGCCCTGCCAGTGCCGTCAGCGTCGATCTGGTGTCGGGATCGAAGTCGCGCGGGCTCCGATAGCCGACGACGAGCGCACCCAGCACCTCGCCGGCCACGGTCAGCGGGAGGAAGGCCCACGCCTGGCGGGACCCGGGCGGGACGGCTGTCTCCGGGTCTGGCTGAGCGGCGTGGAACTGCGCCAGTGAGGTCAGGTAGCGCGGCTTTCCGGTGTGGGCGACGGTCGCCGCCGGGTAGGGATGCTCGATCGGCAGATCATGCAGCCGCGCGACGACCTCCGGTTCGTACGCGGCGTGGTAGGCAAGGCGCAGGGACTGCTCCTGGCGCAGGAGCAACGCCAGGGACTGCCCGCCGGCCGAGGGTCGCAGCACCGATCCGATGGCGGTGTACACCTGCGCTGTCGTGCTCGCCGCCACCAACGCCGCGGTCACGCTCTCCAGGCTGCGGGCACGGGCGGCGGCCTGTTCGGCGCGGGCCACGCTGTCGGCCAGCTGGCGCTGTTTGTCGACCTGCTCGGTGATCTCCCGGAACGACACCGCGACGTGACTGCCGCTGGTACGCCCGACCTTGATCTCCCACACCTGGCTGATCTCGGGATAGGTCAGCTCCTGCCGCCACGGCTCCCCGGTCTCGGCCACCGTGCGGTAGCGATCGAACAGCCCGCTGTCCCAGCTGTGGGCAGAGACATCGCTGAGCCGGTGACCGATCACATCCTCCACGCTGCAGCCGGTCATCTTGGCCCCGACCTGATTGATGTATTCGCAGACGAAGTCCACGATTTCCGCACTGGCGCCCCGCACGGGACGAAGCACCGTGAACCCGTCGAACGCGGTGTCGAGCATGTCGTACAGCCGTACCGCACCGGCCGACTGCGGAGACACCGTCACCTGGCGCAGGTCCACGCACCGAACCATGATCCCGTCGCGGTACGGACCCACCCGGAACTCGAAATGTCCGGTGATGGACTGCCGCTCGTAGTACACGGTGCGTAGGGCCGGGTTCCCCGTCTCCACGACCGACCGGTAGAACGGAAGCGTCCCGTCGTGCACGGTCTCCGGCCACAGCTGCCGGTAGCGGTGGCCGACCAACTCGACGCGTGGCCGTCCGACCAAGCGGCAACCCGCGTCGTTGATGTAG
>NZ_JBIAYZ010000054.1:0-1796 GCF_042898635.1 Micromonospora sp. NPDC000442 | reverse complement strand
CTGAGTACATGGTGCCCTCCGTGGTGGTCACGCTCGACCGGCTACCACTGACCGCCACCGGCAAACTCGACCGGCAGGCGTTGCCGGCGCCGGAGTTCGAGACGGGCGCGGGCCGCGAGCCAGCCACCGTGCAGGAAGAGCTCCTGTGCGCGGTGTTCGCCCAGGTACTCGGCCTGGACCGGGTGGGCGTCGACGACGACTTCTTCCGGCTGGGCGGGCACTCCCTACTCGGCGTGCGGCTGATATCCCGGGTGCGGGCGGTGTTGGGCGTCGAACTGCCGCTGCGGGTGCTGTTCGAGGCGCCGACCGTGGCGGGCCTGGCGGCGTGGCTGGCCGGCGGCGGGGGAGGCCGGGCGCGGACGGCGTTGCGGGCAGGGACGCGTACCGCGCACCCGCCCTTGTCTTTTGCGCAGCAGCGACTGTGGTTCCTCGGCCAGCTCGAAGGGCCCAGCGCGCTCTACAACATCCCTGTGGTGATCCGGCTGGACGCCGGCGTCGACGTGGCCGCGCTGGACGCCGCGCTGCGCGACGTGATCGGCCGGCACGAGTCGCTGCGGACGGTGTTCGCGGTCGCCGACGGCCAGCCGTACCAGAAGATCCTCGACCCGGCCGAGCTCGACTGGGCCCTCCAGGTACGGCCGGTCGCGCCGGACGGGCTGTCCGAGGCGGTGGCCGAGGCGAGCCGGTACGTGTTCGACCTGGCCGCCGAGGTGCCGATCCGGGCGTGGCTGTTCGAACCATCCGTTCTCGTGCTGGTGGTGCACCACATCGCCAGTGACGGCTGGTCCCGGGAACCGCTGAGCCGGGACCTGTCCACCGCGTACGAGGCACGGCTGCGCGGCGCGGCGCCGGCCTGGGACGCGCTGCCCGTGCAGTACGCGGACTACGTCGTATGGCAGCGCGAACTGCTGGGCTCGGATGCGGACCCAGACAGCCTGCTGTCGACCCAGATCGCGTACTGGCGGCAGACGCTCGCCGGGGCCCCGGAGGAACTGGCGCTGCCCGCCGACCGTCCGCGTCCGCCGGTGGCCACCCACCAGGGACACCAGGTGCCGTTGCAGATCCCGGCCGAGGTGCACCGGCGGCTCGCCGAGCTGGCCCAGGCCAAGGGCGTCACGACCTTCATGGTGCTCCAGTCCGCGCTCGCTGTGCTGCTGTCCCGGCTGGGCGCGGGCACCGACATCCCGATCGGCTTCCCGGTCGCCGGGCGCCACGACGAGGGCCTGAACGACTTGGTCGGGTTCTTCGTCAACACCCTCGTCATCCGCACCGACCTGTCGGGTGACCCGACGTTCGCCGAGGTGTTGGGCCGGGTGCGGCAGGCCGGGCTGGGCGCGCTGGAACATCAGGACGTGCCGTTCGAGCGGCTGGTCGAAGAGCTGGCTCCGGTACGGTCGATGGCCCGGCACCCGCTGTTCCAGGTCATGCTCACCGTGCAGAACGTGCGGCGCGGCGGGGCGGAGCCTCCGCAGGTCGACGGCGTGGACACGCCGGCGCGGTTCGACCTCGGGGTGACCGCGGCGGAGATCTTCGACGCGCAGGGCCGCCCAGCCGGGTTGCGGGGCGTCGTGAGCGCGTCGGCGGACCTGTTCGACGAGTCGACGGCGCAGCGGATCGCCGGGTGGTTCGGACGGGTGCTTGCGACGGTTACCGCAAACGCTGAGGTGCGGCTGCATGACGTCTCGCTGCTGGACGCCGGGGAGCGGGAGCAGCTTCTGCTCGGTTGGAACGGCACTGTGGTTGATCTTCCTGCGGGGACGTTTGGGGCGGTTTTCGAGGCGCGGGTGGGTTTGTCG
>NZ_JBIAYZ010000053.1:0-1849 GCF_042898635.1 Micromonospora sp. NPDC000442 | reverse complement strand
AACGGGAAAATCCACTCCTGGCGGGCTACCGAGATCACCTGCACCCCGACATGATCCATCATGGACGACCGACGGAGTTACGAGACGTCCCTTAGATCGATGTTCCAAACGATGGTTGCGTTAGCGGCAAGTAAGGTCACCCAAAGCTGCTGTAAAACTGGCGGGGCGTACAACTTGACTCGACCGGTGAGCTGGTTGGGATGTAGCGTCAGCTTCGCGAGGTCGGCCGCACGGCCCGTTCCGTTCTCCATGTTGTCGTACCAGGCCTGGCGATCCTCTACATACTCAGCCATGTCGACAAGGAGTTGACGCCGAGTCTCCCGCAGACGGTCGGCCTTATCGCGGGAGTGCCGCATGCGATCGATGGCCAGTTCGCGTTCGCGCGTCGCTCGCTGAGACCAAGCAACGCCAGCGAAGGTGAACAGGCCACCAACCAGTGAGCCAGAAAGAGCCGTCAGCAGCGTTGCCCATGCGGGCGTGGAAGCCATGCCGGGATCCTTGCAGCCGGCCAGCGGGCTGTCCACGCCACTTGCTCCGACAGCATCCGGCGCACAGGTCGGCTCGTCCGTCGCCCACCAGGTCAGCCGTCGTCACATGGCGTCTGGCCTGCTGTTGCCTCGAGCGCTGCTGGTCGTCGTCGGTTGTTGGTCAGCACTTGACGGCCCAGGACGCCCACAGACGGCCCGAACCTGCTTTTAACGTGCCTGTCTCCGTCGATACGCTCGCAGGCCATGACGTCACCACCGTACGACGTCCGAGAAGGGCTACGCCTTGCGGAGGCCGCGTTTCAGGCGGCCTGTGCCCGGTTCGTCGAGAGTAGGTTCGACATCGACGGGGCCTTTGCGTCGTCCGGCGAGGCCCTGCTATGGGCTGCCAGCCTTGACGAGGGCTACAGCGAACTCCTCGGCGAAACGTACGAGACTGCGCGCGATAGTTCTGCCGAGGGGCGCATCCTGCCTGGGGTGCGTTGGGCAAGGAACCGCGTAGCCCACCAACAAGCCTTGACTCTCACCAAGGTCTACGGCTCGGAACTCGGGCACATGGTCCTCGGGGAAAGCCAGCTTGGCGTTGCGACGCACATGATCTGGCGGAGCGCCGATGAGCTGCCTCCGGGCCGTAACGATCGAGGATGAGCGGTATATGAGCGCGACCTCCAGGGCCAGCCGATCACCGATGCCGTGACACGACTCCAAGCCTGGTTCTCCGGTCCTGCTCGTAACCTCCTGCGGCAGGGGTGAGCTTCAGACGTTGCAGCGGAACATAGGCCGCCCTTCCCGTAACCTGCGGCGACCTGGTCGGCGCGCTGGCCACGCCTGCTCCCGGGCTCACGTCGTTCGTCGCTGGTTGCCGACGTTTCACGCTGTCTTGTGCCCCATTGGTGCCCCGGAGACCCTTGACCCCCAGGCAACCAGCACAACCGCCCGACCTGCTCCCCCACGACAGACGATCTGCGAGAACCACCCTCCGGCGTCCAGGGCTGTCCGCCGACGTCGGTCCCGGTCGTCACCCAGTTAGTTACCCAGCCCCACCGGGTCCTCGTAGTCCCCATGCAGACCGAAGACCTCGTCGAACTGGGGATCGTAGATGACCAGACCGTGCCGCTCCGCCAGATCCAAGACGACGTCGACCGCCGCGTTGCCCCGTGGTGAGTAGCTAATGTTCATGCTCACGTGGTCGATGCCGACATCGAGGGGTGCTGACATCCAGGGCGACTCCGGGTCATTAAGGAATGTTCCACAAAGTCGTAAGCGCTCGCTAAAGGACGTCTCGTAACTCGGTGGAGGCGTTGCCGGGTAACGATGTTGGTGTCATCCGGTGAGGATGATGTTGTGGAGGTGGGCGATGCCGG
>NZ_JBIAYZ010000052.1:0-2036 GCF_042898635.1 Micromonospora sp. NPDC000442 | reverse complement strand
ACAACAACGCGAAACATACCGGCAGGCCAGCAACGAACGCGCCGAAGCAGAACGCAAACAACGCGAATGCCAAGCCAGCTTCTGGTGCCGCAACGCCGGCGCCGTCGGCGCCGTCGCCGGTGTCGCCGCCGGTGTCATCGTCGGCGGAGCCTGCACGGCCGGCAGCTTCGGCGTGGGCGCCGTCGGCTGCGCCGCGATCGGTGGCTTTGTCGGCGGCTATGTCGCCTCACTCACCACCAACAGCCTTGACGCCGACGAAGAAAGCTTCCTGCAACTCGCTGGCGAAGCCGTCGTCGGGGGAGCCATCGGCGGTGTGTTGGGCGCAGGCGGCGCGGTTCTCCTGCCCGCCCTCGGCGCAGGGGCCTTCGGCCTCGCCGCCGGCGCTGGACTGCGTACGTCCGTCGGTATGGCAGGTGCCGGGGCGCGATCAGCAGCCCGTGGCGGTGTCGGAGGTGGGGCCAGCTGTGGCTTCCACAGCTTCAGCAGCGACACCGAAGTGGTGATGGCGGACGGAAGTACGAAGCCGATCGGGGACATCGAGATCGGCGACACCGTCCTGGCGACCGACCCCGAAACGGGGAAGGAAGGCGCGCGTGAGGTCACCCACCTGTGGGTTCACCAGGACCAACTCGTCGACCTGAAGGTGAACGGCGGGGAGGTCACCACCACCGAGGACCACCCGTTCTGGAACGTGACCGACCAGCAGTGGCAGGACAGCCAAGAGCTCGACCCCGGAGACCTGCTGCACACGCCCTCCGGAGACACTCTCGCCGTCACCGGGCTCGACTGGACAACCGCTCGACGAGGCACCGCCTACAACCTCACCGTCGCCGACATCCACACGTACTATGTGGTAGCCGGCAACACCCCGGTCCTGGTCCACAACTGTAACCTTGCAAATTACGCCGACAGCGTGCGGAATCAAACCGGAGTAAAATTTGCCTCGGAGTACACATCGCCTTCGGGTGCGAAGTATTACGGCCGTAATAGGCATGGACAGCAGGCGGACGGGCCGCTAGCGGACGCGCTTGAGCGGGCGGGCCACCATGGAGGGTGCGCAGAGGTGCATTGCCTGATCCAAGCTCAGGCGGCGGAAGGTCCGGACGCTATTAGGGGTGGAACCATGCGCGCGGTGCAGACAAGGAACAATTCTATGCCGACGTCGAATACGACTGGGCATGGCGAGCCAGCTCACCCTTGCGGTCGTTGTGGTCGACTACTGGAAGATCTCGGAATTGGGTGAATTTATGATTCGCTTCGACTCGCTTAGTCAGGACACGCTTAGAGCTCTTGACGCCTCTGGGTGGAGCGTGAAGCGCGCCGTTGATGCTGGACAGTGGGTGGAGCCTCTGGAGCGTGAAGGATACCAGGTCCATCCATTGGCTACAGCTGTCCTGTCGGCGCTGGGGGGGCTCTCGGTTGAGCCGATTAATAAGGTGGGGCCGAACTTCGCTAATGATGAGCCTTATAATTTCGATCCACTCGCGGCTGGATCGGGTCAGCGCGCCTTAGCTCTGGAGGTGGAGGCTGTTCTCGGTGGGCAGTATTTCCCTATCGGTGAATGGCTCAGCTATTCAAGCGTATTTCTAGAATCTGGAGGCAGAGTGGTTGCTGCTGGCATGGGATGGTTCTGGGAGGTAGGGCCAAGCTTTGAAGAATCTTTAGAGCTGGCAGTATGCGCAAACCGCCCGCTGCTCTGCCTGTACTCTGATCCGGGCGTGATCCCTTGGCCGTCCGCGTGATCTCTGCCATGATCTTGTGCAGTCGGGCAAGCGGTTACGTAGCGTAGCGGAGAGCTGTCGGGGTCGATACTGTTCGCCTGGTTGCCGTCGCGGGTTGCCGTCAGGGCCGCGTTGATATGCGAGTGGGGCAATGCGCTTCCCTGCAGCATGCTTGACCGGGCGGTTCGGTGGCTCGGTCAGCGGCGAGGTCACGGGCCGCTCGCCTAAAGGACGTCTCGTAACTCGGTGGAGGCGTTGCCGGGTAACGATGTTGGTGTCATCCGGTGAGGATGATGTTGTGGAGGTGGGCGATGC
>NZ_JBIAYZ010000051.1:0-2849 GCF_042898635.1 Micromonospora sp. NPDC000442 | reverse complement strand
CGGCACTGTGTGGCAGGTCGTGTCGCAGGGCGGCTATGACTCCGCGGGCCGGCCGGTGAGTGCGACCGACATCAAGGGCAATGTCACCACGACTGCGTACACCCCTGCGGTCGGTGGCCCGGTCTCCAAGGTGACCACGACGGGCCCGGAGCCGTTCAACTGGACCTCGTCGGTGGAGATGAATCCCTACTGGGGCTCCACGGTCAGGGCCACCGACCCGAACAACAGGGTGATCTCGGACGTCGAGTACGACGCGCTTGGCCGCGTCAGCAAGGTGTGGGCCCTGGGCTGGACCAAGGCAGCCAGTCCGACCACCCCGTCCGCGCAGTACATGTACACGTTCGCCGCCGGCCGCAACGCCTACCCGTTCGTCAGGACACAGGCGTTGAACGCGGACGGCAACTACGTCACCTCCTACGAAATCCTCGACGGGCTGCTGCGCTCCCGACAGACCCAGAGCCTGGCGGTGGACGGCACCGGAAACCGGGTCGTCACCGACACGATCTACGACAGCCTCGGCCGCGCCGCGACCTCCTACGGGGCACACGCCGAACCGGGGGCACCGTCGGGCACGTTGTGGTGGGAGCCGGAATGGTCTGTCCCCGCCGTCTCCAAGACCGTGTTCGACCGCGCGTCGCGTCCCACGAACGCGATCTTCCTGTCCGGTGACGGAGTATCGAACCTGGTCGAGAAATGGCGAACCGGCACCGCCCATGAGGGCGACCTGACCAAGGTGACGCCGCCGCAGGGCGGCACCCCGACCACGACCGTGACCGACATCGAGGGACGCGTCGTCAAGCTGCGTCAACACACCACCACGGCCGGCGTCAGCGGCGCGTACCAGGAAACCCAGTACATCTACAACCGCAAGGGCCAGCTGGCCAGGACGGTCGATCCGGCCGGGAACCGGTGGATCAACGAATACGACGCCAAGGGCCGCCTGTGGCGCACGACAGACCCCGACAAGGGCGTGACGACCAGCACCTTCAACGACGGCAACGAACTGGTCAAGACCACCGACGCCCGCGGTGAGGTGCTCTGGCACGTCTACGACGCGTTGGGCCGGAAGAAGGAACTGCGGGACGACTCCGCCACCGGAGCGCTGCGCGCCGAATGGAAGTACGACACTCTCTACTCCGGGCAGAGCGGATTCAAGGGCCAACTCACCCAAGCAATCCGGTACGAGCCGGCGGGTAGCAGCAACGCCTACCGGTGGCAGGTGCGCAGCTTCGACGGCCGCTACCAGCCCAAGGGCGTCAACTACGTCATCCCGGCCAACGAGACCGGGCTGAGCGGCACCTACGGCTACGGCTACGGCTACTCAGCCGCGACCGGCGCCCCCACGTCAATCTCCTATCCCTCCGGCGGTGGCCTCGTCACCGAGCAGATCACCACCGACTACGACGCGACGACCGGGATGCCGGTCCGGCTGGACACCAGCCTCACCGGCTTCGACGGCACGATGGCCACCGCCAGCTACACCGCCTACGGCGAACGCAGCGGCTCGATCTACAAGATGCCCGGCGGCGTCTGGACCCAGGACACCGTCCACCGCGACGAATCCACCCGCCGCATCGACCGCACCACCGTCGAACGGGAAACCACCGTCGGCACCGTCTCCGACCGCACCTACCGCTACAACGACATCGGCAACATCACCTCCATCGAGGAGAAACCCCAGATCGGTCAGGCCGACACCCAGTGCTTCCGGCAGGATCCACTGGGCCGGCTCACCACCGCCTGGACGCCGAAGGTCGGGGTGGACTGCCAGACCGACCCGACCGTGGCGAACCTGGGCGGCCCGGCACCGTACTGGCACGACTGGACCTTCAACACCACCGGCTCCCGGCTGACTGAGACCAGCCACACCGCCAGCGGCGACACCACCCGCACCTACACGATGCCCACCGGCGGTCAGGATGTGGTACGCCCCCACGCCGTCACCGCGATGACCACCCAGGCACCCGGCCAGAGCAGCGTCGCCAGCACCTACGCCTACGACGCCGCAGGCAACACGACCTGCCGGCCGACCGGTGCTGCCGCGAACAACTGCGGCACCGGCACCAACAGTCAGACCCTGGGCTGGGACGCCGAGGGCAAACTCGCCACCGTCTCCGCCGGCGGTCAGACGGTCGAAACCAACGTCTACGACCCCGACGGCGTCAGAATCATCCGCCGCGACAGTGGCGGCACCACCCTCTACCTGCCCGGGCAGGAGATCCGCCGCGAAGGCGGCGTCAACACCGGCACCCGCTACTACAGCTTCGCCGGCACCGTCTGCGCCTCCCGCACAGGCGGCTCGGCGACCACCAACCTGACCTGGCTGTTCGACGACCACCAGGGCACCCAACAGGTCGCGGTGAACGCCAGCACCCAGGCCGTGTCGATCCGCCGCCAAACCCCGTACGGGGCAGCACGTGGCTCCAACCCCATCTGGGTGAACAACAAAGGCTTCGTCGGCGGCGACATCGACCCCACCGGACTGACCAACGTCGGCGCCCGGCAGTACGACCCGACGCTGGGCCGGTTCATCTCCGTCGACCCGGTCCTCATCGCCCACGACCCCGACCAGTACGACGCCTACCAGTACGGCGGCAACAACCCCATCGACAACGCCGACCCCACCGGCCTCTACCACACCGAGAACGGCGAGGACACCGGCGACCGCGCCTTCGTCGACACCACCCCCACCGGGGAACGAGTAACCAAGATCGTCAAAAAGTACGTCCCCCCGGCCTGCGGAGCCAGCTGCCAACAACAACGCGAAACATACCGGCAGGCCAGCAACGAACGCGCCGAAGCAGAACGCAAACAACGCGAATGCCAAGCCAGCTTCTGGTGCCGCAACG
>NZ_JBIAYZ010000050.1:0-4572 GCF_042898635.1 Micromonospora sp. NPDC000442 | reverse complement strand
CAACATCCAACAAATCAATCGCGTGCAGGCGCGCCTGGGCAGTCGCCGTGACCACCGCCAACACCCGCACGAACCACCCGACGAACCGCTGGGCCGTCGACTCGTCAAACAGATCCGCCGACGCGACCACCGTGCCGTTGAGCCCGGCGGGCCGGCCCTGCGCGTCGAACGCCTCGACCGCCGAAACCTCCAGGTCGAATCGCGCCGTTGCCTGTCCCGCCGGGCCCGGCTGATGTCCGGTGTCGGCGTGCGAGAGGCTGACTGTGCCGCGCTCGATGTTCTGCAGGGTCAGCATCACCTGGAACAGCGGATGGCGGGCCATCGAGCGGGCCGGGGCCAACTCCTCGACCAGTCGCTCGAACGGCACGTCCTGATGCTCGAGGGCGTCCAGGCTGCTCTGCCGGACCCGGCCCAGCACCTCGGCGAAGGTCGGGTCACCCGACAGGTCCGTACGCAGCACGAGGGTGTTGACGAAGAACCCGACCAGATCGTCCAACGCCTCGTCGTTGCGCCCCGCCACCGGAAAACCGATCGGGATGTCGGTGCCCGCACCCAACCGCGACAACAGCACCGCCATCGCCGCCTGGAGGACCATGAACGGCGTCACGCCCTCGGCCCGCGCCAGGTCCACGAGCCGCTGGTGCAGCTCGGCCGGCACCTGCAACGGCACCTGGTGGCCGCGATGCGTGGCCACGGCCGGACGCGACCGGTCGACCGGCAGGGTCAGTTCCTCCGGCGCCCCGGCCAGCGTCTTCCGCCAGTGCGCAACCTGCTTCGACAGCAGGCTCTGCGGGTCCGACTCGGAGCCGAGAAGTTCGCGCTGCCACACCGCGTAGTCCGCGTACTGCACCGGCAGCGGCGCCCACACCGGTGCCTCACCGCGCAGCCGTGCCTCGTACGCAGCAGAGAGGTCCCGGCCGAGCGGAGCTGTGGACCAGCCGTCGCCGGAGATGTGGTGGATCACCAGCACGAGAGCGGAAGGCTCGTCGGTGCCGGGCCGGAACAGCCACGCCCGGATCGGTATCTCGGTGGCCAGGTCGAAGGCGTACCGGGTTGCCTCGGTGACCGCCTGGTCCAGCTCGGCGGCCGGCACGTCGTAGACGTGGAGGACCGGTTCCACCTGGTCGATGTCGACAATGCGTTGGTACGGCTGACCGTCGGCCACCGGGAAGAGCGTCCGCAGGGACTCGTGGCGGCCGATCACGTCCCGCAGTGCGGCGTCCAGCGCGGCCACGTCGAGCCCGGCGCCGAGCCGGATCACGGCCGGAATGTTGTAGAGCGGGCTCGGCCCGGCGAGCTGGCCGAGGAACCACAGCCGCTGCTGCGCGAAGGACAGCACCGGCCGCGCGGGCCGCTCGACGGCCCGCATCGGCGGTCGTGCCGGGCCGGTGTGACCGGCGTTCAGCCACGCCGAGATGCCGGCCACCGTGGGCGTCTCGAACAGCACTCGCAGCGGTAGTTCGACGCCGAGCACCGCACGCACCCGCGACGTGAGCCGCACCGCCAGCAGGGAGTGCCCGCCCAACCTGAAGAAGTCGTCGTCGATGCCCACCCGGTCGAGGCCGAGCACCTCCGCGACCACCCCGCACAGGATCTCGTCCCGCACGGTGGCCGGGCCCCGGCCGGATCCCGCGGTGTAGTCCGGCGCCGGGAGCGCGCGCCGGTCCAGCTTGTCGTTGGCGGTCAGCGGCAACCGGTCGAGGATCACCACGGCGGACGGCACCATGTATTCGGGCAGCCGCTGCGCGGCCAGCTCGAGCAGACCTTCCGGGGCGGCGTCGGCGGCCGGTACGACGTACGCCACCAATCGCCGGTCGCCCGGGGTGTCCTCGCGCACGACCACCGTGACCTGACCCACCAGCGGATCGGTCTGCAGGACCGCCTCGATCTCGCCGGGCTCGATCCGGAAGCCGCGGATCTTGACCTGCTGGTCCGCGCGACCCACGAACACCAGCTGCCCGTCCGAGGTCCACTTCACCAGGTCGCCGGTGCGGTACATCCGCCCCGGCCCGAACGGGCACGCCACGAAGCGCGACGCGGTCAGGCCCGGCCGGCCGACATAGCCGCGTGCCAACGCCGATCCCGCGATGTACAGCTCGCCGACCACGCCCGGCGGCACCGGGGAGAGGGCGTCGTCCAGCACGTACAGGCGCGTGTTCGTGATCGGGCCGCCGATCGGCAGCGGACCCGGTCGGCCGTCCACCTCGTGCGTGACGACGATGACCGTGGTCTCCGTCGGGCCGTAGGCGTGGACCATGCGGCGGCCCGGCGACCAGGCACGGGCCACCGCCTCGCTCACCGCTTCCGAGCCGACCACCAAGGCCTGCACCGGGGCCAGATCCTCGGGTTCCAATACCTCAAGCAGCGACGGCACGACGCTCGCGGCCTTGAGCCCGGTCAGCGACCGCAGCAATTTCGGCTGTTGGCGCTGCTCGGTGCCGGCGATCACCAGGGTTGCGCCGTGCGACAGCGCCACCGCCACGTCCAGCACCGAGGCGTCGAAGCTGAACGACGCGAACTGCAGCATCTCCACGCCGGGTGCGGCGCCGAGCATCGGCCCGAAGACCGACACCAGGTTCGTCAACGAGCCGTGCGAGACCGCGACGCCCTTCGGGGTACCGGTCGAACCCGACGTGTAGATCACGTACGCCAACGAGGACGGAACCGGGGCCACCAATCGCGAAGCAACGTCCGGCTGCTCCACGGCCACGTCATCAAGTACCACCGTCACGCCGGCGTCGGCCAGCATGAACTCGACCCGCTCCGCCGGAAGTTGCGCATCGATCGGCAGATAGGCAGCGCCCGCTTTCCACACCGCCACAATCGCCGTAATCATCTGCGCGCCCCGCGGGAGCCGCAGCCCGACCACTGACTCCGGACCCGTCCCGAGATCGATCAGGCGCTGCGCCAGTCGGCTCGCCGCCGCGTCCAGCTCGCGGTAGGAGACCTCGACCCCATCGGCGACCACCGCGACCGCATCCGGCGACGCCGCGACCTGCTGGTCGAAAAGCTCGACCACGGTGGCGTCAGTGGTCTCCGCAGCGGTGTCGTTCCACCCGTTCAGCACCTGCTCGCGCTGGTCGGCGTCCAGCAGATCGATCGCGTGCAACGGCGCATGTGCGGCGGACGACACGGTGGTCAGCACCCGCACGAACCAGCTGGCGATCCGCTGAACGGTCTCCTCGTCGAACAGATCTGTCGACGCCGTGACCGCGCCGCTCAGCCCGGCGGGCCGGCCCTGCGCGTCGAACGCCTCGACCGCCGAAACCTCCAGGTCGAACCGCGACATGACCGCCGCATCGGCGAGCACCGGCCCACCGTCGACCACCGGAAGGCCCGCAATGCCGCGCTCGATGTTCTGCAGGGTCAGCATCACCTGGAACAGCGGGTGGCGGGCCATCGAGCGGGCCGGGGCCAACTCCTCGACCAGTCGCTCGAACGGCACGTCCTGGTGTTCGAGGGCGTCCAGGCTGCTCTGCCGGACCCGGCCCAGCACCTCGGCGAAGGTCGGGTCGCCCGACAGGTCCGTACGCAGCACGAGGGTGTTGACGAAGAACCCGACCAGATCGTCCAACGCCTCGTCGTTGCGCCCCGCCACCGGAAAACCGATCGGGATGTCGGTGCCCGCACCCAACCGCGACAACAGCACCGCGAACGCGCCCTGCAGGACCATGAACGGCGTCACGCCCTCGGCCCGCGCCAGGTCGGCGAGCCGCTGATGCACGTCGGCCGGCACCCGCAACGGCACCCGATGTCCCTGACGGCTGGCCACCGCCGGACGTGACCGGTCCACCGGCAGGGTCAGCTCCTCCGGCGCCCCGGCCAACGCGTCCCGCCAGTAGGCGACCTGGGTCGACAGCAGGCTCTGCGGGTCCGACTCGGAGCCGAGAAGTTCGCGCTGCCACACCGCGTAGTCCGCGTACTGCACCGGCAGCGGCGCCCACACCGGTGCCTCACCGCGCAGCCGTGCCTCGTACGCCGCCGCCAGATCTCGGCTGAGCGGCGCGGTCGACCAGCCGTCACTCGCGGTGTGGTGCACGACCAGCACGAGAGCCGACTCGGCGCCGGTCTGGAACAGCCACGCCCGGATCGGCACCTCGACCGCGAGGTCGAACGGGTACCGCGCCGCCTCCACGACCGCCTGCTCCAGCTCGTCCGCGGGCATCGACTCGACCCGTAGGACCGAGCCCACCGCGTCAACGTCCAGGATCTCCTGGTACGGCTGCCCGTCCGCGACCGCCAGCAGAGTCCGCAGTGACTCGTGCCGGCCGAGCACCTCGAGCAACGCCGCATCCAGCGCGTCGACGTCCAGGCTGCCGTCCAGCCGCACCACGAACGGCAGGTTGTAGAGCGGGCTGGGTCCGTCGAGTTGGCTCAGGAACCAGAGTCGTTGCTGCGCAAAGGACAAAGGCGTCCGCGCCGTACGCTCTGCCGCCCGCAGGACCGGCCGGGCCACGGCCACACTCGACTCGTTCAGCCAGGTCGCCAGACCCGCGACGGTCGGCGCCTCGAACAACACCCGCAACGGCAACTCGACACCCAGCACCGCCCGCACCCGCGACACCAACCGCA
>NZ_JBIAYZ010000049.1:0-4854 GCF_042898635.1 Micromonospora sp. NPDC000442 | reverse complement strand
CATTCGCTGCTGGCGGTGCGCCTGGTGGAGGAGCTGCGTGGTCGGGGTGTGGCGGTGTCGGTGCGGGCGTTGTTCGAGTCTCCCACGCCGGCCGGCTTGGCTGCCGCCACGACCGCGCCGGTTGATGCGGTGGTGGTGCCGGAGAATCTGATCCCCGTCGGCGCTGAGCGGATCACGGCGGACATGCTGCCGTTGGTCGATTTCACTGATGCGGATGTCGAGCGGGTGGTGGCCACCGTCGAGGGTGGCGCGGCGAACGTGGCCGACGTCTACCCGCTCGCGCCCCTGCAGGAAGGCATGCTCTTCCACCACCTGCTGGCCGAGGGCGGCGGCGAGGACCCGTACGTGCCGATCTGGGTCTTCGAATTCGACTCCGCGGATCGGCTCGACCGGTTTGTCACGGCGCTGCAGCAGGTCGTCGACCGGCATGACATCTACCGCACGGCGGTGGTGTGGGACGGGATTCCCGAGCCGGTGCAGGCGGTCTGGCGTAACGCCGCGCTGCCGGTCACGACTCACGTTCTCGACGCGGGTCTCGCTGATCCGGCGACCGCGTTGATCGATCTGGTCGGGTCGTCGATGGACCTGGGCCGCCCGCCGTTGATGGATCTGCACGTGACGCAGGTCGGCGACGGCTGGCTCGGGCTGCTGCGGATGCACCACATGCTCCAGGACCACCAGGGCATGGATGTGCTGATCGAGGAGATGCAGGCCTTCCTGGCCGGGCGCGGCGACGAGCTGGCGCCGGCGCTGCCGTTCCGCAACTTCGTGGCGCAGGCCCGGAGCGTTCCGCGGGAGGAGCACGAGCGGTTCTTCGCCGAGCTGCTGGGCGACGTGACCGAGCCGACCGCGCCGTACGGGCTGATGGACGTCAGCGGCGACGGTGCCGGGACATCGGCCGGGATGCCGATCCCCCAGGATGTCGCCGATCGGCTGCGGGACGTGTCGCGGCGTCTCGGTGTGAGCCCGGCGACGGTGCTGCACGTGGCGTGGGCCCGGGTGCTGGCCGTGCTGTCGGGGCGCGACGACGTCGTCTTCGGCACCACTCTGTTCGGCCGAATGAACGCGGGCGCCGGTGCCGACCGCGTGGTCGGTCCGTTCATCAACACGCTCCCGGTGCGGATGCCGACCGGCGACGTCGGCGTCCGCGCGGCGGTCGAGCAGATGCGCAGCCAGCTCGCCGCACTGCTGGAACACGAGCACGCGCCGCTCGCGGTGGCGCAGCAGGCCAGCGGTATCACGGAGAACACGCCGCTGTTCACGTCGCTGTTCAACTACCGTCACGCCGGGCACGGCAACTCCCGTCCGGACACCTCGTCCGAAGGTATGCGCGGCGTCTACTCCAGCGAGCGGACGAACTACCCCCTGGCCGTGTCGGTCAACGACCTGGGCGGCCACGGGCTGAGCTGGACGATCCTCGCCGTCGACCCGATCGATCCGTACGCGGTCGGGCAGTTGCTCTGCACCACGCTGGAGAACCTGGTCGGCGCGCTGACCGACCGCCCCGATACCCCGGTCAGCGCCCTGCGGGTACTCGACGCCAGGCAGCGGGACCAGGTGCTGTCCGGCTGGAACGACACCGCGACCGAGGTCGCCGACGCCACCGCGGCCGAGCTGTTCGCCCGGCAGGTGGCCGAGACCCCGGACGCGGTCGCGGTGGTCGCCGACGATGCACAACTGTCCTTCGTGGAGCTTGATGCCGCCGCGAACCGCCTCGCCGGCTACCTGGTGAGCCAGGGGATCGGCGCGGAATCGGTGGTGGGCCTGTGCCTGCCGCGCAGCGCGGCGATGGTGACCGCGATCCTGGCGGTGTGGAAGGCCGGCGCGGCATACCTGCCGATCGACCCGGAGCTGCCCGCCGACCGGATCGCGTTCATGCTGGCCGACTGTCGGGTGGCGGTACTGCTCGGCACCGAGGACGTGCTGGACGAGCTGCCGGCCGGCCGGGTGCGGATGGTCGCCGTCGACGACCGGATGGTCGCGGCGATGGTCGCCGCCCAGCCGGGCACCGACCCGGCGGTGTCGGTCGGCCCGGCGGGTTTGGCCTACGTCATCTACACGTCGGGTTCGACCGGCACGCCGAAGGGCGTGGCGGTCACCCACGGCGGCCTGACGAACTATCTGCTGTGGGCGGCCGAGGCCTACCGGATGGCACCCGGCGGCGGTGGCGCGCCGCTGCACTCTTCGCTGGCGTTCGACCTGACGGTCACGAGCGTGCTGGTGCCACTGGTGACCGGATCACCCGTGGTGGTGCACGAGGCCGGCGACGCCGACGGGCTGGCCGCGCTGCTGGGCGAACGCGGCGGGTTCGGGCTCGCGAAGGTCGTGCCGGCGCATCTGCCGCTGCTCGCCGAGTCGCTCTCCGGCGAGGCCGCGGCCGGCGCCGCCCGCACCTGGGTGGTGGGCGGCGAGGCGCTGCCCGGACCGGTGGTCCGGGCGTGGCTGGAGCGCGCGCCCGGCTCGGTCGTGGTCAACGAGTACGGCCCGACCGAGACGGTGGTCGGCTGCTGCGTGTACGAGGTGTCCGCCGGGCAGGAGGTCGGCGACACCGTGCCGATCGGGCGGCCGATCGCCAACACCCGCCTGTACGTCCTCGACGAGGCACTGCAGCCGGTGCCGCCCGGCGTGGCTGGCGAGCTGTACATCGCCGGCGCCGGGGTGGCCCGCGGCTACGTGGGCCGGGCCGGGCTGACCGCCGAGCGGTTCGTCGCCTCGCCGTTCGACTCCGGCGAACGCATGTACCGCACCGGCGACCTGGCGAAATGGTCCGCCGCCGGGACGATGGACTTCCTAGGCCGGGTTGACCACCAGGTGAAGGTGCGCGGGTTCCGGATCGAGCCCGGCGAGATCGAGGCCGCTCTCCAGGCCCACCCGCAGGTGGCGCAAGCTGCGGTGATCGCCCGCGAGGACGTGCCGGGCGACAAGCGGCTGGTCGGCTACGTCGTGTTGGCCGACCCCGAGGCCGGCGTGGGCCCGGACGAGCTGACCGAGTTCGCCGGCCGGCGCCTGCCGGAGTACATGGTGCCGTCCGCAATCGTGGTCCTGGACCGGCTGCCACTGACCACCAACGGGAAGTTGGACCGGCGGGCCCTGCCGGCGCCGGACTACGCGGGCGACACAAGCGCCGGCCGCGGGCCGCTCACCGTCCAGGAGGAGATCCTGTGCGCGGTGTTCGCGGAGGTGCTCGGCCTCGAGCGGGTGGGGGTCGAGGACGACTTCTTCCGGCTGGGCGGGCATTCGCTGCTGGCCGTGCGGCTCTCGTCGCGGGTGCGCGCGGTGCTCGGCGTCGAGCTGCCGATGCGGGCGCTGTTCGAGTCGCCGACCGTCGCCGAGCTGGCTGCCTGGCTGGCCGGCGGAAGCGCCGGCCGGGCGCGGCCGGCGCTGCGGGCCGGTGTGCGGCCGGAGCGGCCGGTGCTGTCCTTCGCACAGCAGCGCCTGTGGTTCCTCAGCCAGCTCGAAGGCCCCAACTCCCTCTACAACATTCCCGTCGCGGTCCGGCTCGGCGCCGACGCGAACGCTGCCGCGCTGAACGCCGCGCTGCGCGACGTGATCAGCCGGCACGAGTCGCTGCGCACCGTCTTCGCGGTGGCCGACGGCGAGCCGTACCAGCACATCCTCGACCCGGCCGGATTGGACTGGGCCCTGGAGGTCCGCCCGGTGCCCGCGGACGAGCTGGACCGGGCGATGAGCGAGGTCACCGAGCACGCGTTCGACCTCGCGGCGGAGGTGCCGATCCGGGCGTGGCTGTTCCGGACCGACGCGGGCGAGTCCGTGCTCGTGCTCGTGGTGCATCACGTCGCCAGCGACGGCTGGTCGATGGCGCCGTTGGGCCGGGACCTGTCCACCGCGTACGAGGCCCGGCTGCGCAACGAGGCACCGGTGTGGGAGCCGCTGCCGGTGCAGTACGCGGACTACGCGGTGTGGCAGCGTGACCTGCTGGGCGACGAGTCCAGCCCGGACAGTCTGTTGTCCGCGCAGGTCGACTACTGGCGGGAGACGCTGAGCGGCGCGCCGGAGGAGCTGACCCTGCCGGTCGACCGGTCCCGTCCGGCCGTGTCCACGCACCGCGGACATCAGGTGCCGCTGCGGGTGCCGGCCGACGTCCACCAGCAGCTCGCCGATCTGGCCCGAGCCGAGGGCGTCACGACGTTCATGGTGCTTCAGGCCGTGCTGGCGGTGTCGCTGTCCCGGCTGGGCGCCGGCACCGACCTGCCGATCGGGGCAGCGGTCGCCGGGCGTACCGACGAAGCCCTCAACGACCTCGTCGGGTTCTTCGTCAACACCTTGGTTCTGCGTACGGATCTGTCGGGTGACCCGGAGTTCCGGCAGGTACTGGAGCGGGTCCGCAGCACCACACTCGGCGCGATGGCGCACCAGGACGTGCCGTTCGAGCGGTTGGTCGAGGAGTTGGCGCCGGTCCGGTCGCTGTCCCGGCACCCGCTCTTCCAGGTCATGCTCACCCTGCAGAACGTGGAGCGGACCGGCCTGAACCTGCCCGGTGCGGGCGCCCAGGGCGGCGCGCCGGAGCCCGGTCCCGACGCCACCGAGACGGCGCGGTTCGACTTGGACCTGGCCGTCTCCGAGGTGTTCGACGCCGACGGTCGGCCAGCGGGTCTGCGCGGCTTCCTGATCGCCTCGGTGGACCTGTTCGACCGGCCGACCGCGGAGCGGCTCGTCGCCGTGCTCCAACGGGTGCTCCGGACCGTGACGGCGGCGCCGGAAACGCGGCTGCACGCCGTCGAGGTGCTCGCCGCGAAGCAGCGCGAGCAGCTGCTGTCTGGCTGGAATACCGCAGCGGCCAATCTGCCCGACGTGACGCTGGCTGGTCTTGTTGAGCGGCGTGTTGCGGTGGCG
>NZ_JBIAYZ010000048.1:0-5024 GCF_042898635.1 Micromonospora sp. NPDC000442 | reverse complement strand
TTGCCGGAGTACATGGTGCCGTCGGTGGTGGTGGTGTTGGACCGGTTGCCGTTGACGGTGAATGGGAAGTTGGATCGGCGGGCGTTGCCGGCGCCTGACTATGCGGCGGGTTCGGGTCGGGAGCCGGCGACGGCGCAGGAGGAGATCCTGTGCGAGGTGTTCGCCTCGGTTCTCGGGCTGGAGCGGGTTGGTGTCGAGGACGACTTCTTCCGCCTCGGTGGGCATTCCCTGCTGGCCGTGCGGTTGGTGGAGGAACTCCGCGGCCGAGGCGTTGCCGTGTCGGTGCGGGCGTTGTTCGAGACTCCCACGCCGGCCGGGCTGGCCGCGGCCGTGCCGGCCGCCGACACGGTCGTGGTCCCGGAGAATCTGATCCCCGTCGACGCTGAGCGGATCACGGCGGACATGCTGCCGCTGGTCGATTTCACCGACGCCGACGTCGAGCGGGTGGTGGCCACCGTCGAGGGCGGCGCGGCGAACGTGGCCGACGTCTACCCGCTCGCGCCCCTGCAGGAGGGGCTGCTGTTCCACCACCTGATGGCCGAGGGGAGCGGGGACCCGTACGTCTCGCTCTGGGGCTTTGCCTTTGATTCCCGGGACCGACTGGACGGGTTCGTCGGCGCATTGCAGCAGGTCGTTGATCGGCATGACATCTACCGCACGGCAGTGATCTGGGAGGGGCTGCCGGAACCGGTGCAGGTCGTGCTGCGCAACGCCGCGCTGCCGGTGACGACCCACGTGGTCGACGACGGGATCGCCGGCCTGGTCGCCCGGGTCGGATCGGGCATGGACCTGAGCCGGCCGCCGCTGATGGACGTGCATGTGGCGCGTGACGGTGACGGCTGGCTGGGTCTGCTGCGGATGCACCACATGCTTCAGGACCACCAGGGCATGGACGTGCTGATGGCCGAGCTGCGCGCGATCCTGACCGGATCGGCCGCGGACCTGGCGCCCGCGTTGCCGTTCCGCAACTTCGTCGCCCAGGCCCGCAGCGTTCCGGCGCAGGAGCACGAGCGGTACTTCGCCGAGCTACTCGGCGACGTGACCGAGCCGACCGCGCCGTACGGCCTGATGGACGTCCACGGCGACGGCACCGATTCGTCCACTGCCGAAATGCCGGTGCCACAGGATGTCGCCGACCGGTTGCGTGAGGTGTCGCGGCAACTGGGCGTGAGTGCGGCGACGGTGCTGCACGTGGCGTGGGCGCGGGTGCTGTCGACGCTGTCGGGCCGTGACGACGTGGTGTTCGGCACGGTGCTGTTCGGCCGGATGAACGCGGGTGCGGGCGCCGACCGGGTGGTCGGTCCGTTCATCAACACGCTGCCGGTGCGCGTACGGACCGGCAGGCTGAGCGTGCCGGATGCGGTACAGGAGATGCGCGTCCAGCTCGCCGCGCTGCTGGAACACGAGCACGCGCCGCTCGCGCTCGCACAGCAGGCCAGCGGGGTGGCGGAGAATGCGCCGCTGTTCACATCACTGTTCAACTACCGGCACATCGCGCAGGGCCCGGACGGGCCGGACGCCGAGGCCACCCGGGCTCCGGACGGTATCCGCAGCGTCTACTTCAAGGAGCGGACGAACTACCCGCTGACCGTGTCGGTCAACGATCAGGCCGGCGGTGGCCTCACGCTCAGCGTCGAGGCGACCGAGGCCGACCCGTACGCGGTGGGCCGGTTGCTGTGCACGACCGTCGGCAACCTGGTGGCCGCGCTGGCCGGCGGCGCCGACGTGCCGGTCGGCGCGGTGCGGGTGCTCGACGCCGCCGAGCAGCAGCAGATGCTGGCCGCCTGGAACGATCCGGGCGCCGAGATCGCCGACACCACGCTTGTCGAATTGGTCGAGCAGCGGGTGGCGGCGGACCCGGACGCGGTCGCGGTGGTGGCCGACGGCATGTCGATGACCTACGGCGAGCTCGACGTGCGGGCGAACCGGCTGGCCCGGCACCTGGCCGGGCTCGGCGTGGGCGCCGGTTCCTTCGTCGGGGTGGTGCTGGAACGCGGAGCCGACGTGGTGGTGTCACTGCTGGCGGTGTTCAAGGCCGGTGCGGCGTACGTGCCGGTGGATCCGCGGTCGCCGGCACAGCGGGTCGGCCTGGTGCTGGGCGATGCGGCGGTGGTGGCGGTGGTGACGTCGGAGGCCTGCGCGCCGCTGGTCCCCGGGACGGCGCCGTCGGTGGTGCTGGACGACCCGGAGACGGCCGAACTCATCGCCGAGCTGCCGGACACCTCGCTCGGCCGGGTGGTGCCACCGGACGCAACCGCGTACGTGATCTACACGTCCGGATCGACCGGCACGCCGAAGGGCGTGGTGGTGACCCACCGCAACGTGCTCGCACTGCTGGGCGCGGCGCAGGGTGTGTTCGAGCTGACCGGGTCCGACGTCTGGAGTTGCTTCCACTCCTTCGCGTTCGACGTGTCGGTGTGGGAGTTGTGGGGCGCGCTCGTGCACGGCGCTCGCGTGGTCGTGGTGCCGTTCCCGGTGTCCCGCAGCCCGCAGGACTTCGCCCGGCTGATCGAGCACGAGGGCGTGACGGTGCTGAGCCAGACCCCGTCGGCGTTCTACCAACTGCTGACCGTCGCGGCCGAGCCGCTGCCGTCGGTGCGGATGGTGGTGTTCGCCGGCGAGGCCCTGGAACCGCCGCGGGTCTACGGATGGCTTGACGGACCGCGCCTGATCAACATGTACGGCATCACCGAGACCACCGTGCACTCGACCGTGTACGAGCTGACCGGCGCGGAAGCCGGCAGCGTGGTGGGTCGCGGGCTACCGGGCGCCACGATGTACGTGCTCGACGACCGGCTCCAGCCGGTTCCGCCTGGCGTGGTCGGCGAGCTGTACGTGGCCGGCGCGCAGGTGTCGCAGGGCTACGTGGGCCGGCCGGGCCTGACGAGCCAGCGATTCGTCGCGTCGCCGTACGCCCCCGGCGAACGGATGTACCGCTCGGGCGACCTCGCGAAGTGGTCGGCCGATGGGCAGCTGGTCTACGAGGGCCGAGCCGACCAGCAGGTGAAGATCCGCGGGTTCCGGATCGAGCCGGGCGAGATCCAAGCCGTGCTGGACGACCATCCGGACGTGATCCAGACCGCGGTCATCGTGCGCGAGGACACGCCCGGCGACAAGCGGCTCGTCGCCTACGTGGTGGCGGACGACGACGTCGCCGATGTGCGGCAGTTCGCCGCGCAGCGGCTGCCGGACTACATGGTGCCGTCCGCGGTGGTGCGGCTCGACCGGCTGCCGCTGACCGTCAACGGCAAACTGGACCGCCGGGCGCTGCCCGCGCCCGACTACGCGCCGCAGGCCGGCACCGGCCGAGCCCCGGCGAACGCGAACGAGACGGCCCTCTGCGAGGTGTTCGCCGAGGTCCTCGGGCTGGACCGGGTGAGCGCCGACGACGACTTCTTCGCGTCGGGCGGCCATTCACTGCTGGCCATCCGTGTGGTGTCCCGGGTTCGTGCCGTCCTGGGCGCCGAACTGTCCCTGCGCGAGCTGTTCGACACGCCGACCCCGGCGGCGCTCGCGACGAAGCTCGGACGGCCTACATCAAACCGACCGGCGTTGCGGCCGATGCGTAAGGAGCAGTCGTGATCCCCTTGTCATTCGCGCAGCGGCGGTTGTGGTTCCTGGGTCAGCTCGAAGGGCCCAGCCCGGTCTACAACATCCCGGTGCTGCTCCGGCTGGGCGCCGACCTCGACGTGGCGGCGCTGGGCGCCGCCCTGCGGGACGTGCTCGGCCGGCACGAGTCGCTGCGGACGCTGATCGCGGTGGCTGACGGCGAGCCCTACCAGCAGATCCTGGACCCGGACCAGCTCGACTGGGAGCTCGACGTTCGGGAGGTCGCGCCGGACGGTCTCGAGGAGGCCGTGGCGGCGGCGTCGCTGCATGCTTTCGACCTCGCGGCGGAAGTGCCGATCCGGGCGTGGCTGTTCCGGACCGACGCGGGCGAGTCCGTGCTCGTGCTCGTGGTGCATCACATCGCCAGCGACGGCTGGTCGATGGCGCCGCTGGGCCGGGACCTGTCCACCGCGTACGAGGCCCGGCTGCGCGGCGCGGCGCCCGGCTGGGAGCCGCTGCCGGTGCAGTACGCCGACTACGCGCTGTGGCAGCGGGAACTGCTCGGCTCGGAGACCGACCCGGAGAGCGTGCTGTCCGCCCAGGTCGGCTACTGGCGTGAGCAGTTGGCCGGGCTCCCCGAGGAGCTGACCCTGCCGGTCGACCGGCCGCGTCCGCTGGTGGCCTCGCACCGTGGGCACATGGCGCCGCTGAAGGTGCCGCCTGCGGTGCACCGGCGGCTGGCCAAGCTGGCCCGGGCCCAGGGCGTCACGCCGTTCATGGTGCTCCAGTCGGCGCTCGCGGTACTGCTGTCCCGGCTGGGCGCCGGCACCGACATCCCGATCGGCTTCCCGGTCGCGGGCCGCAACGAGGAGGCGCTCAACGACCTGATCGGCTTCTTCGTCAACAACCTGGTCGTCCGCACCGACCTGTCCGGCGACCCGACCTTCACCGAGGTGCTGGCCCGCTCCCGGCAGGCCTGCCTGGGTGCCCTGGAACACCAGGACGTGCCGTTCGAGCGGCTGGTCGAGGAGCTGGCACCGAGCCGGTCCATGGCCCGCCACCCGCTGTTCCAGGTGATGCTGACCGTCCAGAACCTCGAGCGCGGCACGGTGGGCCTGCCTCAGGCCACGTCGACGGCGGCCGGGCCGAAGCTCGGGAACTCGGCCACCACGTCGCGATTCGACCTGGAAGTCGTCGTGGTCGAGTCGTTCGACGCGCAGGGCCGGCCGGCGGGCCTGCACGGCTCGGTGACGGTCGCGGCGGACATGTTCGACGCGTCGACCGCCGAGCGGCTGGCCGAGTGGTACGGGCGGGTGCTGGCCACTGTGACCAGCACGGCGGACGTGCGGCTGCACGCCGTCGAGGTGCTGGCCGCCGAGGAGCGCGAGCAGCTGCTGTCTGGCTGGAATACCGCAGCGGCCAATCTGCCCGACGTGACGCTGGCTGGTCTTGTTGAGCGGCGTGTTGCGGTGGCG
>NZ_JBIAYZ010000047.1:0-5132 GCF_042898635.1 Micromonospora sp. NPDC000442 | reverse complement strand
ATTCCCGGGCTGGCCAGTTTTTCTGGTTGGTTTGGATTCCTTTGGCAACATTTTTGTTGTCGGGATGGATTTTCCTTCAGGTTTTTGTTGGAGAGTTTGATCCTGGCTCAGGACGAACGCTGGCGGCGTGCTTAACACATGCAAGTCGAGCGGAAAGGCCCTTCGGGGTACTCGAGCGGCGAACGGGTGAGTAACACGTGAGCAACCTGCCCTAGGCTTTGGGATAACCCTCGGAAACGGGGGCTAATACCGAATATTCACTTGCTGCCGCATGGTGGTGGGTGGAAAGTTTTTCGGCTTGGGATGGGCTCGCGGCCTATCAGCTTGTTGGTGGGGTGATGGCCTACCAAGGCGACGACGGGTAGCCGGCCTGAGAGGGCGACCGGCCACACTGGGACTGAGACACGGCCCAGACTCCTACGGGAGGCAGCAGTGGGGAATATTGCACAATGGGCGGAAGCCTGATGCAGCGACGCCGCGTGAGGGATGACGGCCTTCGGGTTGTAAACCTCTTTCAGCAGGGACGAAGCGCAAGTGACGGTACCTGCAGAAGAAGCGCCGGCCAACTACGTGCCAGCAGCCGCGGTAAGACGTAGGGCGCGAGCGTTGTCCGGATTTATTGGGCGTAAAGAGCTCGTAGGCGGCTTGTCGCGTCGACTGTGAAAACCCGTGGCTCAACTGCGGGCCTGCAGTCGATACGGGCAGGCTAGAGTTCGGTAGGGGAGACTGGAATTCCTGGTGTAGCGGTGAAATGCGCAGATATCAGGAGGAACACCGGTGGCGAAGGCGGGTCTCTGGGCCGATACTGACGCTGAGGAGCGAAAGCGTGGGGAGCGAACAGGATTAGATACCCTGGTAGTCCACGCTGTAAACGTTGGGCGCTAGGTGTGGGGGGCCTCTCCGGTTCTCTGTGCCGCAGCTAACGCATTAAGCGCCCCGCCTGGGGAGTACGGCCGCAAGGCTAAAACTCAAAGGAATTGACGGGGGCCCGCACAAGCGGCGGAGCATGCGGATTAATTCGATGCAACGCGAAGAACCTTACCTGGGTTTGACATCGCCGGAAATCTCACAGAGATGTGGGGTCCTTCGGGGCCGGTGACAGGTGGTGCATGGCTGTCGTCAGCTCGTGTCGTGAGATGTTGGGTTAAGTCCCGCAACGAGCGCAACCCTCGTCCCATGTTGCCAGCAATTCGGTTGGGGACTCATGGGAGACTGCCGGGGTCAACTCGGAGGAAGGTGGGGATGACGTCAAGTCATCATGCCCCTTATGTCCAGGGCTTCACGCATGCTACAATGGCCGGTACAATGGGCTGCGATACCGTGAGGTGGAGCGAATCCCAAAAAGCCGGTCTCAGTTCGGATCGGGGTCTGCAACTCGACCCCGTGAAGTCGGAGTCGCTAGTAATCGCAGATCAGCAACGCTGCGGTGAATACGTTCCCGGGCCTTGTACACACCGCCCGTCACGTCACGAAAGTCGGCAACACCCGAAGCCGGTGGCCCAACCCTTGTGGAGGGAGCCGTCGAAGGTGGGGCTGGCGATTGGGACGAAGTCGTAACAAGGTAGCCGTACCGGAAGGTGCGGCTGGATCACCTCCTTTCTAAGGAGCACCATCCGGCGAAAGCTGGTATGGAGCCCGCGCTGTCCGAATGTGATGGTGGGGTGCTCAATTGGCGGAGACACTGGTGAGTCGGCGCCGGCAACGGCCGGAATTTTTCCTAGTACAGCCACTGTGGTGGTGGGAACGGGTGTTCTGGTGCGGCTGGTGGTTGGCGGATAGCACCCTGTTGGGTCCTGAAGGAACAACCCGTGGTGGTTGTCTTTCAGTGCCGAAGCTCGGGACGTGGTGTCCTGGGAGGCGCCAGGCATGGCCTGGTTTCTCATACCGCCGGTGGTTGCCGGGCTGGTGGGAGACGGTGGGTTGTGGGTTGGTTGTTTGTTGAGAATTGCACAGTGGACGCGAGCATCTTTGTGGTCAAGTTGTCAAGGGCGAACGGTGGATGCCTTGGCACCAGGAGCCGATGAAGGACGTGGGAGGCCGCGATAGGCCTGGGGGAGCTGTCAACCGAGCTGTGATCCCAGGGTGTCCGAATGGGGTAACCCGGCATCAGTCATGTGGTGTCACCTGCACCTGAACTCATAGGGTGTGTGGAGGGAACGCGGGGAAGTGAAACATCTCAGTACCCGTAGGAAGAGAAAACAATAGTGATTCCGTGAGTAGTGGCGAGCGAAAGCGGATTGAGGCTAAACCGGTTGCGTGTGATACCTGTCAGGGGTTGCGTGGTCGGGGTTGTGGGACCCTGCTACACGAGCTGACACTCGTGTGAGGAGTTATAAAGCCAGTTGTTAGCTGAATGGTCTGGAAAGGCTGACCGTAGACGGTGATAGTCCGGTAGGTTAAAGCAGCTGGTCTTCTGTGGGTGTTCCCGAGTAGCGGCGGACTCCTGAAATCTGCCGTGAATCTGCCAGGACCACCTGGTAAGCCTAAATACTTCCTGGTGACCGATAGCGGACGAGTACCGTGAGGGAATGGTGAAAAGTACCCCGGGAGGGGAGTGAAATAGTACCTGAAACCGTTCGCCTACAATCCGTCGGAGCCTTTAGGGGTGACGGCGTGCCTTTTGAAGAATGAGCCTGCGAGTTAGTGGCATGTGGCGAGGTTAACCCGTGTGGGGGAGCCGTAGCGAAAGCGAGTCTGAAGAGGGCGTTTGAGTCGCATGTTCTAGACCCGAAGCGGAGTGATCTAGCCATGGGCAGGCTGAAGCGCGGGTAAGACCGTGTGGAGGGCCGAACCCACCAACGTTGAAAAGTTGGGGGATGACCTGTGGTTAGGGGTGAAAGGCCAATCAAACTCCGTGATAGCTGGTTCTCCCCGAAATGCATTTAGGTGCAGCGTCGCGTGTTTCTTGCCGGAGGTAGAGCACTGGATGGTCTAGGGGGCCTACAAGCTTACCGAAATCAGCCAAACTCCGAATGCCGGTAAGTGAGAGCGCGGCAGTGAGACTGCGGGGGATAAGCTTCGTAGTCGAGAGGGAAACAGCCCAGATCACCAGCTAAGGCCCCTAAGCGTGTGCTAAGTGGAAAAGGATGTGGGGTCGCATAGACAACCAGGAGGTTGGCTTAGAAGCAGCCACCCTTTAAAGAGTGCGTAATAGCTCACTGGTCAAGTGGTTCCGCGCCGACAATGTAGCGGGGCTCAAGCACACCGCCGAAGCTGTGGCACTCACACAATGACTTCGCTGGCGCCTTCGGGTGTTGGTGCAGGTGTGTGGGTGGGTAGGGGAGCGTCGTGCCGGGGGTGAAGCAGCAGGGTGACCTAGTTGTGGACGCGGCACGAGTGAGAATGCAGGCATGAGTAGCGAAAGAAGGGTGAGAAACCCTTCCGCCGGATGACCAAGGGTTCCAGGGCCAGGTTAATCCGCCCTGGGTGAGTCGGGACCTAAGGCGAGGCCGAGAGGCGTAGTCGATGGACAACGGGTTGATATTCCCGTACCCGCGAAGGAGCGTCCCTGATGAACCTCGTTGTGCTAACCACCCGATCCTGGTGCGGTCTTCGGACCAAGCTGGGGGAGCGTGGGAACCTGGCGGGTAGTAGTCAAGCGATGGGGTGACGCAGGAAGGTAGCTGAGCCCGGCCGGTGGTTGTGCCGGGGTAAGCGTGTAGGCCGCACCATAGGCAAATCCGTGGTGCACAGGGCTGAGACGTGATGCCGAGCCGATTCAGGTGAAGTCAGTGATCCTATGCTGCCGAGAAAAGCCTCTAGCGAGTTCTGAGCGGCCCGTACCCCAAACCGACACAGGTGGTCAGGTAGAGAATACCGAGGCGATCGGGCGAACTGTGGTTAAGGAACTCGGCAAATTGCCCCCGTAACTTAGGGAGAAGGGGGGCCGGAGACGTGAAGCCCCGCGCGGGTGGAGCGTTGTATGGCCGCAGAGAGCAGGGGGAAGCGACTGTTTACTAAAAACACAGGTCCATGCGAAGAAGTAATTCGATGTATATGGACTGACGCCTGCCCGGTGCTGGAACGTTAAGGGGACCTGTTAGCTCTTCGGGGCGAAGCGGAGAACTTAAGCGCCAGTAAACGGCGGTGGTAACTATAACCATCCTAAGGTAGCGAAATTCCTTGTCGGGTAAGTTCCGACCTGCACGAATGGCGTAACGACTTCCCCACTGTCTCAACCACAGGCCCGGCGAAATTGCAGTACGAGTAAAGATGCTCGTTACGCGCGGCAGGACGGAAAGACCCCGGGACCTTTACTATAGCTTGACATTGGTATTTGAGTCGGCTTGTGTAGGATAGGTGGGAGCCGGTGAAACCTATACGCCAGTATGGGTGGAGGCAATCTTGAAATACCACTCTGGTTGATTCGGGTATCTAACTTCGGACCGTTATCCGGTTCAGGGACAGTGTCTGGTGGGTAGTTTAACTGGGGCGGTTGCCTCCTAAAGGGTAACGGAGGCGCCCAAAGGTTCCCTCAGCCTGGTTGGCAATCAGGTGTTGAGTGCAAGTGCACAAGGGAGCTTGACTGTGAGACTGACGGGTCGAGCAGGGACGAAAGTCGGGACTAGTGATCCGGCACTTGCGTGTGGAAGCGGTGTCGCTCAACGGATAAAAGGTACCCCGGGGATAACAGGCTGATCTTCCCCAAGAGTCCATATCGACGGGATGGTTTGGCACCTCGATGTCGGCTCGTCGCATCCTGGGGCTGTAGCAGGTCCCAAGGGTTGGGCTGTTCGCCCATTAAAGCGGTACGCGAGCTGGGTTTAGAACGTCGTGAGACAGTTCGGTCCCTATCCGCCGTGCGCGTAGGATACTTGAGAAGGGCTGTCCCTAGTACGAGAGGACCGGGACGGACGAACCTCTGGTGTGCCAGTTGTCCCGCCAGGGGCACGGCTGGTTAGCTACGTTCGGAAGGGATAACCGCTGAAAGCATCTAAGCGGGAAGCCTGCTTCAAGATGAGGTATCCCACCACCCTTCGGGGTGGGTAAGGCCCCCAGCTAGACGACTGGGTTGATAGGCCGGAAATGTAAGCCCGGTAACGGGTTCAGTTGACCGGTACTAATAGGCCGAGGACTTGCTCACAAAGATTCTGCTCGCGTCCACTGTGTAACTCACAACAAACAAACAACAC
>NZ_JBIAYZ010000046.1:0-7518 GCF_042898635.1 Micromonospora sp. NPDC000442 | reverse complement strand
ATGCCGACCCGCCACCGGGAAACCGATCGGGATGTCGGTGCCCGCCCCGAGCCGCGACAACAACACCGCCAACGCCGACTGGAGCACCATGAACATGGTCACGCCCTCGGCCCGCGCCAGGTCAGCCAGCCGCTGGTGCACCTCGGCGGGCACCTGCAACGACACCTGGTGCCCGCGGTGCGACGCCACCGCCGGGCGGGGCCGGTCGACCGGAAGCGCCAACTCCTCCGGCGCCCCGGACAGGGTCTCCCGCCAATACGACAGCTGGGTCGACAGCAGGCTGTCCGGGTCGTTCTCATCGCCCAGCAGCTCCCGCTGCCACACCGCGTAGTCCGCGTACTGCACGGGCAACGGCGCCCACACCGGCGCCTGCTGACGGAGCCGTGCCTCGTACGCCGCTGCCAGGTCCCGATTCAGCGGCGCGGTCGACCAGCCGTCGCTCGCCACGTGATGGACGACCAGGACGAGCACCGAGCCGTCCGTCGCGGTCTGGAACAGCCAGGCCCGGATCGGCAGGTCGGCGGCGAGGTCGAACGCGTAGCCGGTCGCCTCCGCGACGGCCCGGTCCAGGTCGTCGGCGGGCACGGCCCGCACCTGAAGCACCGAACCGACCTCGTCCGCGTCCAGAATTCGTTGATACGGCTCGCCGTCCGCCACCGCGAACACGGTCCGCAGCGACTCGTGCCGGCCGATCACGTCGCGCAAGGCCGCATCGAGCGCCTCGACGTCCGCACCGCCGGCCAGCCGAACCACGGAGGGCAGGTTGTAGAGCGGACTCGGGCCTTCGAGCTGACCGAGGAACCACAGACGGCGCTGCGCGAACGACAACGGTACCCGCTCCGGCCGCCGCCCGGCGCGCACCGCGAGCCGTGCCCGGCCGGCGTTGCCGCCACTCAGCCACGCCGCCAGGCCAGCCACCGTCGGCGTCTCGAACAGCGCCCGCAGCGGCAACTCGACGCCCAGCACCGCCCGGACCCGCGACGCCAGCCGCACCGCGAGCAGGGAGTGGCCGCCGAGCCCGAAGAAGTCGTCATCGACCCCCACCGTGGTCAGGCCGAGCACCTGCGCGAACACCGCGCACAGGATCTCCTCCTGCACGGTCGCCGGGCCGCGGCCCGTGCCGGCCTCGTACGCCGGCGCCGGCAACGCACGCCGGTCCAGCTTTCCGTTCACCGTCAAAGGCAACCGGTCCAGCAGCACCACGGCGGACGGGACCATGTACTCCGGGAGGCGTTGCCCGACGTATTCGCGCAGCCCGGCGGCGTCGGCGCCCACGACGTACGCCACCAGGCGCTTGTCCCCCGGGATGTCCTCCCGTGCGACCACGGCGACCTGCGCCACGTCCGGGTGCTCCTGGAGCACCGCCTCGATCTCGCCCGGCTCGATCCGGAACCCCCGGATCTTCACCTGCTGATCCGCGCGGCCGACGAACACCAACTGGCCGTCCCCGGTCCACTTCGCCAGGTCGCCCGACCGGTACATCCGCTCGCCCGCGCCGAACGGGGACGCCACGAAACGCTCACCGGTGAAGCCCGGCCGGCCCAGGTAGCCGCGACTCACCTGGACGCCGGCCAGGTACAGCTCGCCGACCACGCCGGGCGGGACCGGCTGGAGCCGATCGTCGAGCACGTACAGCGCCGTGCCGGGCAGGCCACGGCCGACCACGCTGCCGGTCTCGTCGCCGGTGAGCTGCCACAGCGTCGCATACACCGTCATCTCGGTCGGCCCGTACATGTTGACCAGGCGCGGCCCGCCCTCGGTCAGCCAGCCGTAGACCCGCGGCGGTTCCAGTGCCTCCCCCGCGAACACCACCACCCGGACGGACTCCGGCGGTGACCCGGCCACCGACAGCAGCTGATAGAAGGCCGACGGGGTCTGGCTGAGCACCGTCACCCCGGTCTGCTCGATCAGCCGGGCCAGGTCCTCCGGGCTGCGGGAAACCTCGGACGGCACCATCACCACCCGGGCGCCACGTGTCAGCGCGCCCCACATCTCCCACACCGACACGTCGAACACGAAGGAGTGGAAACAACTCCACACGTCGGACGGGCCCAGATCGAAGACGTCACCGACCGCGGTGAGCAGACCCGACAGATGACGATGGGCGATGACCACACCCTTCGGGGTGCCCGTCGAACCCGACGTGTAGATCACGTACGCCGCGCTGGCCGCGGTCACCCGGCTGGGCACCGGGCCGTCGTCGAAGGCCGCCACCGCCGGCCCGTCCAGCACCGTCACCGGAACCAACACCGAGCCGGACAGCACCGGCTCGTACGCGGCCGAGGTCAGCACGTGCCGCGCGCCGCTGTCGAGCAGCATGAACTCGACCCGTTGCGCCGGCAGTTGCGGGTCGATCGGCAGGTACGCGCCGCCCGCCTTCCACACCCCGAGGATCGCGACGACCATCTCCGCGCCGCGCGGCAGGCACAGGCCGACCACCGACTCCGCGCCCACGCCCTGCGCCGTCAGATAGCGTGCCAGTCGGTTCGCCGCCGCATCCAGTTCCCGGTACGAGACCTCGACGCCGCCGGCGACCACCGCGACCGCGTCCGGGGCGGCCGCGACGTGCCGGGCGACCAGGTCCACCACGGTCGCATCGATCTCGGCGGCCGGAACGTTCCAGGCGGACAGCATCTGCTGCCGCTGCTGGTCGTCCAGCAGCTCGACGGCGTGCAGCCGGACCTGCGCGGCGGCCGTCACCGTCTCCAGCACCCGCACGAACCATCCGGCGAGGCGCTCCACCGTCGACGCGTGGAACAGGTCGGCCGACGCGGTGACCACACCGCCGAGACCGGCCGGGCGGCCCTGCGCGTCGAACGACTCGACGGCGGTCACCTCGAGGTCGAAGCGGGCGGTCGCGCTCACCGCCCCCGCGCCGGTGTCCGGCAGGCTCATCGTGCTGTGCTCGAGGTTCTGCAGGATGAGCATCACCTGGAACAGTGGGTGGCGGGCCATCGAGCGGGCCGGGGCCAACTCCTCGACCAGTCGCTCGAACGGCACGTCCTGGTGGTCCAGGGCGGTCAGGCTGCTCTGCCGCACGCGGCCCAGCACCTCGGCGAAGGTCGGGTCGCCGGACAGGTCGGTGCGCAGCACGAGGGTGTTGACGAAGAAGCCGACCAGGTCGTCCAGGGCCTCGTCGTTGCGTCCCGCCACCGGGAAGCCGATCGGGATGTCGGTGCCCGCCCCGAGGCGGGACAACAACACCGCCAGCGCCGACTGGAGCACCATGAACATGGTCACGCCCTCGGCACGGGCCAGGTCGGCCAGGCGCTGGTGCACCTCGGCGGAGACCTGCAGGGGCACCTGGTGGCCCAGGTGCGAGACCACCGCCGGGCGCGGGCGGTCGGCCGGGAGGGCCAGTTCCTCCGGGGCACCGGCCAGCGCCTGCCGCCAGTAGGCGACCTGCGCGGAGAGCAGGCTGTCCGGGTCGTTCTCGTCGCCGAGCAGTTCACGCTGCCACAGCGCGTAATCGGCGTACTGCACCGGCAGCGGCGCCCAGGCCGGAGCCGTCCCGTTCGACCGCGCCTGGTACGCCGCCGCCAGGTCTCGGTGCAGCGGCGCCGTAGACCAGCCGTCGCTGGCAATGTGGTGCACCACGAGCACCAGGACGGACTCGTCGGCACCGGTCTGGAACAGCCAGGCCCGGACCGGGATCTCGGTGGCCAGGTCGAAGGCGTGGCCGGTCGCCGCCGCTACGGCCGTATCGAGGCGTTCGGCGCTCATCGACTGGACCTGGAGGACCTCGCCGACCTGGTCGGGCTCGAGGATCTGCTGGTACGGCTCGCCGTCGGCCACCGCGAAGACGGTGCGCAGCGACTCGTGGCGGGTGATCACGTCCCGTAGCGCAGCGTCCAGCGCGGTCACGTCCACCCCGGCATCCAGGCGGACCACCAGCGGCAGGTTGTAGAGCGGGCTGGGGCCTTCGAGTTGGCTGAGGAACCACAGGCGTTGCTGGGCGAATGACAGCGGTACCCGGGCCGGACGTGTACCGGCCCGCAGGGCCAGGCGGGCCCGGCCGGCGTCGCCGCCGGTCAGCCAGGCCGCCAGACGGGCCACGGTAGGAGCGTCGAACAACGCCCGCAACGGCAGTTCGACATCGAGCACCGCCCGCACCCGCGACACCAGCCGCACCGCCAGCAGGGAGTGCCCGCCCAGGGCGAAGAAATCGTCATCGACGCCGACCCGCTCAAGTCCGAGGACGTGAGCGAAAACAGCGCACAGGATTTCTTCCTGCACCGTGACAGGACCTCGACCCGAGCCGGCCTCGTAGTCCGGGGCGGGCAGAGCCCGCCGGTCCAGCTTCCCGTTGACGGTCAGCGGCAACCGGTCGAGAACCACCACCGCCGACGGCACCATGTACTCCGGCAGCCGCTGCGCGGCGAACTCCCGCAGGCCGGCGACGTCGTCGTCCGCCACCACGTAGGCAACCAGACGTTTGTCCCCGGCGGTGTCCTCCCGCGCGATGACGGCGGCCTGGGCCACACCCGGATGCTCGTGCAGAACGGCTTCGATCTCACCGGGCTCGATCCGGAACCCACGGATCTTGACCTGCTCATCCGCCCGACCCAGATACTCCAACTGCCCACCGGCCACCCAGCGCATGACATCGCCCGTGCGGTACATACGCTCACCGGAGCCGAACGGCGACGCCACGAACTGCTGCGCGGTCAAGCCATGCCGGCCCAGATAGCCCCGAGCCACCTGATCCCCGGCCAGATACAACTCACCCGCCACACCCGACGGAACCGGCCGCAACCAACCGTCAAGGACATACGCGCGCAGGTTACCCAACGGCTTACCGACGACCGGCCTCGAACCCGCGACCACCGGCGCCGAAAGAGCATCGACGGTGCACTCGGTCGGCCCGTAGAAGTTGTACGCCCGAGTATCCGCCGCGGCCAACTCGTTCCACAACGGCTCCGGCAGCGCCTCACCGCCGAGCATCAACACCCGCGGACCCCCACCGGCCAGCAGACCCGCCGGCAGCAACTGCGCCAGATAAGACGGAGTGACATCCATGAAATCGATCCGGTGCCGACGCACATAGTCGACAAGCACCACCGGCTCCAGACGCGTCTGCTCGTCGATCACATGCAACTCGTGGCCATCACACATCAGCAACGGACCCTCCAACGACGTGTCGAACGACAACACCGCCGTCAACGCCGCCCGCAACCGACCACCACCCGCATCGGCAACAAACCCGCCCCGCTGATTGACCAGCAAATTCACCAACTGCCGATGCTCGACCAGAACACCCTTCGGCCGACCCGTCGAACCCGACGTGTAAATGACATACGCCGAATTCCGGGCCCGCAACGGCGCCAACCGATCCGCATCCGTCAAATCACCATCCGACAACTCACCCAAACCCAGCGATGCCATCACCGCCTCGGTGAGCACGAACACCGCACCGGCATCACTCAACAACTGCGTAACCCGCTCAACCGGCAGACTCGGATCCACCGGCAGATACACCCCACCCGCCTTCAACACCGCAAGCAACCCGACCACCGAGTCCACCGACCGCGGCAAACTGACCGCCACAACCCGCTCCGGACCCACACCCACCCGCACCAAATGACGGGCCAACCGATTCGCCCACCCGTTCACCTCAGCGAACGTCAACGACACATCACCACACACCAACGCCGTCACCCCCGGCGTCCGCGCAGCCTGCGCCTCAAACACACCCACCACCGTCCCGCCAGGCACCTCCATGACGGGGCCGCGCAAAACCCCCTCGCCGTCCGACACCTCGACCGCGAACAACGGCACATCCGGACCACTCAACACAGCGACCACGTTCTCCACCGCCGTGCACAACAACCGGCCAACCACCTGCGGATCCAACGAATCAACCACCTCCACACTCAGGCTCAGACCCGCCACATCCAAATCATTGACCGACACACTCAACGGATAATTCGTACGCTCCTTCGCATAAACCGTCCGGATACCCACCGGCGCCCGACTCTCCTCGACATCCGGCCCGTCCGGACCAGCCTGAGCGATATGCCGATAGTTGAACAACGACGTGAACAACGGCGCATTCTCCGCCACCCCACTCGCCTGCTGCGCCACCGCCAACGACGCATGCTCATGCTCCAACAACGCCGCGAGCTGAACGCGCATCTCCTCCACCGCCGCCCGCACCCCCACCCGACCCGAACGCACCCGCACCGGCAACGTGTTAATGAACGGACCAACCACCCGATCCGCACCCACACCCGCGTTCATCCGCCCGAACAACACCGTGCCGAACACCACATCGTCACGACCCGACAACACCGAAACAACCCGCGCCCACGCCACATGCAGCACCGTCGCCGCACTCACGCCCAGCTGCCGCGACACCTCACGCAACCGATCGGCCACCTCCGACGGCACCGGCATCTCCGCAGTCACCGAATCCACACCGTCGCCACGAACGTCCATCAACCCGTACGGCGCCGTCGGCTCCGTCACATCGCCCAACAACTCGGCGAAGAACCGCTCGTGCTCCTCCCGCGCCACACTCCGCGCCTGCGCCACAAAGTTCCGGAACGGCAACGCCGGCCCCAACTCCTGCGCACGCCCATCGAGAAAGGCCCGCATCTCCGCGAGCAGCACATCCATGCCCTGGTGGTCCTGGAGCATGTGATGCATCCGCAGCAGCCCGAGCCAGCCATCACCGACCTGCACCACGTGCACATCCATCAACGGCGCGCGGCCCAGATCCATCGACGACCCGACCAGATCGACCAGCGCGGCCCCCGGATCAGCGAGACCCGCCTCCAGGGTGTGAGTCATCACCGGCAGCGCGGCACTGCGCAGCACGACCTGCACCGGCTCGGGAATCCCGTCCCACACCACCGCCGTGCGGTAGATGTCATGCCGATCAACGACCTGCTGCAACGCGCCGACGAACCCATCCAGACGAGAACGCGAGTCAAACTCGAAGACCCACACCGTCACATACGGATCCTCACCACCACCCGCCATCAAATGGTGGAACAACAACCCCTCCTGCAACGGCGCCAACGGATACACATCCGCCACATTCGCCGCGCCACCCTCGACAGTGGCCACCACCCGCTCGACATCCGCATCAGTGAAATCGACCAACGGCAGCATGTCCGCCGTGATCCGCTCAGCGTCAACGGGGATCAGGTTGTCCGGGACCACGACCGTGTCGGCGGCCGGCACGGCCGCGGCCAGCCCGGCCGGCGTGGGAGACTCGAACAACGCCCGCACCGACACCGCCACACCCCGACCACGCAGCTCCTCCACCAGGCGCACCGCCAGCAGCGAATGCCCACCCAGCCGGAAGAAATCGTCGTCCACACCGACCACATCAAGACCGAGGACCTCGGCGAAAACCGCGCACAGGATCTCCTCCTGCACGGTCACCGGACCGCGACCCGAGCCGGTCTCATACACCGGCGCCGGCAACGCCCGCCGATCCAACTTCCCATTCACCGTCAACGGCAACCGGTCCAACACCACCACCACCGACGGCACCATGTACTCCGGCAA
>NZ_JBIAYZ010000045.1:0-8340 GCF_042898635.1 Micromonospora sp. NPDC000442 | reverse complement strand
CGACAAACCCACCCGCGCCTCGAAAACCGCCCCAAACGTCCCCGCAGGAAGATCAACCACAGTGCCGTTCCAACCGAGCAGAAGCTGCTCCCGCTGCGGCGCCTCGAGCACCTCCACCGCGTGCACCGGAACATCGCCCTCGGCGAGCGCGGCGACCAGATTCTCGACGGCGGTGCACAGCAACCGCCCGATCGCCTCCGGGTCGAGGGGGTTGGTCACCTCCACGCTGAGGCTCAGCCCGCCCGTATCCCGGTCGTTGACCGCCACCGTCAGTGGATAGTTCGTCCGCTCCCGCGAGTAGACGCTGCGGATGCCCTGCTGCGTCCCACTCGGCTCCCCGCCCGGCGCGACAAACCGGTAGTTGAACAGCGACGTGAACAGCGGCGTGTTCTCGGCGACCCCGCTCGCCTGCTGTGCCACGGCCAGCGACGCGTGCTCGTGCTCCAACAGCGCCGCGAGCTGCCGCCGCATCTCCGCCACCGCGGCGCGCACCCCCACCCGCCCGGTCGGCACCCGCACCGGCAACGTGTTGATGAACGGACCGACCACCCGGTCGGCGCCCGCACCCGCGTTCATCCGGCCGAACAGCACCGTGCCGAACACCACGTCGTCACGGCCGGACAGCACCGACAGCACCCGCGCCCACGCCACGTGCAGCACGGTCGCCGCGCTCACGCCGAGTTGCCGCGACACCTCGCGCAGCCGGCCGGCGACGTCGTCCGGCACCGGCACCACCGCGGCGGTCGACCCGGTGCCGTCGCCCAGCACGTCCATCAGGCCGTACGGCGCGGTCGGCTCCGTCACGTCGCCGAGCAGCACCGCGAAGTACCGCTCGTGCTCGGCCCGCGGAACGCTGCGGGCCTGCGCCACGAAGTTGCGGAACGGCAGGGCCGGCGCCAGCTCCGCCGACCGCCCGTCGAGGATTGCCTGCACCTCCTGTTGGAGGACGTCCATGCCCTGGTGGTCCTGGAGCATGTGGTGCATCCGCAGCAGACCCAGCCAGCCGTCACCGTCCCGCGCCACATGCACGTCCATCAGCGGCGGCCGGCTCAGGTCCATGCCCGGCCCGGCCAGCTCGACCAGACCGGCCACCGGGTCGGCCGCCAGTTCCTCGCCGAGCAGGTGGGTCGTCACCGGCAGCGCGACGGTGCGCCACACCACCTGCGCCGGCTCCGGCAGCCCGTCCCACACGACCGCGGTGCGGTAGATGTCGTGCCGGTTCACGACCTGTTGAAGCGCGGCCACGAACGCGTCGAGGTGGCCCCGTGTGTCGAACCGCATGACGAACGCCGAGACGTACGGATCCTCGCCGTCCCGGGCCATCAGATGGTGGAACAGCAGGCCTTCCTGAAGCGGCGCCAACGGGTACACGTCGGCCACGTTCGCCGCGCCGCCTTCGACGCCGGCTACCACGCGCTCGACATCGGCGTCGGTGAACGCGACCAGCGGCAGCATGTCCGCCGTGATGTGGTCCGCGCCGTCCGGGATCAGGTTGTCCGGTACCACGAGCACGTCGGCCGCGGTGGTGGAGGCCAGCCCGGCCGGGGTCGGGGTCTCGAACAGCGCCCGCACCGACACCGCGACACCGCGGCCGCGCAGCAGCTCCACCAGCCGCACCGCGAGCAGCGAATGGCCGCCCAGGCGGAAGAAGTCGTCATCGACGCCGACCCGGTCGAGGCCGAGCACCTCGGCGAAGACCGCGCACAGGATCTCCTCCTGCGCCGTGGCCGGGTCGCGGCCCGTGCCGGCCGAGTAGTCCGGCGCCGGCAACGCCCGCCGGTCCAGCTTGCCGTTGACGGTCAGCGGCAGCCGGTCCAGCACCACCACCGCGGCGGGCACCATGTACTCCGGCAGCCGCTGCCCCGCGAACTCGGCCAGGCCGGTGATACCGGCGTTGCCGTCGGCCGGTACGACGTACGCCACCAATCGCCGATCCCCAGGGGCGTCCTCGCGCACCGTCACCGCGGCGTGGAGCACGTCCGGGTGGGCCTGAAGGACCGCCTCGATCTCGCCCGGCTCGATGCGGTAGCCGCGGACCTTGACCTGTTGGTCGACCCGGCCGGCGTACATAAGTTGCCCGTCCGGGGTCCATTTCACCAGGTCGCCGGTGCGGTACATCCGCTCGTCGGAGCCGAACGGGCAGGCCACGAACCGTTCGGCGGTCAACGCGGCGCGGCCCACATAGCCGCGCGCCACCCCGGCGCCGGCGACGTAGAGTTCACCGGCCACGCCCGGCGGCACCGGGGCCAGGCTGTCGTCGAGCACGTACGCCCGGGTGTTCGCGATCGGGCCGCCCACGGTCGGGGCCTGGCCCACGGACAGCGGCGCCGACATCGTGGCGCACACCGAGGTTTCGGTCGGGCCGTACGCGTTCACCAGCTGCCGCCCGGTCGCCCACCGGTCCACCAGGGCCCGGTCCAGCGCCTCGCCCGCGGACACCACGGTCCCGACCGAGCGGACGGTTGCCGGGTCCAGCACGGCCAGCACCGCCGGCGGCAGGGTCGCGTGGGTCACCGCGTGCCGGTCCAGCAGCTCCGCCAGGCCCGAACCGGGCCGCAGCTCGTCGGCGGGGGCCACGACCAGCGCGCCGCCGCCACCCAACGCCATCAGCAGTTCCCACGTGGCGGCGTCGAAGCCGATCGACGCGAACTGGAGCACCCGCGCGCCCGGCCCGGTGTTCCAGGTCCGGGCCTGCGCCAGCCGCAGGTTCACCGCACCGGCGTGCGACACGACGACGCCCTTCGGGGTGCCGGTCGACCCGGACGTGTAGATCACATACGCCGCACCGGCCGCGGAGAGCCTTACCGGCACCGGGCTGTCGTCGACGTCGCCCAGCTCCGACACCACCGTGGCCGGCACGGTCCAGTCGCCCTCCGTCGAGGTCAGCATGTGCTGCGCGCCACTGTCGGACAGCATGAACTCGATGCGCCGGGCCGGCGCCTTCGGGTCGATCGGCAGATAGGCGCCGCCGGCCTTCCAGACGCCGAGCAGCGCGGTCACCAGGTCGACGCCGCGGTCCATCACGACCGCGACGACCGACTCCGCCCGGACGCCCTGGGCGGCCAGGTGCCGCGCCACCCGGTTGGCCGCCGCGTCCAGCTCGCGGTAGGACAGCTCGACGCCGTCGCCGATCACCGCGACCGCGTCCGGGAAGGCGGCGACCTGCCGGTCGAACAGGTCCACGACGGTGGCGTCGGTGATCTCGGCGGCGGTGTCGTTCCACCCGACCAGCACCCGGTCCCGCAGGCTCGCGTCGAGCAGTTCGACGCCGCGCAGCCGGGTGCCGGGGGTGGCGGTCAGAGCCGTCAGCACCCGTACGAACCATGCGGCGATCCGTTCCGCGGTCGGCGCGTCGAACAGGTCGGCCGCGACCACGAGCACACCGTGCAGTCCGGCCGGGCGGCCGTCGGTGTCGAACGCCTCGGCTGCGGTCATCTCCACGTCGAATCGCGCGTTCACCGCTCCGGCTTGCGCCGATGGCCGGCCGGCCGTGCCGCGTTCGAGGTTCTGCAGGGTGAGCATCACCTGGAACAGCGGATGCCGGGCCAGCGACCGCAACGGCGCCAGCTCCTCCACGAGACGCTCGAACGGCACGTCCTGGTGTTCCAAAGCATCCAACGTGGACCGCCGCACCCGACCCAACACCTCAGCGAACGTCGGGTCACCCGACAGGTCCGTACGCAGCACCAAGGTATTGACGAAGAACCCGACCAGATCGTCCAACGCCTCGTCATTGCGCCCCGCCACCGGGAAACCGATCGGAATATCATTCCCAGCACCCAGCCGGGACAACAACACCGCGAACGCGGCCTGCAACACCATGAACGTGGTCACGCCCTCGGCCCGAGCCAACTCGACAAGCCGCAAATGCACCTCAGCCGACACCGACAGCGGCACCTGATACCCACGATGCGAAGCCACCGCAGGCCGCGGATGATCCACCGGCAGAGTCAACTCCTCCGGCGCACCCGACAACGCCTCCCGCCAATAGGACACCTGCGCCGACAACAGGCTCCCCGGATCCGACTCCGACCCCAGCAACTCACGCTGCCAAACCGCGTAATCGGCATACTGCACCGGCAACGGCACCCACACCGGCGCCTCACCCCGCAACCGCGCCTCATACGCCAACGCCAGATCCCGATTCAACGGCGCCGCCGACCAACCGTCGCTAGCGATGTGATGCACCACCAACACGAGAACAGAAGGCTCAAACAACCACGCCCGGATCGGCAACTCAACAGCGAGATCGAACGCATAGCCGGTCGCCTCACCCACAACCCGATCCAGCTCCTCCGGCGCCACCGCGTGCACCTGAAGAACCGACGGCACCTCCCCAACATCCAGAATCCGTTGATACGGCTCACCGTCCGCCACCGCGAACACCGTCCGCAACGACTCATGACGACCAATCACGTCACGCAACGCCGCATCCAACGCGCCAACATCCACCCCACCATCCAGACGCACCACCACCGGAAGGTTGTAAAGCGGACTCGGCCCTTCAAGCTGACCAAGGAACCACAACCGCTGCTGCGCAAACGACAACGGCACACGCTCCGGCCGGTTGTCCGTCCTGATGGCAAGCCGCGCCCGACCAGCATGGCCAGCCGCCAGCCACCCCACCAAACCCGCCACAGTCGGCGCCTCGAACAACACCCTCAGCGGAATCTCGGCACCCAACACCGCCCGAACCCGCGACGACAACCGCACCGCCAGCAGCGAATGCCCACCCAGACGGAAGAAGTCATCATCGACGCCCACCCGATCCAGCCCCAGCACCTCGGCGAAGACCCCACACAGGATCTCCTCCTGCACCGACACCGGACCACGACCGGACCCCACCTCATACTCCGGCGCCGGCAACGCCCGCCGATCCAACTTCCCATTCACCGTCAACGGCAACCGATCCAGCACCACCACCACCGACGGCACCATGTACTCCGGCAACCGCTGCCCCACAAACTCCCGCAACCCAGTGACGTCCCCACCGGCCGACACCACATAAGCCACCAGACGCCTGTCGCCGGGGCTGTCCTCGCGCAGCACCACCGCCACCTGGCCGACCGCCGGGTGGTCCTGAAGAACCGCGGCGATCTCGCCGAGCTCGATCCGGAAGCCACGCAGCTTCACCTGGTCGTCGACCCGGCCGAGGAAGTCCAGCGTCCCGTCGGCGGCCCATTTGGCCAGGTCGCCGGTGCGGTACATACGCCGGCCAGGCTCGAACGGCGACGCCACGAACCGCTCACCGGTCAGCCCGGCCCGGCCCACGTAGCCGCGGGCCACGCCGGTGCCGGCGATGTACAGGTCGCCGACCACCCCGGGCGGCACCGGCTGGAGGAATCCGTCCAGCACGTAGACCTGGGTGTTGCCGATCGGCCGGCCGATCGACGGCTCACCGGTGCTCTGCTCCCGCACCACCGAGGAGGTGGACCAGATTGTCGTCTCCGTCGGGCCGTACACATTGGTCACCCGCCGGGCGGTGTCGCGCAGGGCCTGGGCCACCGGCAGCGGCAGCGCCTCACCGCCGACCAACACCTCGAGCCCGGCGGCGAGTTGCGGCTGCTCGGCCAGCAGCGACTGCCACAGCGTCGGGGTGGCCTGCACCGTGGTCACGCCGGTGCGGTCGATCTCGGCCCGCATCCGGGCCGGGTCGTGCACCGCGTCCCCGCCGGCCACCACCACGGCCGCGCCGCTGAGCAGTGGCACGAACAGTTCCAGCCCGGCGATGTCGAAGCCGACCGTGGTCACCGCGAGCAACCGGTCGGTCGGGGTCATCCCGACCCGGCCGCGCATGTCGACGAGGAGGTTGACCAGCGCGCCGACCGGGATGGCGACGCCCTTCGGGCGGCCGGTCGATCCGGACGTGTAGATCACGTACGCCGCGCTGCCCGCCCACACGCGCACGCCGGGCATCGGACCGTCGTCGACGCCGGCCAGTTCCGCGACGACCGTCGTCGGTACCGTCCACTCGCCGGCCGCCGAGGTCAGCATGTGCCGCGCCCCGCTGTCCGACAGCATGTACTCGATCCGGTCGGCAGGCAGGTGCGGATCCATCGGCACGTACGCGGCCCCGGCCTTCCACACGCCCAGCAGCGCGGCAACCAGGTCGATGCCGCGGTCCATCACGACCGCGACGAGCGACTCGGCGCCCATGCCCAGCCCGGCGAGGTGACGCGCCACCCGGTTCGCCGCCGCGTCCAGCTCCCGGTAGGACACCTGGACCTCGTCCGCGATCACCGCGGGCGCGTCCGGGGTGGCCGCTACCTGCCGCTCGAAGAGTTCGACCACCGAGGCGTCCGGGATCTCGGCCGCGGTGTCGTTCCAGGCGGCCAGCACCTGATCCCGCTGGGCGTCGGTGAAGACCTGCACCGCGCCGACCGGCGTCTCGGCGCCGTCGTCGAGCGCGGTCACCAGGTGGTCGACCGCGGTGCACAGGAGCTGAGCCACCACCTCCGGATCGGCGGGCTCGGTCACCTCCACGCCGAAGGTGATCCCGCCGCCGGCCAGGTCGTTGACCGACATGGTGAGCGGGTAGTTCGTCCGCTCCTGCGAGTACACGCTGCGGATGCCGCTGGACGCGCGCTCGCCGTCCGGCTCGGCCAGTCCGTGCGACACGTGCCGGTAGTTGAACAGCGACGTGAACAGCGGCGTGTTCTCGGCAACCCCGCTGGCTTGCTGCGCGACCGCGAGCGGAGCGTGCTCGTGCTCCAGCAGCGCGGCGAGCTGCCGCCGCATGTCCTCGACCGCCTCGCGCACCCCCATTCTGCCGGAGCGGACCCGCACCGGCAGCGTGTTGATGAAGGGACCAACCACGCGGTCGGAACCGGCGCCCGCGTTCATCCGGCCGAACAGCACCGTGCCGAACACGACGTCGTCACGGCCGGACAGCGCGGCGACCACCCGGGCCCACGCCACGTGCAGGACCGTCGCCGCGCTTACGCCGAGTTGCCGGGACAGCTCCCGCAGCCGGTCGACGAGTTCGTCCGGCATCGCGATCGCTGCGCCCAGGCTCTCGGCGCCGCTTCGGCGAACGTCCATCAGGCCGTACGGCGCGGTCGGTTCGGTAACGTCGCCCAGCAGCTCGGCGAAGAACCGCTCGTGCTCCTCCCGCGGAACGCTGCGGGCCTGCGCGACGAAGTTGCGGAACGGCAGCGCCGGCGCCAGCTCCTGCGCCCGGCCGGCGAGGATGGCCTGCACCTCCTGCTGGAGCACGTCCATGCCCTGGTGGTCCTGGAGCATGTGGTGCATCCGCAGCAGCCCGAGCCAGCCGTCGCCGACCTGGGCGGCGTGCACGTCCATCAACGGCGGCCGGCCCAGCTCCATTGACAGGCCGACCAGGTCGATGAGCTGCTTCGCCGGGTCCGGGTGTCCCTCCGCCAGCACGTGCGTCGCCAGCGGCACGGTGGCGTGGCGCCACACCACCTGGACCGGCTCGGGCAGCCCGTCCCAGACCACCGCGGTGCGATAGATGTCGTGCCGATCGACCACCTGCTGTAGCGCCCGCACGAATCCGTCCAACAGGGTCCGGGAATCGAAACGCATGACCGAGACCAGGACGTACGGGTCCTCACCGTCCTCGGCCATCAGGTGGTGGAACAGCAGTCCCTCCTGCAACGGCGCCAACGGATACACGTCGGCGACGTTGGCGGCGCCGCCGTCGACGCCGGCCACGATCTGGTCGACGTGGGCGTCGGACAGCTCCACCAGCGGCAGCATGTCCGCCGTGATGTGGTCCGCGCCGTCCGGGATCAGGTTGTCCGGCACCTCGACGGCGTCCGTCCCGGTGGACGTGGCCAGACCGGCCGGGGTGGGCGTCTCGAACAGCGCCCGCAGCGACACGGACACGCCGCGGCTACGCAGTTGCTCGACCAGTCGCACGGCGAGCAGCGAATGCCCACCCAGACGGAAGAAGTCATCATCGACGCCCACCCGATCCAGCCCCAGCACCTCGGCGAAGACCCCACACAGGATCTCCTCCTGCACCGACACCGGACCACGACCGGACCCCACCTCATACTCCGGCGCCGGCAACGCCCGCCGATCCAACTTCCCATTCACCGTCAACGGCAACCGATCCAGCACCACCACCACCGACGGCACCATGTACTCCGGCAACCGCTGCCCCACAAACTCCCGCAACCCAGTGACGTCCCCACCGGCCGACACCACATAAGCCACCAGACGCCTGTCCCCCGGCACGTCCTCACGAGCAACGACCGCAACCTGCAAAACCTGCGGATGCTCCTGAAGAACCGCTTCGACCTCGCCGGGCTCGATCCGGAAGCCACGAACCTTGACCTGCTGATCCGCGCGACCCGCGAACACCAACTGCCCGTC
>NZ_JBIAYZ010000044.1:0-10087 GCF_042898635.1 Micromonospora sp. NPDC000442 | reverse complement strand
GCCTGACGCCACTGACGGCGGACGTTGTTGGGGGAGAGCCAGGTGCCGCGCCGGGAGGCGAAGATCGCGTCGTGCGGGTTGTCCGCGGCGGTGACCTTGCGGGCCATGAGCATGCCGACGGCGAATCGGGGCAGGACGAGCATCTTCCTCGGGACCCGCGGCTTCGTCACGGTGCGAGATCAGGTCGCGTCGCGCAGCCAGGTTCGGCAAAGCCACCAGGCGGACATGGCACCGAAGGTGCCCGCCGGGTCGATGCCGGTGACGGCGGCGAAGCGCCGGACCCGATTGCGAACCGTGTTGGGGTGCACGAAAAGTCTCGCCCCGGCGAGGTCGACATCGCGGTCGCTCTCCAGCCAGGCGAGCACGGCGTGCGCCACCGATTCGGCAGTCGGTCCGAGTGTTGCCCAAGCGGGCGCGTACCGGTTGAGCAGCACCGTTGCCAGGTCGGCCCGCTCGGTCAACGCCGCCAGCCAGGCCACATCGGCAATGTGGATCAGCCCGGTGCGGCCGGTGGACTCGGCGGCGGTCAGGGCCGCGGTGGCGAGCCGCTGCACCGGCGCGAGTTTCTCCGGTTCGGCCGGACCGGCGAGCCCTGCCACGGCCCCGGTCCCCTTCAGGCGGGCGGACGGAGCACGGGACAGAACTCCGACCATCAGGTCGTCCACGGTTGCGCACAGCACCGGCGGGTGCTCGCGCACGGCTCGTTCGATGCCGGCGGCGGTCTCCCCGGGCCGGGCGACGAGCACCCACAGCCCGTCGGTGACCGGAAGGCCGGCCTCGGCGGCTGCCAGCGTGGCCGCCGAACCACCCTGGAGCAGCCGCCGCAGCAGTGCCGTGTCCCGGCGCCCGGGAAGCGGATCCGTGCTGGCTCCGGTAGCCCGATGCGCGCTGATCAGCCGGGCCCGGACGGCCTCGGCCCAGTCGTCGTAAAGGTCCCGGACGTCCAGCAGTTGCTCGGCGCTGACGCCTTGGTCCCGGGCGAGTTCCCGGGCCCGGGCCCAGATCGCGCGCTCGGCGAAGTGGATCGCGCCCAGCACCGATTCGATCGGCACGCCCTGCCGGGCACGGGTGACACCGAGGTCCGCGACGAACGACAGCTCAGCTTCGGTGGGGCCGCGCCGTGCGGCCAATGCGCGGGTTGCGGCCACCAGCAGAGCGCGGGTGTGCCCGGCGATGTCGGAGGTGGGCAGTGCGGAGACCTCCCGCACGGTGGTACGAACTCCGGCGACCACCGACGGCAGCAGTTCGTCATCGCCCACGACGCGTTCGATCAGGTCCACCATCGTCGTCCAGCCGTCCGGATGCGTCATCCTGTCATGCTCCCCGCCGTTGTGGTGCGCTACAACAAGAACCCGAAACTGCGTGGTCCACGCCATGTGTTCGCCCCTGTGCCAGGCCCTACGGTTTGGCGGAAGCTACAACCGTCGAGGAGCACCATGGCCGTTTCTTCGAGTCGGGTGGCGGTGATCGGTGCGGGAGCGGCCGGTCTCGCCACGGTGAAGGCGCTGCTCGACGCCGGTTGTGCGGTGGTGGCGTACGAAAAGGGTGACCGGCCCGGTGGCTTGTGGGTCAGGGACAACAGCAGCGGCCTGTCTCCGGCGTACGCCTCCCTGCACTTGAACACCAGCAAACGCCGCACCGAGTTCGCGGATTTTCCGATGCCCGCGGACTGGCCCGACTATCCGTCGGCCAGTCGCGTCGCCAGTTACCTGGCCGACTATGCGCAGTCGTTCGGGCTCATTCCGCACATCCGGTTCGGGAGCACGGTCACCCGCGTCGAGCGAGACCGGCACTGGGCGGTGACGACCGAGTCCGGTGACACCGAGCGGTACGACGCCGTGGTGGTCGCGAACGGCCACAACTGGCATCCGCGCTATCCGGATCCGGCTTATCCGGGGACGTTCCACGGCACCCAGATGCACGCCCACGACTACCGCACTCCGGACGTCTTCCGGGATCGGCGGGTGCTGATCGTCGGCATGGGCAACTCGGCCATGGACATCGCGGTGGACGCCTCGCACGTCGCTCGAGGGCCGGTCCTGCTCTCCGCCCGGCGCGGCGTCCACATCGTCCCCAAGTACCTGTTCGGCCGCCCGGCCGACGCGACCGGCGGCGCCCTCGCCGCCCTGCCGTGGCGGCTGCGGCAGCGCATCGCCGAGACCCTGTTGCGGCTCGCCGTCGGGACCCCACAGAGGTACGGCTTACCCGCCCCGGCCGGTGGCCTGTTCCAGAACCATCCGACGATCAGCGACACGATCCTGCACCGGCTCACCCACGGCGAGGTGACCCCCCGTCCCGGCATCGAACGGCTGGACGGGGAACGGGTGATGTTCACCGACGGCAGCGCCGACCCGGTCGACGTGATCGTCTGGGCCACCGGGTACCGGGTGAGTATCCCGTTCCTGTCCCCTCAATGGCTGGGCCCCGACCCCCAGCAGCTGCCGCTGTACCAGCGGGTCTTCCATCTCGACGACCCCAGCCTGGCATTCGTCGGCCTGATGCAGTCCACCGGTGCCGCTCTGCCGGTCGTGGAGGTCCAGGCCAAACTGGTCGCCGCGTATCTCTCCGGCGGCTATGCCCTGCCCGGCATCGACGAACAGCAGCACGCCGTGCAGCGAGCCTTGCGCGCCGCCATCGAGCGGTGGGGCACGAACGCGCGGCCGCACATGCGTATCGATTTCGACAGGTACGTCGCCGACCTGCCCAGAGAGATCGCGGCTGGCCAAAATCGCCTCGCCCGGGGCGGACGCACCTTCACCGCCGAGGAGACAGTGGTTTGAGCGCCCGAGACCCCCGCGGATTGCGTGTCCTCGTCACCGGTGCCTCCGGCACGTTCGGCCGGGCCATCTGTGCCCGGCTGGACGAGCTCGGGGCCCAGGTCGTCGGGTTGGACCTGGCCCCCCGTGCCGATGACCCGGTCCGGGTCCTGGCCTGCGACATCACCGACGACGACGCGGTGCCGGCCGTGGTACGCGAAGCAATTGACCAGCTCGGTGGGCTCGACCTGCTGATCAACAACGCCGGGATCGGTGGGCCCGCCCCGGCCGAACTGGCGCCGGGCGCGGAAGTACGCCGCCAGCTCGACATCAACCTGCTGGGCACCTGGCGGGTCACCGCCGCATGTGTGGACGCGCTGGTCGCCTCGGGCGGCCGGATAGTCATGCTCAGCTCGCGGATGGCCGTCATGCAGTTGCCGCTGGCCGCTGCGTACGGTGCCTCCAAGCGCGCCCTGGTCGCGTACGCGGACGCGCTGCGTCTGGAGCTCGGCACCCATGTCGGCGTCACCTGCGTGTACCCGTCGGCGGTACGAAGCCCGATCCACGACTCGACGGCCGCGGCCGGGCTCTCGCTGGAGGGCATGAGCCAATACGAGCCGCTGGACGGGGTGGTCCGGACCGTGCTACGCGCCGCGCTCAGTCGTCGTCCTCGCCGTGATCTACCCACCACCCGGCGGGGCGCGGTCGAGTTCTTCCTGGCCCGTCACCTGCCCGCGCTGACCGATCGGATCGTGGCGCGCATCCTCGCCGGCCGGGTCCGCTCCGGCGCGTTCCAGGGCGCCGAGCTGGCTGCGGGTGTGGTCGCACGGCACGAGGCGACCCGATGACGGCGCTGCGCGGGGCGGCGGGCGAGGTGCGGACCAGGGCAGGTGACCTGATCGCGTACGCCACCGGTTCGGTCGGGATGGGCGTCTGGGTGACCGTTCCCGGCCTGCTGTTGCTCTACTTCCTCACCAATACGCTCGGTGTCTCGCCGTTCCTGGCCGGTCTCACCCTGCTGCTGCCGAAGATCATCGACATCATCGTGCATCCGATGCTGGGCAGCCGATCCGACCGGGAAGCGCGCAGCAGCGGACACCGGCTCGGCATGCTGCGGGTCGGTCTGCTGCTTCCGGTGGCCATGGTGGCGATGTTCTCGGTGCCCGCCGGTTTCTCCGGCGCATCGGCGGCGCTCTGGGTGGGCGGCTGGTTCATCGCCGGCAACCTGTTCTTCGCGTGTTTCCAGGTGCCCTACCTGACCACCCCGTCCGATCTTCGAGTCGGGTACCACGAGCGCACCCGGGTGTTCATGTTCCGGATGCTTTTCCTCACCCTCGGGTTGCTTGGTGCCGGTGTGGCCGCACCGGCGCTGGTGGAGTCGGGACGGCGCGGCGACTACGGCTGGATGGCCCTGCTGCTCTCCGGCGTCATGGTGATCTCCGGGCTGGTCGCACTGACCGGGGTACGGCGTCTCACTGCCCACGCCGGTTTCCGGATGCCCGACCAGCAGGCGGCCCACTCGACCATCGGTGACATCGCGGTCGCCTGGCGGGACCCCGACTTCCGCGCGCTGGTGCTGTCCTACCTGTTCACCGGCACCACTACTCACCTGTTCCTCGCAGCGCTGCCGTTCTACACCAAGTACGTCTTCGAGAACTCTGGGCTAACCGCCCTGTTCATGGGGGCGTTCCTCGGTCCAGCGGTCATCGCCGGCCCGGTGTGGATGCAGGTGTCCCGGCGCATCGGCAAGCAGCCTGGCCTGCTGATCTGCCAGGCGGTCTTCGTGGCCGGTTCGCTGGCGCCGCTGCTCGGCTACGGCACCGGGCCGGCTGTCGCGGTGGTCGGCGTCCTGGGCATCGCGTTCGCCGGGCTGCAGCTGTTCGCGTTCTCGATGGTCCCGGATGCGGTCGCGGCCGCCGAGCAGCGCGGTACCGTCCGGGCTGGCGCCTACACCGGTGTCTGGACTGCCACCGAAGCCACCGGCACCGCAATCGGCCCGTACGTGTACTCGGCCGTGCTCGCCCTAGGCGGCTTCATCGCCACCACCGAGGGGCAGACCGTGACGCAGCCGGAGTCCGCCCACACCGCCCTGTTGATCGGCTTCACCGTGGTCCCGGCGGTGCTGATGGCCGCGGCGCTGACATTCCAAGTGCGCTGGAAGCTGGATCGGACACGCCACACCGGTTGAGCGTTGTGTGCTCAGGCCGGACACCGGTCGCCGAGCGAAAGCTTGCATGGCTAGCGTCCCGAGCATCGGGCGGGGAGCCAGCAGCCAGAATGCCCAACGCCAGCCGACGATGTCGGCCAGGAATGCCGCGACGGCGGCGGGTGGGGCGGTGAAGACCAGTGGTGAAATCAGACAGTAGACACCGCTGACCTTCGGGGCGGCGAACGCGGCCCTGGCGGCCGGGCCCATCACCGGCGCTGGGCCAGCGCGGCCGCGGAGCCGGTGCTGCGCCGGCCGGTCGCGCAGATGCTCGCCATGCCAGTGGAACAGGTGCCCGAGGACCCCGACCTAACTTGATCTTTAACCTGTGCGGCGTGGCCTCGGGGTGTTCGAGGTCTTCGTTTTCTTGGTGCTGCTGTTCGGCTTGTTGCTGGTGGCGGCTGTGACGATGTGGACGTCGTGGGCGGGTTGCTCGGTGGCGGTTGGGGTGTCCGGGCGGTCGTCCGGGGCCTGGTCTGCTCGGTTTCGGTGCGGCGGCGGGGCAGCCGGCCTTGGTGCGTAGGTGCCGAAACGCGCGGCGGACGCGGGCAGGTGAGAGCCGTTCGGGTGGTGCGGGGCGTTCCCAGGGTCGGCGGAGGTCGCCGACGGCGCCTCGGGCGAGGCGTAGCTGTGTGTAGGCGGCCAGTACGAGCCAGGTCCATCGGTCGGCGGCGTGCGGGTCTCGTAGTTTCGGGCTGGTCCAGCCGAGGGTTTGCTTGAGCATGCGGAAGGTGTGTTCGATGTCGAAGCGGCGCAGGAACGCCTGCCAGAGCAGGTCGACCTCGGTGGTGGTGGCGGCCGGTTGGGACCACCAGAGCCAGACCGGTTTCGCGGTGGCGCCGGAGGGCAGCCGGTCGACGGTCAACAGGATCACGGTGCCCTCGATGATCGGCAGCGGGCCGTGCTGGGCGGTGCAGGCGGTGCGGTGGGTCAGCCTGGGGTGCAGCCGGTGCCAGGCCCGGGCGGTCGCGGTGCCGTAGAGACGGGTGTCGGTGCTCGTGGCGACGTCCGGGTCACCCCAGCTGGCCGGGTCACCGAAGATGAACTCGCCGCCGTGGCGTCGTGGGCGGCCGGTGGTGCCGGGCAGCCGGGGTGGCGTGGGTCGGCGCAGCACCCGGTCCGAGCGCATCCGTACCAGAACCTGAACCGGCAGATCGGCCAGCAGGAACGCCAGTCGGGGCCCGTCGTATCCGGCGTCCGCGACGATCCACACGTCCGGATCACCAGGCTGCCACTGCCCGGCAGCGATCAGCCGCCGCACCACGTCCCGCAACTGGGCGGCGGTGACCGTGGCAGCGTCGTCGCCGGGCGCCAGCCGCCGGGCGTCCAACGGCCCGGTCCACGAGGTGCGCCCGGCCTCCAAGGCGGTGACGAACGAGTACGGCCAGCCCGGCACCCCGACGTGCGTGTCCTTGCCACGCCCGTAGGTGTGACACAGCACCCGCTGCGGGCAGGTGTGCGCCTCCGGCCGCAGCCAACAGGTCACATCCACCGCCAGAACGATCCGCCCATCCGCGGCCCGCGGCAGCGGCACCGCCGCCACCGCGGTCCGCAACCGCTCGATGTCGATCCGACCGCGGTTCAACGCCGCGTACAACGAGCCGTGACCACGACGGTGCTCACCCACCAGCGACAACTCCACCAGCGACCGCACCGGTGCATCCCCGCACAACAACGCATCGGCAAGCTCGAACAACGCATCCCGACGAGCGGTCAGACAGGCGTGGAACTCGCGCCGGAACGCGGCCAGCCGCCCGACCTCATCGTTCGTCCCGGCATCGTGCACACTGATCACCAGACAGCCCTTGGTCTGCGATCTTCTTCCCTAGACAAGAGCAATGATCGATCAAGGGCTGCCCCATGATCAGCCGGGGTCGATGCTGCCGCCCAGCACGTTAAAGCTCAAGTTAGCTCGGACGCTTCTAAATGGTGAGGCGGTGTCGTCACCGAGTCTCCGAACGGTCGTCCGGAGGCGCGTCGACCCGCATGATGCATCGCGGATCCTCCAACGTCGAGGGTCGCTGCTGCCGGGCCAGAGCCTTCAGCAGAGATTCCCGCAGGGGCAGGCCGAGCAGGGTCGCCGAGTCCCCGGGCAGGTCGCTCAGGCTGGGGCAGGAGATGCGGGAGCGTACCTCGTCGTTGCGGACCGTTTCGACCCCGCCCGCATCGGAGAGGACGGTGGTGTACTCGTCGTCCACCGACACCAGGTAGCCGCGCAGATGGCGTAGCGGCGGGTCCGCTGCCGCGACGTCCGGGTCGCTGGCGGTCTGACCTGGCGTGCTGCTCGGGACCGGTGCCCGGGCGATCTGCAGCGCGGTGGACGGCAGGACCGGTGTGGTTACCACGGCGTGTACGACGCCGAGGGCGAGTAGCCCGGCCAGGGCGGCGCTGGCCCGCAGGAAGGGAACGACGCGAGCGGGGTGCAGCGGTGCGTCCACACCGGCGACGAGCAGCAGCACCGGCCAACCGATGGTGAGGGCGAGCGCGGGTTCAGCAGGCAGCGCCAGAGCGACGAGCAGGCCGACGATCGCGCCCGAGGCCGACAGGGCGAGCCACCGCAGCCGGCGCGCGCCGGGCAGCTGACGCCCGGTGACCGCCCGTTGACGAGCCACGCAGAGCGCCAGCGCCCAGGCCGGGGCGAAAACCAGGGGTGTGCTGACAGCAGCGGCCACGATGGAACACCAGACCACCCAGCCGGGCACCCGCGCGGTCCACCGGGCCACCGCGTACCGGTCGCATAGGCGTTGCCGGCCACCCCGGTCGACCGCGCTGCTGAGCACCACCGCGCCGACGGTGAAGAGCAACGCGGGCACGGCCGGGAAGATCCACACCACGGAGAGGCTGACCGCCGCGAGGAAGTTGATCGGGTTCACGCTCTGCGCCAGCATCAGCGTGAACTGGCGGTCGCCACCGGACTGGATCCACAGGTAGAGCGCCGAGACGGCGACCGGTACACCGAACAGCAGCGACCATGCCCCGGGCGACAACGGGCCCTGTCGGCTCGCCTCGGCCGCCGCCGGCTCGCCGCTGGGCGCGGGGGGATCAACGGGTACGGCAGTCGCGGCGGTCCTGAGCCGGACGGTACGGCGTGCCGTGCCCCGGCGCCGCCGGTGCGCGATCGTTCGGGATCGGCGCCTCGACGGTGGCGTGCCGGTGGTGACTGCCTTCATCGCGACGGGTGAGCTGGTCGGACGGGGCCCGTCTCCGGCCCCGCGCAACATGGTCCCCTCCGGTCGCGGCTGGAGGCCGGTGAACCCGGCTGCGACGAGATGACGGTCCGCGGCTTGCTGCCAGACGCCGTCCACGCCCCTGATGTAGCTGGCGTGCAGGAACGAGTCGACGAGCGCCTTCAGGTACGGGTCTCTCGGGGCGACACCGATGAAGTAGCGCTGCGCCGGCTGATACGCCGCCAGCGGGAAGAGCTTCAGCTTACCGCCCGCAGCGGAGACGTGGCTGCGGAGCAGGATCTCGTCGCCAGCGGTGGCGTCGAGGCGGCCGGCGAGCACCTCGCTGACGCAGCGGCCCGGGCTCGGGCCGCGGATCAGCACCGAGTCGGTCCGGGCGGCGGCGGGCTCGGCGGCCGATCCTGCCGCCACGCACAGCGAATGCCGCTTGGCCGGTGACGGCCAGGTGGTCCTAGTCGCGACCACCAGCTTCCCCTCGAGGTACGGGCCGGCGAACTGAACGAGTTGCTCCCGCTCCGCTGTCCGGACCAGGCTGGCGAAAACCAGGTCGACGCGGCCGTTCAGCAGGGCGGAGAGCCGATCGGTGGCGTCGACAGCCTGGAAGCGGACCGAGACACCGAGGGAACGCCCGAAGGCGCTGGCGAGGTCGAGGTCGAAACTGTTGGCGGTCCCGTACCCGTCGCCCTCGCCCACGAGTGGACGGTCGGCGAGGACTCCGACTCGAAGGTCTCGGCCCGCGATGGAGGAGTTGCTCAGGTAGTCCGCGACCGTGGCCGAATCCGGCTTCTCGGTGGCGAAGGCGAGCGTTGAGACGGCCGCCAGCGTCAGGGCGACGAAGACCAGGACACCTCTCGGCGGTTGGACACCAGCCCGGCGTGGGCGGTCGGGAACGGCATGCCACCATCCGGTCGTTGACGGGCGGCATCGGTACCCAACTGCCGCCGACCGTGATCAGGTCACTGACCGTACTGCGTCACGCACCTGTTGCGAAGGCGCGCGACTGTCCTCAACCGGACACCAGACGATCGCCTCGGCGGGCCGCGTCGCCTGCACCAACACCTGCACGATCCGGTATTGGTCAGTGTTGACCAGGTGCTCCGCCCACACCTGAATATGTTGACGTTACCGGAGACCTCAGAGGGCGGTCCGCAGTAACTTGATCTGATCTATGCGTTGCGTCTGGTTGGTGGCCTTCCGGCGGGTTCGCTATGGATAGCGGCTGGTCGATGGGTTGGATGTGAGTTCTGGTCGTGACCGTCGGGCGGATGGGGCGTTAGCGCGGTCATGGGTGATCGAAAGCCGTACCCGAGCGATGTCAGCGACGAGCAGTGGGAGCTGATCGGACCGTTTCTGCAGGCATGGAAGGCCAAGCGGGTCGCGGTGTCGGTGTCGGGCCAGCCAGGTGACTACGACCTGCGGGAGATCGTGAACGCGATCTTCTACCAGAACCGGACGGGTTGTCAGTGGGCGTACTTGCCGCATGACCTTCCGCCGAAGTCGGCCACCTACTACTACTTCGCGCTGTGGCGTGACGACGGCACCGACCAGGTGATCCACGATCTGTTGCGCTGCCAGGCGCGGGAGAAGGTCGGCCGTCGGGAAGATCCGAGCGCGGTCGTGTTGGACACCCAGTCGATCCGGGCGGCGAACCACGTCCCGGCGGCCACGACCGGCAAGGACGCTGGGAAGAAGGTGTCGGGGCGTAAGCGGGGCCTGGCCGTGGACGCGTTGGGGCTGGTCATCGCGGTCGTGGTGACCGCGGCGTCGGTCACCGACAACACCATCGGCATCCGGCTGCTCGACAAAGAGGTCCTAACTCTGAGGACTGTGAGCACAAGCTCCGGGCCTAAGGGACGTCTCGTAACTCCGTCGGCCGTCCATGATGGATCATGTCGGGGTGCAGGTGATCTCGGTAGCCCGCCAGGAGTGGATTTTCCCGT
>NZ_JBIAYZ010000043.1:0-10425 GCF_042898635.1 Micromonospora sp. NPDC000442 | reverse complement strand
CGTCCACCCCGCCACCTCCCTCACGCGCCACCGCCGCGCGCACAGGCATCATCGCCTGCCGACATCACCTTCACCTAATGTCGTAATCCCTCCGACGCGGACAAGATGCCATCTGCTTGTGGGCGACTGTAGATGTCAACCACGAGAAACGCCTCAGCTGGGCAATCCGCTCCACAAGTCGACAGCGATTGCACCTGTTCCTGGACCTGGGAAAGATCCCGGTCGGGCGCCCTGAGTCGGCCCCGGCCGGAAACCTTGATCGAACTCACCTGGTCGGCATCTCCGTTTAACGGTGGCGCATACGGTCCAGAGCGGGACGGCCGCCCACCGTCACACAGACGAGTGACCAGTACGAACAGCGGGCCGCGAGACCAGAACGCAGCGAGCGCGTCACGGGTGTTGCAGCGGCGGGCGCGACTACAGGAGTGGCTCCTTCATGCCGTGCTCGCCGCTTCCACCGAATCGCCCCGAAAGTCCGGCAATGGGAGCCTTCGGACCGCTCGACCTTCGGAGTGTGGTGACAGGGCGACGGTCCTCAACCAGAAGCACTGCCGACAGCAGCTGTCCTCCGCCGCCCCGCCGCCAAAGGGCTGCCGCTGGCCGTGCGCAAGCAAGCAGAGGAGCCGACAGTCCGTGTCGCCTGGGCGCGGACAGCAGATGGATGCCGCCGGTGTGGGCCCGGGTGCCGAACCGGCTCGGACCGGCGACCGGACGGCGGATTCACCGTCCGGGCCCGCATCCCCGCCGGGGAGAGCAGCCGCTCGGCCGCCGCCGCACGAAGCGCCGGGCGAACGCGCCGCTGCTGGTCCTGGTCTGTGCCGGCTGCCCGCCGCCGCGCCGAAACCCAGCCGACCAGGCCCCGGACGACCCACCCGGACACCCAGCCGCCACTGAGCCGCCCGCCACGACGTCTACATCGTCACCGCCGCTACCAGCAACAAGCCGAACAGCAGCACCAAGAAACGAAGACCTCAAACAGTCCAAGGCCACGACGCACAGGTTGAGATCAAGTTAGGCGGAACGGTGACAGGGGGATCGGGTCGGGCGGAGCATGGACGGGTGGGCGGCGATCGGGGACGTGATGTGCCGGGTGGCCGGGAGAGCGCCGGTCAGGCCAACTATCTCGAGTTGTTCTTCGATCTGGTGCTGGTGTTCGCGCTCAACGGGGTGGTCACCCGGATCGTGCCGTCATTGACCAGCGACGAGTCGGCAACCCGCTGGTCGTCGCTGTTAGCGACCGTGGTGTTGGCGCTGCCGTTGCTTTGGCTCTGGACGACCACCGGCCATATCACCAGCCGCTTCGACCCTCGGCAGCGGAAGATCCAGCTGATGGTGCTCACCAGCGCCTTCGGCATCATGATCATGTCGACGTCGCTGCCGTACGCGTTCTTCGGGCGTGGTATGGCCTTCGTGTTGCCGTACGTGCTTCTTCAGGTCGGTCGACCCCTGCTGCTCATCCGCGTGCTGCCAGTCGGTGATCCCGTCCGGGCGCTGTTCATCCGGTCGGCGATCTGGTTCGCCGGTTCGGCGGTCCTGTGGATAGGCGGTGCGGTGGTGAAGGATGAGCAGCGGCTGGCGCTATGGGCAACAGCGATGGCTGCCGATATCACTGGTGCCCGGCTCGGCTGGCCCGTGCGCGGGATGCCTCGGCTCCTCGCGAGCGGATGGGCGGTGGAGCGCGGCCGACACCTTCCGGAGCGATATCAGCAGCTACTCCTGATCGCTCTCGGGGAAACCGTCTTGGCGGTCGGCATCGCCTACACCAACGCGCCGGTCACGACTGAGACGACCGTCGGGCTGGTCACCGCGTACGTCACGACGGTACTGCTCTGGCGGGTCTACTTCCATCGCTCCGGGGAGATGCTCGGTGCGGCGCTGGACGCCGTGGCCGACCGGAGCATGCTCGGTCGGGTTGCCGGCGCGGCGCACATCGTGATGGTGCTCGGCATCGTCGCCACCGCGATCGGCCACGAGATCGTGCAGCAACACGCCCTCGACCGGCCCTACCCGGTGTGGATTGTGTTGATCCTGGGTGGCCCGGCGCTGTTCCTCTACGGTCGGATCCGCCTGGAGCGGGTCGTGTTCGACCGGCTGTCCCGCCGCCGCGTCGTCGCGATCGTCACCCTGGCCCTGGTCATGTTCCCGCTCGCGTTCACCAACACGCTGATCGCCTCCATCGCCGCCGCCGCGGTTCTGATCGGCGTCGCCGTGGCTGACACCCGCCACTCAGCCGTGCGCCCACCGGAGACACCGTCGCCTCCTACCTGAGCGGGAACGCCCCTTCTTCGCCGACCCGTCGAGACGACAGTGCCGATACTTCGGCCGGACCTAGCGTCGGGTCATGTGCAGCCGAGTGACGGTTCAGCCACGAGGGAGAACCGGTCGGGTCGCAGCAACGTACCTGGCTGGCACTACCGAGCAGATCGCGCCGATCGATTCCACCACGGTGGGCCTCGGCCTGCCCTACGGCACTGTCGCCTTTACGCGCTGTGCTGGATGGGTGGAGCACCCGCGTACTCTGACCGGTCGGGCGCCTCGAGAGGGCAGGGGTGAAGGTTGGTGGGCATGGGAGAGCGGGACGTACTACGAGGTCTGTTGCGGCAGTCGCACCACGCCCGGCCGGAGGACCTGCCGGGAATGGCTCGATGGGCGGCGCGGCAACTCGGTGCCGACGACATGGTCCTCTACCTGGTCGATCACGAGCAACGTCAGCTGGTTCCCCTGCCCGGCCCGGACGTGCCGCCCCGGGAGCCGCTGACCATCGAGGGAACCCTGGCCGGCCGGGCGTTCAGCATGCTGCGCCCCGTGGGCGGCCCGGTGGACGACGGTGTGCGGCTGTGGTTGCCGCTGGTCAACGGTCTGGAGCGGATGGGCGTCGCGGAGGTGATCGCCGCGGCTGCCGTGCCCGACTCCGCCGTGGCGGCGTTCGAGGCCGTCGCCTCTCTGCTCACCGAGATGGTGATCACGCGGTCGCACTACAGCGACACGATCGAGCAGATCCGCCGACAGGCGCCGATGCGCCTCGCCGCCGAGATGCTGCGCGCCCAACTCCCACCGCTTACCTTCTCCACGGGCAACATGATCATCAGCGGGATCCTGGAGCCCTGCTACGACGTGGGTGGCGACGCCTTCGACTACGCGGTCAACGGCGACACCGCCCACCTCGCCCTGTTCGACGCCGTCGGGCACGGCTCCGGTGGCGGGATGCGTGCCGTGATCCTCGCCAGCCTGGCCCTGGCCGCGTACCGCAACGCCCGCCGGAGCGGGTTCGACCTAATCGAGACCTACCACCACATCGACAACGCGGTGCGTGACCACGACCGGCGCGGACTGATCACCGGGATGCTGGCCGAACTCGACCAGCGCACCGGCCGGCTGCGGGTCATCTCCGCCGGACACCCGGGCGGGCTGGTGCTCCGCCACGGCAAAGTCGCCACCATCCTGCCCACCCCCACCGCCCTACCGGTGACCCTCGGCGACCGGCGCCCTCCGGTGGTCGTCGAGGAAACCCTCGAACCCGGCGACGACGTGCTCTTCTACACCGACGGCATCATCGAGGCCCGATCGGTTGACGGGACGCGCTTCGGCACCGAGCGGCTGGTCGACTTCACCGTCCGGGCCCTGGCCGACGGACTTCCGCCACCAGAGACCGCCCGCCGTCTCGTCCACGCGATCCTCGCCCACCAGGACAACCGACTCCAGGACGACGCCACCGTACTCATGATCCGCTTCCTCGAGCGCACGACAGGCAGCAGCTGAGTATCCCACGGTCCCAGCGCCGCGCCGGCAGCCCTCGCGACGAAACCCCAGCCTCGCGTCCTCAGATCGCTGCGGGTGGCGCATCTGCCACCCGGCCGAGCAACTGCATGATGCCGGTCATGTCGAGGACCCGGCGAACCTGCCCAGCAGCGTTGACCAGAGTGAGATTCACTCCCCGGTCAGCCGCGTGGTGGTACGCGCCGACCAGGATGCTCAGCACGGTGGAGTCAATGAAGGTCAACCCCGCCAGGTCCACCTCCACCTCCGCGGCCTGGGCGATCGTCTCGTGCAACAGGTCGTCGAGCCGGTCGGCACCCGACATGTCAATCTCACCCGACAGCACCACGACACGGCGAGCGGCACCGACGTCGACACGCCATTGCCAGGTCTGCTCCGTGGCCACTGTCACCGTCCCTCGTTCACGATCGATCGGGCCGGCAGCCGCGCCGTCACAAAGACGGTCGTACCCTGACCGGAGTTGTCGACCACCAATCCCTCGGTGAGCTGCTTCGCCAGCCACAATCCCCGGTAACCGACCTTCCCCGGTGACGGCAGCGCGACGTCCACCTCACCCAACCCGGGCCCGTTATCGCTGACCTGACAGGTCAGCACGTCAGAGTGCTGCCACAGACGCACCTCGCCGCTGCCGCCGCCATGGCGCACCACGTTGGTGACCAACTCATGCACCGCCAACACGAAGTCCTCCAACCCCTGGCCCACCAGACCCGCCGAACGGGCCGCCGCGGCGACCGCGTGACGCAGCGCCGTCACCCGCGCAGCGCTGATCTCTTCCGACAACAACGCCACTTCGTCGGCACCACGCGAGGTGCGCCACCCGGCACCCACGTCGCCCTTTCCGCCGCCCATAATCGGACGCTACACGCCGCCGACCCGCCGCGCCCAGGCACCGCGGCTGGCGTCCGATAGCGGCACCCCGACACCCGGCACGTCTGCTCAAGGGCAGGTGAACGGCGGCTGCGGCCTTCGAGTCGGTGCGGCCCAGCCAGTCCTGCTAGGCTGGCGCCCATGCTTCTGCGCCGTATTCCGGCGCATGCGCCGCGCGTAGGGGTTCAAGTCCTCCCTCGGACACGAACCAAATCCCAACGGTGTTCGCCAAGATCAATATCGGCGTGCACCGTTTATGTTTCTGCGCAGTACGTCAGGATCAGCCGTAGGCTTCGGTACAGGTCGAGCTTGTCTTCGGGGTCTGCCTCCTCCAATGCCGCAGCAATGTTGCCCAGCTCGGCGGTCATCGAGTCGATGGCGTCGGACTCGCGTGCAGCGGGGCGGCTTGCCAGCGCCTCGTCGCGCTGCTGTTCAGCTTCGGCGATCCAGCCCGCCACGACCGCCGGGCTGGCTCCCTCGTCGAGAGCCTGTCTGTAGCGGGCGATTTTCTTGTCGAACTCCGCGGTGATGTCACCAGCGGCCCGTTGTCGTGGAATCGCCGGCCGGACCTCTGCGCCGAGCTGGCGAGCCAGCAGCTCGATCGTCTGATCGCGTCGTGAGGGGTCGAAAGCGGAGGCGATCCAGTGGTCGATCGAGCCGATTGCCTGGTCTTCGCGCATGATCACGTTCTTAGGGTGATCGACACGGTTGGCCAGGGCGTAGTCGGAGAGGTAGCGGCACCGGTAGTAGGCGACGCCGTGGGAGTGCTGGCCCTGCATGCGGCGTTGGCACACCGAGCAGTAGATGAGGCTCTTGAAGACATACGGATGCCGTGTGCGGTGTGGCTTGTGGGTGGCGGGCTTGTGCGCTCGCGACCCGAGCAGTTCGCGAGCGGCGTTGAAGACCTCGTCAGTGACGAGAGGTTCGTGGACGACCTCCTGTGAGGTGATCCACTTGTTCTGCGGGTTCCACCGCATGACCGGCATGTGCCCCAGTGCCACATCATCCACGTCTACGAGCACCTCGTCGGTGCGCTGCTTGTTCCAGACCTGCCAGCCGGTGTAGCGGGGGTTCGTGAGGATCACGCGGACGGCGATCTTCGCCCAGGCGCGACCGCACGAGATCACGCGCATGCACATGCCGCCAGGCGAGGCTGGTTTGAGGGGCTCGGACTACCCGCCAGCGGAGCCCCAGGCGTCTTCGAACGTGGTTCGCGTGATGACGAATCGGCTCCAGCCCTCGTCTAGATCATCCAGGCTAGCCTGCCCGAGGCCACCGCACTGGTCTGCCTCATGTCCGGGTCCGTACCGGAGAACCGGGCCGCGGTCGTACACCTCAATCTGCCGAACCGGCCAACCGTCGTCATCCACCTCGAAGTACCAGACCGAGTGCCCCCAGGCGTCGAACTCGTCGCCGTGCGATTCGTCCCAGCGACGACGGTAAAAGCGAGCCATGGCCGTAAGCGTAGATCCACTTGTGCGCGGATCTGCCGCCGATGGTGCGCGGTGCTCGTCGATCGGAGGCGCCAGATCTCAGGCGCGCTCGAAGGTGAGGTCGAAGTCTTTCCGCCAGGAGTGGCCGGCGTCCTCGGAGGCCTCCCAGCGGCCGAGGATCCGGTCCTTGTCGACGTTGGCGATGAACCGCTGGTGGAAGTCCGGGTCCTCACGGGTCATCGTCCAGTGCTCACCGTCGAAGGTCATGGCGAACTCGCGGCAGACGCCGCGGTCGTCTTCATAGAGCGCGACGAACCGATCGTTCGCGTCGCTGCGTCCCAGGACGAGACTCATCTCGGAACGCGCCTGCCCGCCCCCGCCGAACTGCGATTTCGCGACCAGGAGCGATTCCCCGAGCCACTCGATCCTGGTAGTGCCCGGCACCTCGGTGCCCGGCGGTTCGAGGAAGAAGGCATCCGAAATCTTCGTCGCCCATTCGCCGACAAGCCCGCCCAGCTTCGCCATCTCGGTATTGCGCATCATTTCATCCCATCGGTCCGACGTACGTGATGCGTCGGAGATCAAGGCCGGCGCGGCCCGCAGAAGCGAAGCACCACCGTGCTGGACCGCTCCAGACCGGTGACCAGCACGGTCCGCTCGCGGCGGCGCAGCTCGCGGAAGGTGCCGTTGCCGCAGCCGACGTCCACAATCGTCTCGGCCCAGGCAGCATCGCAGGCCAAGGCCATCGTATGCGACCCAGGGCCGGCGCGCGGACTTCACAACAGCAGGGGCAAGACCTCGGACGCGGCTGTTCATCACCAGCCCCTTGCGCTGACCGATAGTCGATTGCCGTCGGATCAGTCACATGCCGCCGAGTGGGCGCGCTGACCTGCCGAGCGGCCGTCACTGTCCGTGCTGCTGCTCGGGCACGTCGTCGGCGGTGACATGCGGGCTGGCGTCGAGGCCGGCGCCGATCTGAGCCGGCAGCGGGTAAGCATGTTCGACGGGCAGGTGGGCTGCTGCGGCCTGTTCGTCGCCACTGTGCAGGAGGTCCCTCACGCGCTCAACGGTGGCGGTGATGTCCGTGATGGCCACCGTCCAGCCGTCCACGGCGACGTGAGTGTCGGCCCACGTGGTCCGACTCGGTGCCGGGCGGCAGGTGTGCTGGGGTCGAGTGCGTGCCGCTGACGGCCCTGGTGATCCTACGATCCGGGTATGGCGATGGCGGCTGGTGAGGGCTGGCGGTGGTGGCTGAGCGCGGGCAGCGCGGGGCTGGTGGTGTTGCCGTACTGGCAGGGGGCGCCCTGGCCGGCGGTGGTGGCGGCGGTCTTCGGGGTAATCGTGGTCAGTGCGTGGGCGTGGGGCACCCGCAGCGGTCGTGGTGTGGGTGTGGTTGTCGGTGCCGGGTTCATCGTCGTGCTGGCCACGTTGTTCGCTGTCTCGCAGTGGCCCCGTGGTCTGCCGGTCGCGCCGTGGCTTGACTGGTTCGTGATGTGGTTGCTCGTTGGTGCGGTGTGCCTGGCGGCGTTGATCATCGACCGCATCTGGCATGCCTCGATGGTGGAGTGGAACTGTCTGACAGTTCGGTGGATCGCCTCGGTGGTGCCGCTGGCCGGCGTGGTGCTGCTATGCGGTGGCGGGCTCGGCATCGCCCAGATCGACGGCGACGGCAGGTTCCGGGTACCTGTTCGCGTAGACGAGATTCTTCCGCTGCCGACGTCGCTGCGCCTGGTCTCGGCTGACACATGTGCCTCCGGCGGCAGCAGCGGCAACTGCACGGCCAAGTTCGTGGTGACGGCCAACGACGGCGCCAGCCGGGAAACGACCGTAACCCGGCTCGTCGCCCACCTGCGCGCCCGCGGATGGCCGCTGCAACCCGAACACGGCAGCTATTCCGGCAGCCGCGACATCAGCGGGCTCCTGCACTGGAGTCCACACCGAATATGGCTGTACACCGAAGCCGAACCCGCAACCGTGCTGCAACCGGCGGCACCACAGGGCACAGTGAACATTTACATCGACAACCTCTGACATGTTCCCACACGGAATCTGCTTTGCCGAGTTGAGGACGTTCATCCCTGCGAGCCGACGGCGTGATGATGTGGCCTCTCCTGCTCAGCGAACTGTCGCCCGCAGCGCTTCTTCGTACTGGAGGCGATCGAAGGTGACGGGAAGCAGTTCGTGGTAGCCCCAATCACGATGTCCGGTGCGATAGCCGGACCAGTTGACCGTGTCCTCAGCAACCGTGACTATCGCGGTAAACGGCCAGCAGCCCCAGTCACCGCAGGTACACCCTAGTAACACAGTGTCGCCGTCACCGAACCAGCTCAGGACCGGATCACCGAGATAGTGCCGACTCGGCCAGCGCACGCTGTCGCCCAGCAGCCCCGCATAGCTGCCCGCGAGGTTGGGTTTCCCTTCCCGCCGCGCAAAGGGCAGCTCAGCCGTGCGAACCAGGTCAGGCAGGGGCATGCCGTTAAGGTACGGAACGAGTGTCGTGAACATCCCGACGCCGAGTTCCTGCTCGATGGTACGGAATTCGATACGTTCCACGAGCCCAAGGCTAGGATCCTGCGCCCTGACGTGGTCCGGCGCCCTCGCGTCATTGCTGCCCCCGGTCGTCGCTAGAACGGCGGGCAGGGCACGGTTCCGCAGCGGATCGCAGGCTCATGCCGCTGTCCGCTCACAAAGGGCTTGGGGAGGCCTCGCCATTGGCGAGGCGTCCCCCGGACTCGGCCCGGCTCGAACGGGCTGCCACCCTCTCCTGCAGGATCGCGGGCGCGGTCATCCGGAGCCACCGCACCTTGGGCGAGGACGGGAAGAGCTTAGAGGGTGGCGATGACGCACGCACATGCTGCCGAGCGTGCGCGTCGCCAGCCGGGAGTCATTCATGTCGCGCCGGCTGCCGTGCGGTCCGCTGGCGTCCGCAAGCCAGTTGACGAAATATGACGCAAGGTGTCAGGTTTTGGGTGGAGCATGGGTTCATCGGTCGGCGCCGGTGATAGGTGCGGGCCTCGGCACAGATAGATACGGAGAGACAAGGACCTCCATGCGCGAAACCCCAGAAGATCTCGAAAGGCTCCAAGCTCTCCTTGACGCCTCCCTCGCCGGCTCCACCTCCCACCTCCGCTCGATCATCAACACCGCGCGCACACTGAACGCGGAACAGCTCACCCAGGTCCTCACCGGCATGTGCACCCTCGCTCTGTCCAGCGTGACGGCGAAGGGTGAGCCGCGGATCAGCGGTGTGGACGGGCACTTCCTGCGAGGCAAGTGGTACTTCGGCACGGCGCCCGACGCCGCCAAGGCGCGCCACCTCGCGGCGCGGCCCGCCGTCAGCGCCGCACATATGCGCGGTGAGGACCTCGGCGTCTTCACGCACGGCAAGGTGGAGATCCTCAACCCCCGAAACGGCGACCAGGCCACGGACTGGCCGGACGTGCTCGCGTACTTGAAGGACTTCTATGGCGACGACCTCTTCGACTGGGACAACGACGTGGTCTACTACCGACTGCATCCGCACTGGATGACCGTCTATGCCCCAGACATCGCAAAGCTCACCGTGGCGTCCCAGCCCTGATCCACAGCACCGGCCAACCAATGCGCGTCCAAGACCCGCGTCGTCAGAGGTCTCGTTACCGCCTAGCCACGGGCGATCCGTTCAAGCCGAGAGGTGGCCTGTTCGCTTCGGACAGGCCGATAGCATCCGCGACGTCCTGGACGAGCTTCAGCTCGTCGGGAACGTCCGCCGGTCACGGCCAGCGACCCGGCCAAGATCCCCGGCGGGACGAGTCGATCAAGGTGGTTGAGCAGTTTCACCTCGCTTCGAAACAACCGCCCACGCTCGGATGCTGGCATCTCGGCGAGCAGGTCCGGGACACGTTCGTCCTGCGGTACAAACACCACCGTCCCGGAGTACTCACGGCAGCTCGGGCACCACGCCAAGCCGACACAGCTCTCGTAGAGACTGTCAGAGGGTGTAGAAGCGGTATCTGTAGGAATAGATCTCACCGGCACACGCATCGGCGCTCCCAGCACGAGCCTCATGAATCGTGCTGACCTTCGACCATGCCCACCTGGCAGCTCTGCATCCCATGATCTTGATCTTTCCCGGGCTACCAAGCGGGCCGCCATCCGGATTTGCCGCCGTCCGCGCTCCGTGCTCGGCGGGTGCACGACGGCGGCTGCGTCATGGCAGGTCCAGCCCCTTCACAGCCGAGCCGCGATCGTTTGGGCACACACGATCGACTCGGTGTGGGTGGTATCGACCTCCACGTCGTACACCACACCCCGGTGCACCAGGTGGGCCTGTGCGGCGGCCATCCCACGGACCCGGTCGCCGCGGGCG
>NZ_JBIAYZ010000042.1:0-12513 GCF_042898635.1 Micromonospora sp. NPDC000442 | reverse complement strand
CCGGCATCGCCCACCTCCACAACATCATCCTCACCGGATGACACCAACATCGTTACCCGGCAACGCCTCCACCGAGTTACGAGACGTCCTTTAGTACCGGCATGAGCCGGCCAAGCGCCAATGCGGCGCCTGCGTACCTGGGTCACGCCGAACCCGGATTCACCCTGCGGACCTACACCCACCTGCTGCCGACCAGTGAGGACCGTACCCGCCGGGCCATTGACGAGGCGTTCGGTGAGGACCAGGCCGACGATGACGAACCGGAAGCCCGTGGCGGCCTGGAAACGGCATGATCATGGTTCAACGCCTACCGCAGGTGCCGGAAGTGCAGGTCACGGCACCTGCGATGATCACTGGCGTTGTATTGATCTCGCTGGCAGGCATCGACGGTCAAAGCGGACGCCACATCGCTTCACCTCGGACGCGGCAGTCGTCGTTGGTCAGTCTCAGTTGGGCCTGATGTGGGCCAGGCGATTCGCCTCGGCTTGTGGCAGTCCGGACGCTTGGAGCAACTCGCCGACGACGGCACGTACTCGTGAGACGACAACATTGCCGGAGAACTCGACGCCTTCGGCGCAGGCTTCGTCGACTTCTTTGATCGCCCGCAATGCGCGCGCTCGCGTCTGAGCTGGCTCCCGGGCGGCGAAGAAGTCGCGGTACACGAGCCTCAGCGCCTGGCCGATTTGCTCGATCGACGCGGGAAGGCCGGGCGGTACCGGTTCACCGGCCCGTACGGTCACTACCGTCCAGTGCACTATGTCGTGGGCGCTGGTGTAGGCGTTTTCGAGGTGCTCGGCGGCGTGCTCGTACTGGCGCACAATTCCAAGCCGTCGTCTCCGCCAAGGTGAGAGGACCACGACCTGCCGCGCTGCGGCGACCAGGTCGGTCGTCTTTGCTCTCTGCTCCCAGGTGGTAGAGAAGCGCTTCAGGGCGTCCTCGGCTTTTTGACGGTCACGGTGGGCCAGGGCGGTAGCGGTAGCGGTCAGTTCACGGGCGAAGGCATCCATTGTCTTACCGGTAGCGCGGTGTAGGACGCGCACCGGGTTGAGCGGCAGAATCAGAAACGCGACGGCGATCGCAACGACTCCACCGACCAGGGCACTTTCCGTTCGCGCCACAGCCAGATCTGGTCCTTGCGCCACCGACGCCAACAGCAGGCCCGTGCCTCCTGCCTGCGCCATCACCCCGCCGCCGCCCCGAAACAAGACGGCCGCGGAGATAGCGATCGCCACGACCACGCCGGTCTGTGCCGGCCCTGCTCCGATGGCCCGTGTAATCAAATGCGCAACCACTGCCCCGGCGATCACCCCGGCGAGCATTTCGATCGTTCGCCTGATCCGATTACTGAAGGCTCCCGCGATCGTGCCGACCGCTACGGCGGGCGCGAACAACGGCTCCGCGTTGTCCAGCACTTCGCGCGTCATGAACCAAGACAGCTCAGCCGCCACACCAGCCTGCGCCGCAACGATGAAGGACGTGCGAAGTCGTTCGTACGCCTCTCGGCCTTGTCGCCGCGCGGTCTCTCGCGGCGCACCTAGCGTCCGGCTACGCACCCCTCAACCTCCGGCTTGCCATCGGCTCCCCCACGACATCGTCCTACCGGAACCGAGATCAAGTGCTAGGTTCGAGCTCTGGCTCGCCGCAGGCCGCGTCACCAAGCCATCCCGTCGGCCTTCGTCCGCACTACGTGGACTGGCGCCCAACCACCTCCGACCGGCGACCCGAAGCCGGTCACGCTCTACCTGACCAGCGCGGACGGCCTGCCGCTCAGCCGCTCGAAGTTCAACCCTGGCGTCTGGAAGCCCGCGTTCCGGGCCATCGGTATCCCGGACGACCGGCACAACGGCAGCACGTCCTGCGGCACACCTACGCCTCGGTCCTGCTGGACTCCGGGGAGAGCATCAAGGCCCTGTCGATGTACCTGGGTCACGCCGACCCCGGATTCACCCTGCGGACCTACACCCACCTGCTGCCGACCAGCGAGGACCGTACCCGCCGGGCCATCGAAAGGCGTTCGGTGAGGACCAGGCCGACGATGACGAACCGGAAGCTGTGACGGCCTGGAGACGGCAGATCATGGTTCATTCAACGCCTACCGCAGGCGCCGGATTTGCAGGCCACGGCACCTGCGGTGATCACTTGGCGTTGAAGTAGCTGGCCTCGGGGTGGTGGACGACGATGGCGTCGGTGGCCTGCTCCGGCATCAGCTGGAACTCCTCCGACAGCTGCACCCCGATCCGCTCGGCACCGAGCAGGTCCACGATCTTCGCCCGGTCCTCCAGGTCGGGGCAGGCCGGGTAGCCGAACGCGTACCGGCAGCCCCGGTAGTCGGTGCGCAGCAGGCCGGCCAGGTCGGTCGGGTCGTCGTCGGCGACGGTACGGCCGTCGGGCAGCTTCAGCTCGGCCCGGACCCGCTTGTGCCAGTACTCGGCGAGGGCCTCGGTGAGCTGCACCGACAGCCCGTGCACCTCCAGGTAGTCGCGGTACTCGTTGCGGGCGAACAGCTTCGCCGCGTACTCGCTGACCGGCTGGCCCACGGTGACCAACTGCAACGCGACGACGTCCAGTTCCTCGCCGCGCGGGCGGAAGAAGTCGGCCAGGCACAGCCGCCGCTCCTGCCGCTGCCGGGGGAAGGTGAACCGGGCCCGCTCGGCGTGCCCGTTCTCGTCCAGGACCACCAGGTCGTTGCCCTCGGAGTAGGCCGGGAAGTAGCCGTACACCACGGCCGCCTCCAACACCTGGTCGGCGATCAGCCGGTCCAGCCAGTAGCGCAGCCTCGGCCGGCCCTCGGTCTCCACCAGCTCCTCGTACGACGGGCCCTTGCCACCACGCGCACCGCGCAGCCCCCACTGGCCCATGAAGGTGGCCCGCTCGTCCAACAGTGCCGCGTAGTCGGCCAGCGGCACCCCCTTGACCACCCGGGTGCCGTGGAACGGTGCGACCGGCACCGGCACGTCGACCGCGACGTCGGAGCGTACCGAGGTGTCGTGCAGTTCCGGCAGCGACTCGGCGACCACCGCACGCTGCCGTTCCCGGCGGGCCCGGCGGGCGGCGAGAGCGGCCTCCCGCTCGGGATCGATGACCGGCGCGCCGCCACGCTTGGCGGCCATCACCCGGTCCATCAGGGACAGCCCCTCGAAGGCGTCGCGGGCGTAGTGCACCTGGCCGGGGAACATCGACCGCAGGTCGTCCTCCACGTACGCCCGGGTCAGCGCGGCACCACCGAGCAGGACCGGCCAGCGCTCCGCGACCCCGCGCGACGCCATCTCGACCAGGTTCTCCTTCATGATGACGGTGCTCTTGACCAGCAGACCCGACATGCCGATGGCGTCGGCGCGGTGCTGCTCGGCGGCATCGAGGATGGCGGAGATCGGCTGCTTGATGCCGATGTTCACCACGTCGTAGCCGTTGTTGGACAGGATGATGTCGACCAGGTTCTTGCCGATGTCGTGCACATCGCCCTTGACGGTGGCGAGCACGATGCGGCCCTTGCCGTCGTCGTCGGCCTTCTCCATGTGCGGTTCGAGGTACGCCACCGCGGTCTTCATCACCTCGGCGGACTGCAACACGAACGGCAGCTGCATCTGACCGGAGCCGAACAACTCACCGACGACCTTCATGCCGTCCAGCAGGATGTCGTTGATGATGAGCAGCGGGGCGGTGCCGGCCGCCATCGCCGCATCGAGGTCGGCTTCCAGGCCGTTGCGCTCGCCGTCGATGATCCGCCGCTTGAGCCGCTCGTTGAGCGGCAGGGCCGCCAACTCCTCGGCCCGGGTGGCGCGCGCCGAGGCGGCGTCGACGCCTTCGTACAACTCGATGAACCGCTGCAACGGGTCGTAGCCTTCGCGGCGGCGGTCGTAGACCATGTCGAGGGCGACCTCGCGCTGCTCCTCGGGGATCTTCGACATCGGCAGGATCTTGCTGGCGTGCACGATCGCCGAGGTGAGCCCGGCCTGTACGCATTCGTGCAGGAAAACCGAGTTGAGCACCTGCCGGGCGGCGGCGTTGAGCCCGAACGAGACGTTGGAGATGCCCAGCGTGAAGTTGATCCCCGGATAGCGTCGGGCGATCTCACGGATCGCTTCGATGGTCTCCATAGCATCGCGGCGGGTCTCCTCCTGACCGGTGGAGATCGGGAACGTCAACGCGTCGACCATGATGTCCGGCAGTCGCATGCCCCAGCGACCGGTCAGGTCCTCGATGGTCCGGGAGGCGATGCGGACCTTGTCCGCGGCGGTGCGGGCCTGCCCCTCCTCGTCGATGCACATCACCACGACCGCGGCGCCGTGCTCCATGATCACCGGCATCACCCGCCCGTACCGGGACTCCGGGCCGTCGCCGTCCTCGAAGTTGACCGAGTTGACCACGCACCGGCCGCCGAGCATCTCCAGGCCGGCCTCGATCACCGCCGGTTCGGTCGAGTCCAGCATGATCGGCAGCGTGGAGGCGGTGGCGAACCGGCCGGCCAGCTCGCGCATGTCGGTGGTGCCGTCGCGGCCGACGTAGTCGACGCAGAGGTCCAGCAGATGCGAGCCGTCGCGGGCCTGCCCACGGGCGATCTCCACGCAGGACTGCCAGTCGGCGGCGAGCATGGCCTCCCGGAACGCCTTGGAGCCGTTGGCGTTGGTCCGCTCCCCCACCATCAGCACGCTGGCGTCCTGCGCGAACGGTACGTGGTGGTAGATCGAGGAGACGCCCGGATCGGTACGCGGCTCGCGGGCCACCGGCCGCACGTCACGCAGCCGCTCGGCCAGCACCCGGATGTGCTCGGGAGTCGTGCCGCAGCAGCCACCCACCAGCGCGACGCCGTAGTCGGCGACGAACCGTTCCAGGGCGTCGGCCATGTCGTCGGGGCCCAGCGGGAAGTACGCCCCGTCCGGGGTGAGCACGGGCAGGCCGGCGTTGGGCATCACCGACACCGGGATGCGGGAGTGCTGCGCCAGGTAGCGCAGGTGCTCGCCCATCTCGGCCGGGCCGGTCGAGCAGTTCAGGCCGATCAGGTCGACGCCGAGCGGCTCGATGGCGGTCAGCGCCGCACCGATCTCGCTGCCGAGCAGCATGGTGCCGGTGGTCTCGACCGCCACGTGACAGATGATCGGCACCGTGCGGCCCGCCTCGGCCATCGCCCGCTTGGACCCGATCACGGCCGCCTTGACCTGGAGCAGGTCCTGGCAGGTCTCGACGATCAACGCGTCCGCGCCGCCGGCGATCAGCCCACCGGCGTTCTGCTGGTACGCGTCGCGGAGGCTGGCGTACGAGGCGTGGCCGAGGGTCGGCAGCTTCGTACCCGGGCCGATCGAACCGAGCACCCAGCGGGGCCGCTCCGCGGTCGAGTACGCGTCGGCGGCCTCCCGGGCCAGCCGTGCCCCCACCTCGGACAGCTCCCAGATCCGGTCGGCGATGTCGTACTCGGCGAGGTTCGGCAGGTTCGCGCCGAAGGTGTTCGTCTCCACACAGTCCGCGCCCGCCGCCAGGTACGCCTCGTGAACCCCGCGGACGACGTCCGGCCGGGTGACGTTGAGGATCTCGTTGCACCCCTCCAGGCCGTCGAAGTCGTCCAGGGTCAGGTCCGCAGCCTGCAGCATCGTCCCCATCGCCCCATCGGTGACGAGGATCCGGTCTGCCAGCGCATCGAGCAACGAAGTCCGCACGACCTCAGGTTAGTGCGGCGAGGCGGGCCCGCACCCCTGCGTACCGTCCGATCCCACATTGTGTCGTCGGGATCACTGTGCCCGTTTTGGTGCGCATTGCCCAACACCGCGCGCTGCCGGCCGTGTCCGCGCAGCCCGACGTCGATGCCGACGCCCGTTCCATCCGGCGCGGCCGACGGGCCGGGTCCGGGCCCGGCACGTAGGCTGACTGACGTGAAGGACTACAGCGACACCGCCACGCACCGTGGGCGGACGACCGGGACCGCCTCCCGGACCGCCGGTGACGAGCAGGAGGTGACGGCGTGACCGAGTTCGACGGGCTGCCGGTGCTGCGGTCCCCGGTCGCCATCTGCGCCTTCGAGGGGTGGAACGACGCGGCGGACGCGTCCACCGCGGCGGTCGAGCACCTGGAGCAGGTGTGGGAGGCCCGCCCCGTCACCGAGCTGGACCCGGAGGACTTCTACGACTTCCAGGTCAGCCGGCCCACCATCGCCATGTCCGACGGCGCCACCCGCCGGGTGGAATGGCCGACCACCCGGTTCACGGTCGCCAGCCCCGCCGGCACCGAGCGGGACGTGGTGTTGATCCGGGGCATCGAGCCGAGCATGCGGTGGCGGACCTTCTGCGAGCAGGTGCTGGAAATCTGCCACAGCCTGGAGGTCGAGCGGGTGGTGCTGCTCGGTGCCCTGCTGGCCGACGTGCCGTACACCCGGCCGCTGCCGATCAGCGGCAGCGCCTCCGACGCCGACGCCGCGCGCCGCTACCAGCTCACCCCGACCCGGTACGACGGGCCGACCGGCATCGTCGGCGTGCTGCACGACGCCTGCACCCGCGCCGAGGTCGACGCCGTCTCGTTCTGGGTCCACGTGCCGCACTACGCCAACAACCCGCCCTGCCCGAAGGCCACCCTCGCCCTGCTGCACCGGGTCGAGGAGGTGCTCGACCTGCCGGTGCCCATGGCCGACCTGGCCGAGGAGGCCGCCGAGTGGGAGCAGCGGGTCCGCAGCGCCGCAGAGCAGGACGCCGAGCTGGGCGAGTACGTCCGCGAGTTGGAGGAACGCGTCGGTGACGCGGGCATCACCCCGTTGACCGGGGACGAGATCGCCCAGGAGTTCGAGAAGTACCTGCGCCGCCGGGGCGGATCCGCCGGCCCCACCGCCGGTTCCTGGTAACCCACTCCCCGTTCCGCTTTCCAGACCCCGGGTCGTTATCGGCCCGGGGTCTGGTCATGTGTGTCGGGGTGGCGGCACGCACCCCGCGTACGGCATCCTAGGAACCTAGCTGAAAATGAGGAGGCGGGATGCAGATCAACCCGGGAGCGGCCGAGTTCCCGCACCGGCAGATCGCCGCGCAGCTCAAGAGCCAGATCCGACGCGGCGACTGGGCACCGGGCGAACGGCTGCCGTCCATCCCCGCCGTCGCCGAGATGTTCGGGGTCGCCAAGCAGACCGTGCAACGCGCCGTCGACCAGCTGCGGGTCGAGGGCATTTTGATCACCAAACCCGGTTCCGGTACGTACGTGCGGGGCACCCGGCGACGGCTCAACCGGCTCTCCCGAGGCCGCTACGGCGGCTTCCGCGGCTATCACACCGACCTCGCGGCCCGCTATCGCCAGCAACTCGTCTCCGTCGGCCGCTCCCCCGCGCCGCCCGAGGTGGCCGACGCGTTCGGCGTACCCGACGGCACCGAACTGCTCTGCCGCCGCCATCTCGTCCGCACCGAGGAGTCACCGGTGGAGGTGGGCGCCTCCTGGTTCCTGCCCGCCGACACCGCCGGCACCACCCTGGAACGGGCCGAGGCGTTCGGCCGGCCGCTCTACCAGGAGGCCGAGGAGGCCACCGGCCGGCGGTACGCGACCGCAACCGACACGATCACCGCACGCCAGCCCAGCCGCGAGGAGTCCGAGACCCTCCAGATCCGACCGGACACCCCGGTGCTGCACCTGCTACACGTGGCGTACGACCCGCAGCGCCGGCCCATCGAGGTCGCCCAGGCCACCTGGCCCGGCCCGGTCACCACGCTGACCGAGGAGTATCAGATCCCCGCCCCCACCACCGACCCCGACCCCGACCCCGGCCTCGTCCTCGGCTGAACTGCCCCGCCCCACCCCCAACCCCCTCGCGATCTTGCACTTTCCGTCGCCGCGAAAGTCACGAAAGCCGCGTAATGGCGACCACAACTGCAAGATCGCGGGTGAGGTGGGGGTGGGGTCAGAGGTGGATGCCGAGCAGGGCGTCTACGGTGTCGGCGAAGAGGTGCGGAGCGGCCGGGTCGTCGTCGGCGCCGGCGAGGGTCAGCTCGGCCCACTCGTCGGCCAGCCGCAGGGCGCCGGGTGTGTCGAGATCGTCGGCGAGTCGTTCGCGTACGCCGGACAGGAACGCCGACCCGGACGGCCCGGCGGTCGCGGCGGCGGCCCGCCGCCAGCGGCCCAGCCGCTCCTGGGCGGCGGTGAGCAGGTCGTCGGTCCAGGACCGGTCGGCGCGGTAGTGATCGGAGAGCAGGGCCAGCCGGACCGCCATCGGATCCACCCGGTCGGCCCGCAGCCGGGAGACGAAGACCAGGTTTCCCCGGGACTTGGACATCTTCTCGCCGTCCAGCCCGATCATGCCGGCGTGCACGTAGTGAGAGGCGAACGGAGCCGCGCCGGTCAACCGCTCGGCGTGCGCGGCGGAGCACTCGTGGTGCGGGAAGAGCAGGTCGTTGCCGCCACCCTGCACGTCGATGGTGGAACCGAGCAGGCCGAGGGCGATCACCGCGCACTCGATGTGCCAGCCCGGTCGGCCCGGGCCGAGGTCTCCGCCCGGCCAGGACGGCTCGCCGTCCCGGGCACCGCGCCACAGCAGCGGGTCCAACGGGTCACGCTTGCCGGCACGATCCGGGTCGCCGCCGCGCTCGGGGAATATCTCCAGCATCTTTTCGCGGGAGAGGTTGGACTCGTAACCGAAGCTCGGCGCGGCCGAGATGTCGAAGTACACGTCGCCGGTGCCGTCGTCGAGGCGGTACGCGGCACCGTCCTTGAGCAGCACCAGCACCTTCTCGGCGATGTCCGGGATCGACTCCACCGCCCCGACGTAGTGGGCCGGCGGGATGATCCGCAACGCCTCCATGTCCTCCCGGAACAGCGCCGTCTCCCGCATCGCCAGGACCTTCCAGTCCTCACGGTCGCGTTCGGCCCGTTCCAGCAACGGATCGTCGATATCGGTGACGTTCTGTACGTACCGGACCTCATGGCCGGCGTCGCGCCACATCCGCTGCACCAGGTCGAAGGTGATCATGGTGGCGGCGTGACCGAGGTGGGTGGCGTCGTACGGGGTGATGCCGCAGACGTACATGGTGGCCGTGCCGTCCGGATCGCTCGGCTGCACACTCTCCCGCGCCGAGTCGAACAACCGCAACGGCTCGCTCCGGCCCGGCAGTCGCGGCACCTCGTGCCCCACCCAAGACTCCATGACCGTCAGCCTAGCCAGCCGTCGGGCGACGTCACGCCGGCCGGCGAGTGATCAACGCGACAGGCTCAGATCGGCGGCCAGGGCACTGCCGGCCAGTCCTGGGACGGCTGCGGAAAGCGACCGCTCTCGCACAGCCGGTCGATCCGAGTGGTCAGTTCGGTGATCTCACCGAGGGTGAGGTGCTCGGACAGTTCCTCGCCGAGCGGACCGGCGAGCTGACGGGACAGGCGGCCGAGCATGTCGACCGCGTCGGCCGGCAACGCACGGCCGGCCCACCCCCAGAGCACCGTACGCAGCTTCTCCTCCACGTGGAAGCTAACCCCGTGGTCGACCCCGTGAATCCGGTCGTCCGGACCGACCAGGACGTGGCCGCCCTTGCGGTCCGCATTGTTGATCACCGCGTCGAGCACCGCGAGCCGGGCCAGCCGCGGGTCGTCGGCGTGGGCCAGGGCGTACGCGGTGCCGTCGTCGTCGCGGGCGGCCGCGATCGGGAACCAGCGGGGTGGCACCGAGTCGGCCGGCACGAAACCCACAAGTGGCTCAGCGTCGGGCGGTTCCTCGATCCACAGTTGGCAGGAACCGGGCCCGAACGGCCCGTCCCGCAGCACCGTCGGCGGCACCAGATCCCAACCGGTGGCGGCGGAGACCAGGTAGGCGGCCACCTCACGGCCCGCCAGGGTGCCGTCCGGGAAATCCCACAGCGGTCGCTCACCGCGCACCGGCTTGTACACGCACCGCGCCGACATCCCGTCCAGGGTCAGCACGCCGCGCAGGGTGGTGTTCGAGGCGTCGACGAGCCGGCCTTCGACGGTCAGTTCACCGTCACGCAGCAGGCGCAGCGCGGCCCCCTCGTCCTGCCGGGGAGCCACGCCAGACGAGGTCACCGGTGGTAGCCGTTGTTCCGGGGGCAGAGATGGCCGGCCGGGTCGAGGGGCTGGCCGCAGAGCGGGCAGGGCGGCCGCCCGGCGTTTACCACGCGCCGGGCCCGCTCGATGAACGCGCGGGTCGCCTCGGGGGTCAACCGGACGCGGAGCCGGTCGAGATCCTCGTCGGGCTCGACATCGTCGGGATCGTCCTCCTCCTCCGACTCGCCAAGCTCGATCTCGGTCTCCGCCTCGCCGACCGCGATCGCCTCGATCACCACGGTCGCGGTGTCCGCGTCGAAGGCCAGGCCCAGCGTGCCGACCCGGAACTCCTCGTCGACCGGCGTCTCCAGCGGGTCGTTGTCACCGGCCGGGACGGTAGCCTCGGGCAGTTCCACACCGAACCGACGCTGGGCCTCGGTGAGCAGTTCCTCCAGCTTCTCGGCGAGCAGGGAGACCTGGACCTTCTCCAGCGCGACGCTGACCAGCCGGCCACCGCCGCGCGCCTGAAGGAAGAACGTGCGCTCCCCTGGCGGCCCGACGGTCCCGGCGACGAACCGCTCCGGCGGCTCGAAGGCGTGCACCTGGTGGGTCATACCCACGACCCTATCCGGCGGCCCCGCGCAGCGCGCACCCCACCGACCACCCGAATAGCGACGCCCCCTAAGCCGCGTTTCCCGGCCGCTGTGCGAGCAGATCCCGCCGTGGCGGGATGCGGAGCCGGGCGGCTCACCGGGACGCCCCCGCGCCACCGCCGACCGCGGCGTCGGAGTCCGTCGGCCGGCGGGCCCGCCGACGCCGCTTACCGGGCGGCGGCACCAGGCCGGCCAGGTCACCGCCGACATCGTTGAGGCGTACCAGGAAGGGCCGCAGGGGGGTGTAGCGGATCGCGGTCACCGACGCCGGGTCCACCACGATCCGCTGAAAAAGATCCAGGTGTACGCCGAGCGCGTCGGCGACGATGGCCTTGATCACATCCCCGTGACTGCATGCCAGCCAGACCGCCTCGGGACCGTACTCGGCGCTCAGGCGGGCGTCCCAGGCGCGTACCGCCGTGACCGCCCGGGTCGCCATCTGCGCCATCGCCTCGCCGCCGGGGAAGACCGCCGCGCTGGGGTGCTGCTGCACCACCGGCCAGAGCGGCTCCTTGGCCAGCTTCTTCAGTGGCTGACCCTCCCAGCTGCCGTACCCGCACTCGATCAAACCGTCGTCCACCACCGGCGACGCTTCGGGCAGCGCCAGTTCCAGGGTCTGCCGGCACCGGATCAGCGGGCTGGTCACCACCGCCGTCAACGGCACCATCCGTAGCCGTTCACCGACCGCGGCTGCCTGGGCGCGGCCGGTCTCGTCCAGCTCGACGGGCTGTCGACCGGCGAGTCCACCGTCGGCGTTCGCGGTGGTGCGTCCGTGCCGCAGGAGCAGAAGTGTCGCCACCCGAACAACCCTAGGCCCTCGCCCCACACCCCTCAGGGCAGTGCCCAACTCCCCCCGACGGCAACCCCGGCCACCTCCGCCCCGCCACCACCCAGCGGTGCGCGGTGGCGGGTGGCGGGTGGCGGGTGGCGGGTGGCGGGGAGATCTTGGTGCGATTCGGCCCTCTGGTGGGCGGTTTCGGACCAAGATCCGGTGCTGTGGTGGTTCGGCAGCCCGGCGTTTCGGGGTGGCGGGCGACCCGGCTCGGGCCTGCTACGCGTTGACGGTCGCCGGATGCGGCAAGTCGGGCCTTCCCGGGCGCCGGAGACCGCGATTTGCCGCATGTCGTGAGTCGGCGAGCCATTTGGCTCGGTGGGGTGGAGCGCGGGTGGCGGTGTGGTGTGGTGTGGTGTGGTGTGGTGTGGTGTCCGGTTTTCGCGGGCGGTGGCGGGTGGCCGGACGGAATGATCGGCGGTCGGTCGGCGTTGTAACCGGTAACTGACCACGCAGCACCTACCCCACCTACCCCCTTGGTGGGCCCGGCGGGTCACGGGAATGACCCGCCCCGGTCAGTCGTTGGACATGGTCCCGGCGCGTGAAGTGGCACCGCCCCACGCGTCACCCCTTCGGGCCGACATTCGGCCCAGACCCTCGGAACCGAACGGCCCACCCCCTGAGGCCGACGGTGCCACCAGTTCTTCTGGTACCCCACGCGCACGGTCCCACCGCCACCCCCTATGCAGGCGGGCCGGACCTCACCCCCGAACGCGAAGGAGCCCCCATGAACACCACGCTGCGCAAGAGCATCCTGGGCATCGCCGGCCTCACCGCCGCCGCCGGACTCGCGGCCGGCCCCCTGAACCACGCCACCACCAGCAACGAGCCCACACCGATCACCCCGATCGCCGCGGTCCAGGCTGACAAGCCGGACATGGGCACGCTGTTGCCGCACGGCACCCCTAGCAACCAGTCGATGATCGAGTTGAACGATGAGCAGGTCGCGAATGTGAAGGCGATCATCGCCGCGACGAAGAAGGCCGGCATGGACGAGCGGGCCGCGGTCGTGTCGATCGCCACCGCCCTGCAGGAGTCGAAGCTGGAGAACCTGGGACACCTGGGTGACCGCAACGACCACGA
>NZ_JBIAYZ010000041.1:0-13296 GCF_042898635.1 Micromonospora sp. NPDC000442 | reverse complement strand
GCGGGGGGGGGGCGCGCGCTTGGGGGGGGCGGTTTCATTCGGTTGGGCTTCTCTGTTGTGGTTCCCCCCCGGGGGGGGCGGGGGCGCGGGGGGGGGGTGGGGGGGCCGCCCGCCCCGCGGCCGCCCCACGACGTACCTCAGCGTTCCCGGACCACCGCCACCGGGCAGTGGGCGTGCTGGAGGAGTTGCTGGCTGACCGAGCCGAGCAGCATGCCCCGCAGCCCACCGCGCCCCCGGCTGCCGACGACGATCAGTTGTGCGTTGCGGCTGGCGTCGATGAGCAGACCGGCCGGTGCGGCGGCGGCCGTCTCCACGGTCATCTCGACGTCGGGGAAGCTGTCCTGCCAGCGATGCAACGCCTCGTCCAACTCGGCGCGCTGGTCGGCCAGCGCCGCGTCGCGGGCCTGCTCGCCGCGCAGGCTCCACTGATCACGTCGCGGCTGCCAGGCACGCACCACGTGCAGCGGCACCCGACGCAGGGCCGCCTGTTCGAAGGCGAAGCCGAGGGCCAGCAGCGAATGCTCCGAGCCGTCCACCCCGACCGCGACGTGCCCGGCCCGGTCGTTCTCGGCCGGTCGGCGACGGACCACCACCACCGGGCAGTGCGCGTGCGCGGTGACGTTGACCGCGGTCGAGCCGGCGAGCAGACCGGCGAAGCCGCCGTGCCCGCGGCTGCCCAGCACCAACAGGCCGGCCTGCGTCGAAGCCTCCTCCAGGATCAGGGCGGGCGGACCGTCCAGCACGTCGCCGCGCACGTCCAGGCCCGGGTGGGTGGCGGCGGCGTCCGCCGCGGCCTTGCCGACCAGCTCCTCGACCTGCCGGCGGGCCTGCTCGTCGGGCCACATGCCCGGCGTGACGCCCGGACCGACCCAGCCGGCCACGGTCAGCCATTCGAAGACGTACGCCAACCGGACCGGCCGGCCGTCGCGGCGGGCCTGATCCAGCGCCCACTCCAGCGCCGCCGCGGCGTCCGGTGAGCCGTCGTAGCCCACCAGGATCTCCGCGCCGCTGGCCGGCCCGGTGCTGTGCTCGCTCATCAGGGATACCTCCTCACCGGTTGGTCGGGTCGGTCTCGCGGACCCAGCGCCACTCGGCCACCCGGGGATCGTCCTCACCGAACCGGCGGGTGTAGTCGCGGGCCGACTGGCGCGCGTCGGTCATCTCCTGCCGCAGGTGCGCGGCGCGGGCGGCCAGCCCCGGTACCCGGTCGATCACGTCGATCACGAGGTGGAAGCGGTCCAGGTCGTTGAGCATCACCATGTCGAACGGCGTGGTGGTGGTGCCCTCCTCCTTGTACCCGCGTACGTGGAGGTTGTCGTGGTTGGTCCGGCGGTAGGTGAGTCGGTGGATCAGCCACGGGTAGCCGTGGTACGCGAAGATGATCGGCTTGTCGCGGGTGAACAGCGTGTCGAACTCGGAATCCGGCAGACCGTGCGGGTGCTCGGCGGCCGGCTGGAGCCGCATCAGGTCCACGACGTTGATCACCCGGACCTTGAGTTCGGGCAGGTGCTGGTGCAGCAGGTCCGCGGCGGCGAGGGTCTCCAGCGTCGGCACGTCACCGGCGCAGGCGAGCACGACGTCCGGTTCGCTGCCGTCGTCGGTGCTGGCCCAGTCCCAGATGCCCACGCCGCGTCGGCAGTGCGCGATGGCCTCGTCCATGGTGAGCCAGCTGGGCGCGGGCTGCTTGCCGGCCACCACCACGTTGATGTAGTGGCGGCTGCGCAGGCAGTGATCCATGGTGGAGAGCAGGGTGTTGGCGTCCGGCGGCAGGTAGACCCGCACCACCTCGGCCTTCTTGTTCATCACGTGGTCGATGAAGCCCGGGTCCTGGTGGGAGAAACCGTTGTGGTCCTGCCGCCAGACGTGGCTGGAGAGCAGGTAGTTCAGCGAGGCGACCGGCTGCCGCCACGGAATGCCACGGGTGACCTTGAGCCATTTGGCGTGCTGGTTGACCATCGAGTCGACGATGTGGATGAACGCCTCGTAGCTGGTGAAGATGCCGTGCCGGCCGGTGAGCAGGTAGCCCTCCAGCCAACCCTGGCAGAGGTGCTCGGAGAGGACCTCCATCACCCGCCCGTCGGGGGAGAGGTGGTCGTCGCCGTCGACCGTGCCGGCCATCCAGGCCCGCCCGGTGACCTCGAAGGCCGACTGGAGCCGGTTGGAGGCGACCTCGTCCGGGCCGAACAGCCGGAACGTCTGCGGGTTGGCAGTGATCACGTCCCGGACCCACTTGCCGAGTTCGCCGGTGGCGCTGGTGACCGTTTCGCCTGGCCGGGGCACCTCGACGGCGTAGTCGCGGAAGTCGGGCAGCACCAGATCGCGCAGCACCGAGCCGCCGTTGGCGACCGGGTTGGCGCTCATCCGTCGCGGTCCCCTGGGCGGCAGGTCGGCCACCTCGGCGACGGGCGCGCCGGTGGCGTCGAACAGCTCCTGTGGACGGTAGCTGCGCAGCCACCGTTCCAGCTCGGCCAGGTGCTCCGGGTTGCTGCGGACGGCGGAGAGCGGCACCTGGTGTGCGCGATAGGTGCCCTCAACCCGCTTGCCGTCGACGTCGCGTGGCCCGGTCCAGCCCTTCGGGGTACGCAGCACGATCATCGGCCAGCGCGGGCGTTCGACGGTCGCGCCGGAGCGGGCGTGGCGCTGGATCTCCGCGATCTCGTCCAGCGCCCGGTCCAGGGTGGCGGCCAGGCTCTGGTGCACCACGGCCGGATCGTCGCCGGCCACCACGTACGGCTGGTAGCCCTGGCCGCGCATCAGGTCGAGCAGGTCGGACTCGGGGATGCGGTCCAGCACCGTCGGGTTGGCGATCTTGTATCCGTTGAGGTGCAGGATGGGCAGCACCGCGCCGTCGCGGGCCGGGTTGAGGAACACGTTGGACAGCCAGCTGCCGGCCAGCGGGCCGGTCTCCGCCTCGCCGTCCCCGATCACGCAGGCGACCAGCAGGTCGGGGTTGTCGAAGGCGGCGCCGTAGGCGTGACTGAGCGCGTACCCCAGCTCGCCGCCCTCGTGGATCGAGCCCGGCACCTCCGCCGCGACGTGGCTCGGGATGCCGCCGGGGAAGGAGAACTGCCGGAACAGCCGGGCCATGCCGGCCTCGTCGCGACCGATGTCGTGGTACAGCTCGCTGTAGGTGCCTTCGAGCCAGGTGTTCGCCACCAGTGCCGGTCCGCCGTGACCGGGCCCGGTGATGTAGATGGCGCTGAGGTCCCGCGCCACGATGGCCCGGTTCAGGTGGGCGTAGATCAGGTTCAGCCCGGGGGAGGTGCCCCAGTGCCCGAGCAGGCGGGGCTTGACGTGCTCGGGGGTAAGCGGTTCACGCAACAGGGGATTGTCCAGCAGGTAGATCTGCCCGACGGTGAGGTAGTTCGCCGCTCGCCAGTAGGCGTCCAGCCGGCGCAGTTCGTCATCGGTCAGGGGGCTTCGCAGGTCTACAGCGGTGTCCATACTGCTTGAGCCTCTCGCGGGTCGGTGAATCCTGCATCCGCAACGCGCGGTTTCCTCTGTCAGCTTGGCCTAATCGGCGAATTTGGATCAGGGCCGTTGGTCCCGCCGGCCCGGGTGTCACGACCCGTCGGGGGCAGGTGTGTCGGTCACGCCGCGGATCACGAGCACCGGGGACGGGGCGTGGTAGAGCAGCGACTGGCTGACCGCGCCGAGCATCCCGCGCAACGGTTCCTCGCCCCGGGCGGCGACCACCACCAGCTGTGCCGAGCGGGACTGGTCGACAAGTACGTCACCGGGTTCGCCCCGGATGACGTGGCACTCGACGGCGGCGTCGGGATGGCCGGCCCGGTGGCGGGACACCATCTCGCTGAGCCGTTCGGTGGCCTCCTCGACGAACCCGTCGGAGTCGACCACCCAGACCGCAAGCAAGCGTGCCTTGTGCCGGGTGGCGCAGGTGAGGGCCCAACCCAGCGCGAGCTCGCCAGAGGCCGAACCGTCGACCCCGACCAGGACCGGGCCGGAGGGTGGGGGTTCCCGTCGGGCGACCAGCACCGGGCACTCGGCGCGGGCGGCCACCTGCACGGCGGGACTGTCCGCCGGGATGCAGCGGTCGCAGTGGGCCATCCCACCGTCGCCGACCACCACCAGGAAGGCGGTCTCCGACCTGCGGACGAGGTTCGCCACCGCCGAGCCCTCGGCGATCTCGGCGGTGACCGGCACGCCCGGCTCGTTCTCGTTGGCCGCCGCGGTCGCCTCGGCGATCAGCTGTTCGGCGTCGGCCCGGGAGCTGGAGACCGCCGGTGCGTCGAAGGCAGCCCAGTTGAAGGCGTGCAGCAGGTGCAGCCCGCGTCCGTGGGCGGCAGCGACCCGGGCGGCGAGGCGGGCCACCGGTAGGGCGTCCTCCGGACCGACGCCGACGAGCACCGGTGCGTCGCTGGCGGCGGCCATCCGCATCACCCCCGCAGCTGTGGCACCCAACCTGCGTCTCAGGCTAGTCGCGGTGGTACCCCCCGGGGGCCGGATCGTCCTACGCCCGGTGCTGTCGTGTCCGTGGGCGCGCGCTGTCGAGTTGAACCGTCTGTGCCCGCACCGCCGAACAGCCGTGTGTCAACTCAGGTTGACGGACGTGCCGTGTCAATGTAGGTTGACACCATGAGTCAGGCGACGGAACTCGCGGCCGCGGCCGGCAGCACCGACCCCCGGGTCGGCCTGCGTGCCGTCCGCGCCCTGCGCCGGCTGCTCGAACGGCTTGAGGTGGTCCAGGTCGACAACGCCCGGCGACAGGGCTGGTCGTGGCAGGAGATCGCCGACGCGCTCGAGGTCAGCCGGCAGGCGGTGCACAAGAAGCACGCCGGGCGACCGGCGGTCGAATCCTCCTGGGAGGCGTGATGTTCGAACGATTCACCGAGCGTGCCCGTGCGGCCGTGCGGCGGGCACGCGAGGAGGCCCGTGCCGAGGGCCAGCGGCCCGTCGGCACCGAGCACCTCCTGCTCGCCATCCTCTCCGACGGTGGCGGCCTGGCCGTGCGGGTGCTCCACGACGCGGGGGTCACCGCCGACGACCTGCGCGAGCGGATCCGTCGCCACACCGAGAACAGCGGCAGCGGCCTGGGCGAGGCCGACGCGGCTGCACTGCGCGAGATCGGCATCGACCTCGCCGCCATCGTCGCCCGGATCGAGGAGTCGTTCGGTCCGGACGCCCTCCGCGAGGCGGTGCCGGCACCGCGCCGCCGATGGGGTCGGCGGGGGCCGACCGGCGGTCCGTTCTCGGACCGCGCGAAGAAGGCTCTGGAGCTGTCGCTGCGCGAGGCGTTACGGCTGCGTCACCGCCATATCGGCACCGAGCACCTCCTGCTCGGCCTGCTGCGGGAGGGCAACGGCCTCGCCGCACTGGTGCTCACCGAGGCCGGCGTAGACCTGGCCGACGCCCGCCGCCGAATCGAGCTCGCCCTCCGCGCCACCGCCTGACCCTCCCCGCCTCCCACAGCAGCCTCGCTGTCGCGATCTTGCAGTTTTGGTCGTTGTTATGCGGCTCTTGCGGCATATGTAACGACGGAAACTGCAAGATCGCCGGTGGAAGGTGATCGTTGGTTGGCGGGTGGGGGGTGCGGGTTGGTGGGAGGTGAGTGGGGGGGTGTCTCCCGGTGGTGGTTGGGTGAAACGTCGGCGTACGGCGGCGGCGGGGTGAATCGAGGCACAGCGGTGTCGGGTCGCCCAACCCGGCAGGGTGCTGCACACTGACGCCGTGGAAGCCGGACGGAACGAAGGACCGCTGCGCAGCGCGGTGGTGGTCAACCCGGTCAAGGTGACCGATCTCGACGCGTTGCGCCGTACCGTCGGCGACACGCTCGACGCGGCTGGCTGGCCGGAACCGCTGTGGTTCGAGACCACCCCCGACGACCCCGGTCGCGGCCAGACCGAGAAGGCCCTCGCCGCCGGGGTCGACGTGGTCTTCGCCTGCGGCGGCGACGGTACGGTGATGGCCTGCGTCGACGCCCTGGTCGGCACCGAGGTGGCGCTCGCCGTGCTGCCACAGGGGACCGGCAACCTGCTCGCGGCCAACCTGGGGCTCTCGGATGAACTGCCCGCCGGGCTGGCGGTGGCGATCGAGCGTGGTCGGCGGCTGCTCGACGTCGGTGAGGTGGACGGGCACCACTTCGCGGTGATGGCCGGCATGGGCTTCGACGCCCAGATGCTCGATGCCACCAGCGAGACGACCAAGCGCCGGATCGGCTGGCCCGCGTATGTGGTGGGGGCCGCGCGACACCTGCGGGACCGGCCGATGCGGGTGTCGATCCGGCTGGACGACCAGCCGCCGCTGCGCCGCCGCGCCCGTTCGGTGCTGGTCGCCAACGTCGGCCGGCTTCAGGGCGGGGTGACCCTGCTCACCGAGGCGGAGCCCGACGACGGGTACCTCGACGTCGCCGTGCTCACCCCGCGCACGCTGCGGCACTGGCTCTCCCTCGGCTGGGCGGTGCTGCGCCGCCGCGACCGGGTGCCGCGGATGGAGGTGTACCGGGCCCGTCGAGTGGAGATAACCAGCAACCGGAGTCAGCCTCGGGAACTGGACGGCGACCTGATCGAACCGGGCCGCGGGCTGCGGGTGCAGATTCGGCGGCGGGCGTTGTGGTTGTGCGTACCGCGACCAGAGCAGGCTCCCGACCTGGCCGAGGACGCGTCGGCCGCCGCCGAACGGGGCGAACACCTCGTCGAGGAGGGCCGAGGTGAGCGCGAGGAGTGAGCTTGCGAGCCCCGCAGTCGCGAGCGAAGGGCGGGTTCGGTGAGCGCGAGGAGTGAGCTTGCGAGCCCCCGCAGTCGCGAGCGAAGGGCGGGTTCGGTGAGCGCGAGGAGTGAGCTTGCGAGCCCCGCAGTCGCGAACGAAGGGGTCGCACGGTGAGCAGCACCAAGATCGTGCCGGAGACCCGGCTGATGTCCGATGAGCAGCTCTGCGCCGACCACGCCTGGCAGACGCTGCGCCGGGAGGGCGGCTGGCACCTGTTGCGCGACGCGTTCACCCGGTTCCGCTACGGCGACGGGTTCAGTCACTCACGGGCCTTCGCGTTCCAGCTCTGCCTCGCCGTGGTGCCGTTCCTGATCGCCCTCACCGGGCTGATCTCCGAGCTGGGCGTGGCCGAGGGGGGTGAGGTGGTCGCCGACACGGTGCTGGCGCTGACCCCCGGCACCAGTGACCAGATGGTCGCCGAGTTGCTCGGCGGGGGCGACGACGCGAGCGCCGAGCGGGTCGAGGAGACCGGCGAGGTGGCGCTAACCCTCGGCCTGATCACCGGTCTGGTGGCGCTGACCAGCACGATGGCCCAGATCGAGCGGGGCGCCAACCGCATCTACGGCGTCGAGCGGGACCGGCCGGCCTTGTGGAAGTACCTGCGGGCGGCGGTGCTCGCCGTGAGCGCCGGCCTGCCGGCCCTCGCCGGGTTCCTCATCCTGGTCGGCGGTGGGCCGATGGGGGACTCGGTGGAACGCCACTACGCCTGGGGTGATGTCGCCGGCACGGGGTGGGATCTGGTGCGTTGGCCGCTCAGTCTCGGCCTGACGGTGCTCGCCGTCGCGGTGCTTTTCCGCCACGCGCCCCGGCGCCATCAGCCCGGCCTGTCCTGGTTGTTGTTCGGTGCCGGCATCGCCACCGCGCTGTGGTGGCTGGCCAGCCTGCTGCTCGCCGGCTATGTGCGGTTCAGTGAGGACTTCGGGCAGACCTACGGCGCGCTGGCCGGGATCATGGCGTTGCTGCTCTGGGCGAACCTCACCGGCATGGCGCTGTTCGGGGGGCTCTCGTTCGCGGCGCAACTCGAGGCGGTACGCATCGGCGTGCAGGAGCCGGCGAAGCCGGACCTTTGGGAGCCGAACGCGCAGCGGACCCCCGTGCACGACACCGGTGAGGTGACCGCGCTCTGACCCAGAGTGCCGCCGGGTGTACCGCGGCGACGTACCGGGTACTGCGGCACGCCAGAAGCGAAGGAGGCTGCCGTGGGCGTGGTCAGGGACGTTCTGCGACGACCCCTCGGACACTTCACCGAACGTACGCTCGCCGGTCTGGCGCTCGTGCTCGGTGCCGGGGTCGGCTTCGGGATGCTGCTGGTGCTGGTCCGGGTGCGGTGGTCGCCGCTGTACGACGTGGACCACGGTGTCGCCCAGTGGCTCAACGACCAGGTCGCGCCGATCGGGCCGTTGGTGACGGTGCTCAACGCCATCACCGACCTCGGTGGGCGTACGGTCATCATCTGGTTGGTGACCGTCGCCGTGGTCGGGTTGCTGATCCGTCGGCAGGGTCGCCTCGCGGTGTTCCTGATCGTCACCGGCGTGGGCGCGCTGATCCTCGACCCTTCGCTCAAGACGCTCGTCGACCGGTTGCGTCCCGAGGTGGACGTGTCGATCGGCGCGTACGCGGGGCAGAGCTTCCCCAGCGGCCACGCCCTCGGGTCGATGGTGGCCTACGGCGCGCTGCTGCTGGTGTTCCTGCCGGCGATGGCGCCCCGCTGGCGTCGGGCGGCGATGGCCCTGGTCGCCACCGTCGTGTTCCTGATCGGGTTCACCCGGGTCGCGCTCGGCGTGCACTTCCTCTCCGATGTGCTCGGTGCCTGGCTGCTCGGCGCGGCCTGGCTGGGCGTCACCGCGTACGCCTTCCGGTTGTGGCGGTTGGAGCGGGGACGGCCCGCGGCGCCGCTGACCGAGGGGTTGGAGCCGGAGGCCGGGCACGAGGTGGCGCCCGCGCCGGACGAGGAGAAGTTGCTGCCGCACGCCCGGGCCGGCGTCGCCGAGATCATCGTCGGCTGGGTGCTGGTGTTCGGCGCCCTCTACGCGTTCGGCATGTTCGTCAGCTACTACGCCGACAACACCTTCCTGGCCCGCCTCGACGAGACGGTGCCCACCTGGTTCGCCGAGCGCCGTACCGCCTCGCTCGACGACCTCAGCTGGTGGTGGAGCAAGGTCGGGGACACCCACGCCATCATGGCGATCTCGCTTGTCTTCTGCCCGCTGGTGCTGGCGATCTGGCGGCGTTGGCGGCCGGTGCTGTTCGTGGCGTTGACCATGTTCGGCGAGCTGACCCTCTTCCTGGCCAGCGCGGCGGCGGTGGACCGGCCGCGCCCGCCGGTGGAGAACCTGGACGGTCCGATGCCGACCTCGTCGTTCCCGTCCGGGCACATCGCGGCCAGCCTCTGCATCTGGGTCGCGATCGCCGTCATCGTCCTCCCTCGGACCGACCGGTGGTGGCGGTGGGTCTTCGTGGCGCTCGCCGTGGTGATGCCGGTCGGGGTGGCGGTCTCCCGGATGTACCGGGGCATGCACCACCCGACGGACTTCATGGGCGCGATCCTGCTCACCACGCTGTGGATCGGGCTGTTGTACTGGGTGGTGCGCCCCAACGAGGACGTCCGGCAGGGCAACCGACCGGCCATCGAATCGGAGGACGTGGACACCCTTGACGACGAGCTGGCCCGGGCCGGCCGGCCGGGCTGAGCCTGCCGTGCTGAGGGTGATGACCTGGAACATCCGCACCGGCGGCCGGGACCGTGGCGGTCCGGATCGACGCGAGCTGGTGGCCCGGGTCATCGCGCGCCAGCAGCCGGACCTGCTCGCCGTGCAGGAACTGGGTGACCTCGACGTCGCGGGCTTCGCCACCGACGTCGGCCTCCGGCCGTACCTGGCCCGTTCCTGGCTGGGACAGTCGGTCGCGTTGCTGGTGGGTCCGCCGTGGCCGGTGCTGGCCGGCGCACCGGTCCGCCGGCCGTTCCACCACGCGGCCCGACGCGTGGTGCTGGGCACCGACGCCGGTCCGCTGACGGTGCTCGGCACCCACCTCGACCCGTACTCGGGCACCCGCCGGCTGGTCGAGGCGGGGTGGGCGAGCGCCGCCCTGCGCCGCGGCCGGGACGGCCTGGCGCTGCTCGCCGGCGATTTGAACACCCTCGATCCGTACGCCGGGCACGCCGACCGGGTGGGTCGGCTACCGCCCGCGTACCGTCGCCGGCATCTGCGCCGCGACGGGCGGACGGTGGAGACCCGCGCGGTGGCCCGGCTGCTCGCTGCCGGGCTGATGGATCTCGGAGCGGACGCCGGACCCACCGTGCCGACCGCCCACGGTGGTGCCGAGTTCGCCGACATGCGCCTGGACTACCTGCTCGCCACCCCCACGCTCGCCACCCGCCTCAGGCACGTGGGAGTGATCCGCGACTCCGACACCGAGCACGCCTCCGACCACTACCCCCTCCTCGCCGATTTCGCCCTCACCCCACCCACCCCGCCCACCCCGTGTTGATCAAGAAGTTCCGGTCTCCGACGTCGGCGTGTCGGGACCAGAACTTCTTGATCAACACGGGCGGAACGTCACAGGAGCAGGTTGAGCAGGACGGTCAGCACGATCGAGGCGACGATGGAGAAGAGGATCATCAGGAGGCAGCCGACGCCGCCGCCGGCCGGCCGGATCTCCGTGTTACCGAATCGCATCGACGATCACACCTTCCCTGGTCACAGTTCGCGCAGTCGGGGCAGCAGCTGTTCCTGCGCCCAGTCCAGGAACATCGGCTGGCTGTCGCCGCCGACCTGGACCACTGCCACGTGGGTGAAACCGGCGTCGACGAACTTCTTGAACGCCGCCACGTGCTTCTCCAGGTCGGGGCCGCAGGAGAGCCCGGCGGCCACGTCCTCCTCGCGCACGCTGCGGGTGGCCGCCTCGAAGGAGTCGGTGTCGGGCAGGTCGCTGTTGACCTTCCAGCCCAGCCCGAACCAGCGGAACTGGTCGTGGGCGATCTTGCGGCACTCGGCCTCGTCCGGTCCGTAGCAGATGGCCACCTGCCCGTACCGGGGACGTCCAGCCCCGCCTGCCTGCTCGTACATCTCTACCAGGTGCGGCTCCGGATCGGTGGCGATCATGCCGTCGGCGTACTCGGCGGCCAGGGTTGCCGACTGTCGGCCGGAGGCGGCCACCGCCATCGGCACCGGCGTGTCGGGCCGGTCCCAGACGTAGGCGTCCGGCACCTCGAAGTGGTTGCCGGAGAAGGTCAACGTCTCCCCGTTCAGCAGCGGACGGATGATCTGCAACGCCTCCTCGAACATCTCGTGCCGCTGCTGGACGTGCGGCCAGCCGCCGACCACGTGCTCGTTGAGGTTCTCCCCGGCACCGAGGCCGAGGGTGAACCGCCCGTCGGAGAGCACTCCGAGCGTCGACGCCTTCTGCGCCACCACCGCCGGGTGGTAACGGCGGATCGGGCAGGTCACGAAGGACATCAGCGCCGCGCGGGAGGTGGCGTGCGCGACCGCGCCCAGCACCGACCAGGCGTACGGGGAGTGCCCCTGCGACTCCAGCCAGGGGTAGTAGTGGTCGGACATGACGAGGTGGTCGAAGCCGGCCGCCTCGGCCCGCACGGCATGGTCGACGAGTTCCTTCGGACCTGCCTGCTCGCACATCAGGGTGTAGCCGATGCTGACCATTGACGTCTCCTTCCGGCCGGGGCGGGTCATTCCGGATACCCCGGCCCGGATCGGTCAACCCTGCTCGACGCTTGACGGTGCACCCGGCCCGTGCCTACCGTTGTCTGAACCGGTTCAGATGCCGGCGTGGTGTGCATCCTGTGGTGGGGATGTCCGCCCCCGTGACGACTCGGTGTCTCCTGGGTCGTCACGGGTAGCCGGCGTACTGAACCGGTTGCTTTCGCTATCCCATCGGCATACGCTGATGCCTCGCCGGGCCTGAACGCGGCTGTCGGGCTGCAGCCGCTCACCTGCCACTCACCGCACCCCCTGGGCACGGGGGAGACACCTCCTGCGAGGAATGCATGAGAAAACTGTTCGCGGCCGTCGGTGCCGTCCTACTGGCGACCGTCGCCGCAGTCTTCGCCTTCGGACCTTCGGCGCACGCCGCCGCCGGCTTCTCGGTCAACAACGGGCGGCTCTACGACGCCAACGGCAACGAGTTCGTCATGCGCGGGGTCAACCACGCGCACACCTGGTACCCGAACCAGACCAGTTCCTTCGCCGACATCAAGGCCCTCGGCGCCAACTCGGTGCGGGTCGTGCTCTCCAGCGGCGACCGGTGGACCCGTAACAGCGCCGCCGACGTGTCCAACGTGATCCAGCTCTGCAAGGCCAACCGGCTGATCTGCGTGCTGGAGGTGCACGACACCACCGGGTACGGCGAGCAGAGCGGGGCGATCACCCTGGACCGCGCGGTCGACTACTGGCTCAGCATCGCCAGTGCGCTGAACGGCCAGGAAGCCTATGTGATCGTCAACATCGGCAACGAGCCGTACGGCAACCAGAACTACTCGTCGTACGCCACCGACACCGCCAACGCGATCCGCCGGCTGCGCGACGGCGGCCTCACGCACACCATCATGGTGGACGCCCCGAACTGGGGTCAGGACTGGTCCTTCACCATGCGCGACAACGCCCCCACGGTGTTCAGCGCCGACCCGGCCCGCAACACGGTCTTCTCGATCCACATGTACGGCGTCTTCGACACCGCCGCGGAGATCAGCGACTACCTGGGTCGTTTCCGCAGCCGTGGCCTGCCCATCGTGGTCGGCGAGTTCGGGCACAACCACTCCGACGGCAATCCCGACGAGGACGCCATCCTCTCCTACACCCAGGCCAACGGTATCGGCTGGTTGGGCTGGTCGTGGAGCGGCAACAGTGGTGGCGTGGAGTACCTCGACATGGCCACCAACTTCAACCCGAACCAGCTGACCAGTTGGGGCGAGCGGTTGTTCAACGGCACCAACGGCATCCGGCAGACCTCGCGGCAGGCAAGCGTCTACGACTCGACCCCGCCGACCACCCCGCCGCCGTCGACTCCGCCGCCCTCGACCCCGCCCCCGTCGACCCCGCCGCCCTCGACGCCGCCCCCGTCGACTCCGCCGCCGAGCGCCGGTTGCACGGCCACCTACTCCATCACCGGCCAGTGGCAGGGTGGCTTCCAGGGTGACGTCCGGGTGACCGCCGGCTCCAGCGCCATCAACGGCTGGACGGTGCGCTGGACGTACGCCAACGGCCAGACGGTGACCCAGTCCTGGAACGCCACGGTCTCCAGCAGCGGGTCCACCGTGACCGCCCGCAACGTCGCCTACAACGGCCGCCTCGGCGCCGGGGCCAGCACCAACTTCGGCTTCCTCGGCAGCTGGAACGGCACCAACTCGGCTCCCGCGGTGACCTGCACCGCGAGCTGACATCGCACCGTCGGGGGGGGGGGGCCCCCCGGGCCCCCCCCCCCCCCGGGCGGGGGGCCCCCCCCCGCCCCCCCCCCCCCCCCCCCCCCCCCCCCAACCACAAAACCCCCCCCCCCCCCCCCCCCCCAAAACCCCCCCCCCCCCCGGTTTTAAAAAAATTTTTAATATTTTTTGGG
>NZ_JBIAYZ010000040.1:0-15781 GCF_042898635.1 Micromonospora sp. NPDC000442 | reverse complement strand
CAGCCCTTGGTCCTGATCCTCTTCCCTCGACAAGAAGAATGATCAACCAAGGGCTGCGGCCATGATCCGCCAGGGTCGATACAAACCGACCACAGGTTAAAGATCAAGCTAGGAGCTGTCCTGCTGAAGCGCCCAGGTCCTGCTGTCAGATCTACGACAGACGTGCGCTGCATCGCTGTAAGAGTTTGTCCGAACCGTCACCAGCCGCCAGCGAGCCCCAGGCGGGGGTCGGTTCGCGAGGGCCGGGGTTGAGCTGCGCCGACGTGTGCAGCCTCAACCAGTAGTTACCTCGGAGCAATATAAACTCCGCGGGCTATTGACAGCACAAATAGGCCAGAGGAGACCGGCTGAACATGTGAATAGTCGGGGTCCCGCTGGTAGGACCCCTGCCGGTAATGTCCGCGGCACCTTGTGGGGAGGTGAGGTCGATGCTTGCCGTGCTGGAGGTACCGTCCGCCGTCAAGCGGAGCGGGTGATCACCGCAAATGCGGCCGAACTGGGCTCCTCACAACGTTGCAGTCGGCTCGCCGCCTGGAGTCCGATCCTGGTGGTGCAGGCTGCCGTCGAGTTGGTCACTGCAGGCGAGGCTGGCCCTGGCGCCAGTCCGCACTGTCGTTGGTACGTCTCGGACTGCGACGCCCAGGGCAAGCCCGGGCGCACGGACGTGTGAGGGGAGGTGGCATCGAGCGTGGAGGAAGTCAGGCGGGGCGAGACAGTAGAGATCTTGGAGTACCTGCATAGGAAGCTGGATGACCACTTCCGCCGCCTGAGCGAGACTCGTCAGCAGCTGGACCCCGTGACGCCGGTCTTCGCGCTGGAGCACGACCTAGGCGAGACGGAGCTTGACCGGCTGAAGTTGACCGTGCGTGCGGCGGTCGCGCAGGGATTCGGTGCCCGCGTCAGTCATTGGTGGCTGCCGTTCGTTGTCTATGCAGCCGAGTCGGGCTACGACTACATCGGAGATGAATACTGGCCCAGCTTCGAGGCCTCGACGCCATTGTGGCGCACGCATGGCGACCGACAGCGCATCAAGATGTGGTTCATGAAGTTCGCCGACGAATACGGCGGAGCGGTGCCTACTGGCGCGTTTGCGCAGAACTTCACCATCATCGCCTGGCCAATCACGCACGCCGTACTGCCTACCTACTTGCAGCGGCAGCTTGCTCAACTCCTCTTCGAGTTCCGGACGGGGTTGACGACAAGGCTGCTGGGCGATCCGAATGCGCTCGGCGCCATGCTTGCCTCTCGGGCGGGTGGGTACACCGAACGCTTCCGCATCTTCTGCGAGAACGCGACACTACTTGGACAGGTCGCTGCGGCCCTGTTGTCTGGTGATGACGAAGAGTCGCCGTACCTCATGCGCTCAACGCTACTTCGCCTCGTCGATGGACTGTCTCGCGGGCACCAGTCTCGACACTGGCTCACGCAGGCAAAGCAGTCCGCCAGCCGTGTCCGCGCAAGCGGCTTCCGCTCACATAGCACGGGGACGGCGTCACTCGGGCGAAAGGAGCGACTTCCGGCCGCAACCGATCCGAAACTGCTTCTCCGGTATCAGGAGCGCGGATGGCGGGTGTATGCCCAACTTCCGGACCTTAGCTCGCTTCACGGTCGACTGCCACACGTCTACGACCAACTCCGATCGTCGCGAGCCCGCATCGCCGGCGTTGACGGCAAGATGCTTGCGACTGGTCGCCTCGTCTACCCCGGTCAGGAAGTGCGACTCACCTCGTGGCCTCGCCGGGAGACGCCGTTCATCCAGCTTGAGCGTGCGTCTGCGCCGGTGAACGGGCTGATCGCTGATCAATGCATGATCAGCGCGGGTCCGTGGTGGCTGTTCCGGCGACGCGACGCTGGTCCTGCCGTGGAGGTTAAGGGCAAGGTTGTCCGACCCCGGCATTCGTATGTGCTGGTCGGCGACGGCGCGACAGAGCCGCCGGACGTCCCGTGGCTCACGGAGACGGCCATCCACGTTGATGCAATGCGAGCGTTTGACCTGTCCGTTCCCAAGGTCATTGGTGAGGCTGACGAAGCCGCACTCGTCGCGACGGGCATCTCGGTCCTGGCGGATGTTGCGGTGCGACCAATCGGCCTGGTGGCGAACGCCTGGGACGGTGAAGGCTCAGTTGAGTGGCTCGCTGGCGAGCCCGCCATGATCGGGATCCACGCCGAGCGGGCACCAGAGAAGTGCGTCGTCGCGGTCGATGGCATTCCACATGTCATGGCGTGGCCAGCCCAGCAGTCCGACCTATTCGTCTCGCTCGAGGGGCTCACGGTCGGAACGCACGAGGTCAAGGCCACGCTGCTGGCCACTGGGGGCGACCAGTCGCTTACTGAAGGCTCGCTTCTCGTCACGATCCACGACCCACAGGTGCGGCCTGAGAGTGCAACGTCGGGCGAGGGCATCCGACTGCTCGCGTCCCCAGCACGGCCAAGCCTGACGGATTTGTGGGCGGAACGTGCCGCGCTCTCCATCGACGGCCCGCCGGCAGCAACCGCAGACCTCTCGGTGATCCTCCGTGGTGCGGACGGCAAACGGCTAGCCAAGATCCGCCGTCGCATCGATCTGCCAATGAACTCTCTAGCATGGAGCAAGTTCGCACAGCGCGAGTTTCGCAACTCTGACCTCCGGGGCAGCTACGACGAAGCGGAGTCCTGCGAGGTCTCGGTCTCCAGGGCAGGGGTCGGCTTCGCCTCACTCGTCTGTGACCGAGGATTCCAGGCACTGCGCTGGGTCGTCGTGAAGCGCCACCGTCGACGTGGTGCTCGGCTCGTCGATCGGACCGACGGCGACAACACTCGTGTCGAATTCTTTCCGGTGGAGTCACCGCTCGTCGGAGTCTTCTACCAGCCGGGCTCGGAGATCGAAGCACCACCGCGCGGTGGCTTGCTTCGGGCAACCGCGGGAGACGTGGAAGCCGCAGTCATCCTTCCTCCGGATCCCAACCAACTTCTGGCGATGGGAAGTCCTCGCTCGTCTGTCCACGTCGTATCCAACACCCGGCACGAACTCATACGCCTGATACGAGCCCACCACTACTGGTTGTGTGCCGACCTGCCGGCCGATCCGTTCGCGCGGTACCAGCAGAGCGTTGCTCTGGAGGCGATCACTCGCGCGCTTGTCTCGGTTATCGCCGGGAATCACTGGGCGCGGCTGGAGCGCAAGCTCGAGAGCGCGGATGTCTTGGATCATCTGGACGAAATGCAGGCGATGGTCGGTATTTCCTCCAGCCATAAGGCGCTCGCCAAGGACATCGCCGATCGCCTTTGGCGGTGGTCGGACTCGGCGGACTCGCTGCTTCAGGGTTTCGCTGGCGCGATCGCCTCGACGGCCGCGAGCAGTGGCATTGACGATCCGCCTCTGGCCGCAAGGTTTCTCGTCTTCTTGGCACGCAGCCCCGGACGCATCGCGGAATGGGACGCATCGAGGCGAGATGGGCTCCTGAACCGCGTCGTCAACACTCCTGTCCTGTTGCGGGCGGCTCGATTTGCTGTGTTGGGCACCGATGCATATCGAGCGGACACGATAAAGCCTGGTATGGGAGGCTCCAGATGAAAGTTTCCCGATTGTCTGCTGCGGATGCGACCCAACTCGCTGTGAAGACGCTTGGCCTCGACGAGGAAGTAGTTGACCTGCTGTCACAGGAAGCACTTTCCGCCTCCCTGCGGAGAGCAGGATCGTTCCTATGCCCCGCCACGCCGCGTCAGATCGTTGATGCCGTGCTCGAAGCTGCTGGTCCCCTGGCACCAAGTGGCGGGCCGTCTCGTGATGACCTCATGGACCTACTTGACCTTCTGATCTCGGCAGGTGATCTGCTCGAACTGCGCCAGCGGTCGATGCACGCAACCAGACTGCTCTTCCTTGGTCCGCCGTCCTATGTGGTCAAGGAGCCTGGCCGGTACCTGCTGCTCGGGATCCGTCCGTTCGGCGCGGCGTTGGTCGGTGAGGCTCTGGCGAGCGACGTTCTGTACGAGGGCCACACCCGCACCATCGAGTTAGCCGAGGACACTGCCGGGGAACTGCTCACAGCGCTCGGATTGCACGAGATCACGCGCGAACAGTGGGCGATGCATCCTGCCGCCGTTTCGGCTTCAGAATTTCTTGACGCGTACCGCCAACGGCTTGACAGCGCAGGTCCATCTGGCCAGGTCAACGGCCTGACCGTGATCGATTCGAACAGTCCGGTGCGGTATTACCGCGGCCGATGGCGGGCAACGAGGCCGAGCGATAGCGGTGACTTCGTCGCCCGGCGCCCGCAGGCCTACGGAGCGGACCTCTGGTGCTTTGTGCGCGTCGCTGAGGGAGTCCCACAACGGCTCGTCGACCTCCCCGTCGCCGACGCGACCAGACCGGGACACGACGAAGCCTGGCGTCTGCAAGCGGCACTCGATGCGGAGCGTGGCCAGCCCCAGGTCATTCGGACCGGGTCCGCAACTGGAGGGAGCGCGTACGAGGTCGTGGATCTCTTCTCACCGGTGCCAAGTTGGGCGGAGCGGTACCTCGAATTGGTCGGGCTATCGTTGCCGCGCTCGAAGGGCTCGCTGTTTTCATACCGCGTGCCGACCGGAGCTATGCTCGACCTCACGGCGTTTCTTGCTGACATGTTGTGGATGCTCGTCTCGGACGGGGGAAGAATAGAGTGACGGCGGAAGTGCCCACCATCGCGGAGACGATCAGAAAGATCCAGGACGCGCTGCGTGACTACATCGAGGCCACCTACCACGTCGGACACCCGACCCTGATCGACCAACGCCGGGCGTTGCTTGAACAGGAAGGGGTGCTGTTCCGGGCACCATTCATCGAGAGCACGCCGCGTTACAAGACGAACCGACGGTTCAGCGATCTCGAGCTTGATCCGGCGGCGCAGAAGATCTTCGCCAGCCTGACCTCCCCGCACGGCAACAGATCTCCGCTGCTCTACGACCCGCCGTACACGCACCAAGCGCAGGCGCTTGAGTGGACGTCGCGGGACGGTCGAAGCCTCGCAGTGACCACTGGCACTGGATCCGGCAAGACGGAGTCCTTCCTGCTCCCGATGCTTGGCAAGCTCGCGGCCGAGGCAGCCCACCGACCTGAGTCATTCGAAGCGCCAGCCGTCCGCACCCTCATTTTGTATCCGATGAACGCGCTGGTAAACGATCAACTCGGTCGGCTGCGCCTGCTCCTCGGTGATCCACGAGTGGCCACTCAGTTCACTGCCTGGGCCGGCCGCCCTGCCCGATTTGCGCGGTACACCAGCCGGACGCTTTACCCCGGCGTTCGAAAGGTCGAGAAGGACCAAGAGCGACTTCGCTCGATTGAGAAGTTCTACGTCTTCCTCCTTGAACAGGCGGCCGATCCCACATCCCCGTCGTACGCCGACGCGGTCGCCCTGATCGACAAGCTGCAGGCACGTGGCAAGTGGCCGGCCAAGCCCGACCTGCAGTCCTGGTATGGCGCGAGTGGAAGCCGTTGGAGGGACAAGAAAGGTGAATTCGTTCGTGCTGTCATGCGACCCGAGGATCCAGAACTCCTCACGCGGCATGAGGTGTTGAGTGCTCCGCCAGACGTTTTGATCACTAACTATTCGATGCTGGAGTACATGCTGATGCGGCCGCTTGAGCGGCCCGTCTTTGATGCCACGCGGGCATGGCTGGCAAACAACCCCGTTGAGAAGTTCTTGCTCATCATCGACGAGGCGCACCTCTATAGGGGTGCCGCAGGTGCGGAGGTCGCGTTGCTGCTGCGGCGGCTTCGCGCCCGACTCGGCATCTCCAGTGATCGCTTGCAGGTGATCTGCACCAGCGCGAGCTTCGCAAGCGCCGAATACGCCCGGGAGTTTGCGGCACAGCTGACGGGCAAGTGCGAGGACGACTTCAGGACCGTCGAGGGCCGGCTCGCGCTCCGTGAGCACGCCGCCGCCGGCACCGCTGAGGATGCAGCGATCTTGGCGGCTCTGCCGATGGCTAAGTATTACGAGGCGTCGAGCGACGAGGCTAGGACCAAGGCGGTGCGTAGCCTGCTCGACTATCGCGGAGTGACGGCCGTCGAAGGCGCCTCGGTCGGGTCGATGCTCCATGACGCCCTCAGCACCTGGGGGCCGATGAGTCTGGTCGTCAACGAGACGATGAAACAGGCGCAGCCAGTCAATGAGTTGGGCTCGATGATTTTTCCGTCAATCGATAAGGAACTGGCGGACCGAGCAGTCTCGGCGTTGGTTGCCCTTGGGAGCGCAGCTCGGCGCTCAGATGATGACGCTGGTCTCCTTCCGTGCCGTGTTCACGCGTTCTTCCGCGGGCTGCCCGGTTTGTGGGCATGCATCGATCCGGACTGCCCCGAGGTCGACCGCAAGGCGGGTCCCACTGTCCGGCCGGTGGGCGCGCTCTACGCTCAGCCGCAGGCGACCTGTGGTTGTGGAGCCCGGGTCTTTGAGCTTTACACCTGCAGGCACTGTGGCTCCGCCTACGCCCGCACCTACACCGATGACGTCATCGACCCCAGCTTCCTGTGGCACGAACAGGGTGGAGAGTTCCAGGCCTCCTCGGGAGCCATCCCAGAGTTGCAGCCGCTTGACCTTCTCCTGGAAGCGCCGGCCGAGCAGAACGTTGAGCCTGCGGATATCGACCTTGTTACTGGACGGCTTAATCCCGCGGAACTGGGGGAGCGGAGCCGCGTTGTCTTCCTGCCGACGCCGCGGGCGGGCGAGGCGATCACCGGTGAGGAGGACGAAGATGAGGCGGAGGCCAGCGGCCAGTTCACGCCGTGCGGTGTGTGCGGCCAGCGGGCCGGGTTCGGTCGCTCCTCTGTGCAGAACCATCAGACCAAGGGCGACCAGCCGTTCCAGGCGCTGGTGACCCGTCAACTCGAAGTCCAGCCCGCCAGCGCTCAGGAGTACTCGGACTTCGCGCCACTTCGCGGTCGGAAGGTGCTCACGTTCTCGGACTCACGTCAGGTCGCAGCGCGCCTCGCGCCCAATCTGCAGAACTACTCCATGCGCGACGTGATCCGGCCCGTGGTGCTGCGGGGGTGGCAGGAGTTGTCGAAGCAAACAGCGCTCGCCCCGGCCCTCAGCCTCGAACGGATGTACCTCGCGGCGATGGTCGGTGCCCGGCTGCTTTCGGTACGGCTGCGTCCCGAACTGCGGCCTGCCGAGTCGCTTGAACCTCTCAAGGAGGTCGCGAGGTCGCTTGAGAACGGCGCGCTTGAGGGCAACCAAGCGGAACTGATGCAACTCTCCTTGATTACTGATCAGCCCCCGCAAGCCTTGCTTCGTGCCATGTACGCCACGCTGACAGACCGATACTACGGGTTTTCTTCGCTCGGCCTGGCGTCGATCCGGGAGCGGGCCAATCTTTGGACGCCGCTACTCGTAAAGCTCCCGGATATCGCGGGCGTGGCGACAACCGAGGAGACCAAGCAGGCGCTGGTCCGGCTCTGGCTTAGCCAATGGATGACCAGCAACCGTGGCGTCTGGTTCCCGAGCATGCCTGACGGTGACTGGTGGAAGACCAAGGGCGGAGTGAAGCCACACGGCGGTAAGTTTAAGGCGATCCAATCGTGGTTGCGCACGGCTGCGGCTCGAAAGCAGTTTGCCGAAAACTGGCTGCCGACGCTGGTGCAGATCTTCTGCGAAGGAGTCGCGGGCAACAAGTTCAAGCTGTTGGCCTCGCGGGTCGCGCTCGAGTTGGGTGGCCTGTGGGGCTACTGCGAGCGCTGCCGGTTCACGCAGCGACCGTTCCCGGGCACGACGCGCTGTGTTAGTTGCGGGGCGGACCGCGTTCGGACATTGAACCCTGACGAGGACGCCGTATTCCAGGCACGCAAGGGGTACTACCGTGCAAGTGCTGCCCGGGCCTTGGCTGATCCGCCCGAATCGCCGATGAGCATCATCGCGGCGGAGCACACGGCGCAGCTGAACGCCGCGCAGTCGGACGAGGTGTTCTCCAAGGCCGAGGAACACGAACTGCTCTTCCAAGACGTCGATCTGGGTCTTCCGCGTACTGGTGAACAGCAGCGCGCCGCAATCGACGTTTTGTCTTGCACTACGACGATGGAAGTCGGTATCGATATTGGCAGCTTGTCCGGTGTCGCGCTCCGCAACATGCCGCCGTCGCGTGCCAACTACCAGCAACGAGCCGGTCGTGCCGGTCGTCGGGGCAACGCTGTGGCCACCGTGCTTGCCTTCGGAAGCGCCGATACCCACGACGATCACTATTTCCGCCAGCCGGAACTGATGATCCGAGGCAAGGTCGACGATCCCATCCTCACGATGGACAACGACGAGATCGCGCGGCGTCACGTCACCGCCTATCTGTTGCAGCGTTACCACCAGGACCGGCTGCCGAAGATTGAACCCGAGATGCAGCCGCAGTTGTTCGAGGTGCTGGGCAAGGTCGAGGGGTTCGCGGGAACGACGTCGCCGCTGAACCGGACTGATCTCGAGGATTGGTTGAAGGTCAACGAGCTTGTCCTTCGCGGCGAGATTGCCTCGTGGCTCCCGAGCGAACTGAATGCCAGCGATCGGGACACCCTGCTCGACGGCATCGTCACAAGGACGCTTGACGACATCGACACGGCGCTCAACCTCGACACTGATGGCAGTCTCCCGGAGCACTCGGAGGATGACTCCGAACCCGAGACCGACGATGTTGAAGCTGATGGGCCAGCCGAGGATGGTGCGGAGGTGCCAAGCGCGCGGCGGAGCCAGAGCAACCTCCTGGATCGTCTGCTCTACAAGGGTGTGCTGCCGCGCTATGCCTTTCCCACAGATGTGGTCGCGTTCCACGTGTTTGACATCGATCGGTCGACGCCGTATCGGGCTGAGGTCCTGTACGCGCCGAGTCAGGGCCTGCCGGTGGCGCTTAGCCAGTATGCGCCCGGCAAGGTGGTGTGGATCGATAACAAGGAGTGGACGTCGGGAGCGCTCTACGCGCCTGTGAGGAAGGAGCTTTCCAAGGCGTGGGAGGACAAGCTCCTGTACTTCGAGTGCCAAGTGTGCCACTACGCCAAGCACTTCTCGTACAGGGAAGCGGAACGCGGCGAGACACGTGAGTGCCCGGCCTGTGGCGCCGCGGACAAGTTCGGGGCGGCCAAGAACTGGATCCGCCCGCCGGGCTTCGCTCACCGCGCCAATGAGGCTCCCGGCACCAGCCCCGATGATGCGCCCGCACGGAGCTACGCCACGAGGGCGAAGCTCATGGCGCCCGGCCCGACCGAGGAGTCCGCGTGGCAGCACGTCACTGATCGACTCGAACAGACGTACCGACGCGAGACCCTGCTCGTAACCAATACCGGTCCACGTACTGAGGGCTACACCTACTGCACGCTCTGCGGATTGATCGAGCCAACAGCGACAGCATCAACCGCCGTCGTCGGCCCGCATCCGAAGCCGTATCCTGATGAGAAGGAGCCTTCGTGCCCTGGTTCGAGGTCAACCCGTGGCCTGGTGCTCGGCACCGACTTCATCTCGGACGTCTTGCTAGTGCGCTTGAAGGTGGCTGCGCCAATCACGTTGCGCCCAGCGTTCCTCTCGACACACGTCGCGCTTCGCACTATCGCGGAGGGCCTGACGATTGCGGCAACCAGGAAGCTCGACATCGAGGCGACGGAACTCCAGGCCGAGTATCGACCGGCGCTCACGCCGCTTGGCAGCGAGGGGCTTGAATCCGAAATCTACCTCTACGACACGCTCGCCGGTGGCGCTGGCTTCACCCGGCGGGTCAACGACTACGGGATGGAGATCTTCGAGCAGACGCTGGAACTTCTGGAGGGATGCCCAACTGGCTGTGACGAGTCCTGCTACCGCTGTCTTCGGAGCTTCCGCAACCGCTTCGAGCATGGCCTGTTGGACCGGCACGCTGGCGCCAGCCTGCTTCGCTACCTGATCCACGGGACTCCTCCGCAGCTTGATCCTGTCCGCCTCGGTCAATCGGCTGACAAGCTGTTTGAGGACTTGACGAGCCACGGGATCGACGGCGTGACCTTCGAGCGCAAGGCCGAGATTGAGATCGAGGGGATCGGACCGGTCACCGCGCCGATCCTGGCCACTAGGGGCAACCAGCAATGGATCCTCGGTATTCATGGACCGCTCACGCCTGACGTCGCGCCGACCGACGAACTGCGGGACGCCAAGGAGTTCGGCAGCGTGCCGGTTCGCCTGATCGATGACATCGTGATCGCGCGCAACTTGCCCTTCGCCAGCCACACGGTCCGGGATTCGCTGACGTGACCGGAGGTGGGCTTAGGTTCGACCCCGCCGTCGAGACGTCCGCAGGTGTCTCGCCGCAGCGTCCGGACCTTTGGAGTTACTCTTCACTCACGGAGGTCGAGGCTTGCCCGCGGCGTTGGATGCTGACCCGGGCGCAGTACCCCGACCTCTGGTCACGCTCGGGCTATCCGATGATGCCCGTGATCGCAGTCTTCGGCGACGTCGTGCACAGTGCGCTGGAGGCGATCCTGAAGGCGCTCATTGCTGCGGGCTGCGAATCGACACGCGTTGCGGGGGCGGCCCAGGTCCTTCGCGAACTCGGCGGGATCACGGCGGTGGTCGAACGTGCCCTGAAGGACCGATTGGCTCGGATGGATGAAAATCCGCGTCTGAACCGCGATCGCGGACGTCGTCTCGGCTGCGAACTCAGTGACCGCGTGCCCGAAGCGCGTGCGCAGGTCCAGGCATACCTGAGGCGAATTGGCCTGCCTTCAGGCAGCCAACCCAAGCAGCGGGCTGCCAAACCGGATCGTGGAAACAGCGGGTCGATCTCATGTCCGCAGCGCGAACCAATCGGAACCGGCGCATATCCGGAGATCACGCTGACAGCCGGTGAGCTGCGGTTAACCGGTCGCGTCGATCTGCTTACCGTCGCTGACGCTGTCGTGCGGATTACGGACTACAAGACGGGGGCCGAGGATCCGAGCCACCTCGACGAACTGCGCACCTATGCATTGCTGTGGCGCTTGGACAGAGCGGCGAACCAGAGCGGGCGGAAGGTCACCGACCTCATGGTCACTTATCCGAGCCGCGAGGTGTCGGTCCCGGCGCCCGCAGATGAAGAGCTCTGGGAGTTCGGGCAGACGTTCGAGACGCGTATCGCCGCCGCCGACACGGAGCTTGCGGCAGCGATCCCGACGGCGGTCACGCGCGAAGACGCCTGTGGCTTCTGTCAGGTCCGCCAGCTTTGTGGGGAGTACTGGGAGCAGGTCGTTCCGAACCCCGACAGGGTTTCCCCTGGCGGCTGGTTCGACTACCAAGGCATCGTCGGTCCGCAAAATGGTGTCCGCAGCTGTTGGATGATGAGTCGCCGGACGGGCAAGCGCGAACTCCTGCTGCGGACGCCGTCACCATCGACTGTGCTTACCTCTGGTAGCCAGATACGAGTGCTCGGCATTCGGTTGGACAACGATCTCGAGGTCGACGTGGTGATCGGTGCAGTGTCGGCTTCGTCAGAGGTGTTCGTCGTGACTGATGCCAACGCGGCTAGTGCACGGATCGGCGTCGAGGGTCGACACTGCAATTGACGCAGCCCTGAATCCCGGCATAGATGACGGATTTCGGCGGCTCTCGCGGCCGCGTCAATACATGATCAGAGCCGGCGGCGTGGACGGGGTCCGGGGCGGTGAGATCGGATGGCGATGGTCAGCTCATCGTTGATGTTGTCGACCGGCGCAGCCCGCGCTTTGGCTCGGCGGTAGTTGTGTAGCAGCACCGAGATCTCTCCACTGACCGACGGTGCAGCGAGAATCAGCGAGGCGACAAGTTCTTTGCGATTTGTTCGTTCGCCGGCTTCCTCAGCGAGGGCTACGAGATCGTCAAGGCGGTCGCTGATCGGGCCCGGCAGTGACAGGCCGATTCGCTTCTCGGGGCACTCGGGTAGAGGGGTATCGGCGCTAATCCGCCGCCGCGTGGTCATGTACCTGCTCCGGACACTGGGGTAGTCTATCGCCTGAACGCGCGTCTATCACGTATCTATCACATATCGTCTAGCGTCTGGTGATCATGCATCCGGCGATCGGGCCGGTGGGAGGTGGCATTAGTGGCGGCGCAGGTAGACAGCGTTTCGGCCGTTCGGCCCACCCTGGTGAACCCCGCCAACTTCCTCGTCGCCACTCGTGACAGCGGCTACAAGACGACCGGGCTCGCGGTCGCAGAGCTGATCGACAACTCCCTGCAGGCGGGAGCGCGACATGTCGCGGTGGACGTTGCAGCGGGGCGAGGTGGCGATTGCCGGGCTGAGATCACAGTGACGGACGACGGTGACGGCATGGACGCCGCCTCCCTCGCGGGGGCCCTGACATTCGGAGGAACCAGCCGGTTCAACGACCGGAACTCGCTGGGCCGCTACGGCATGGGGCTGCCGAACGGTGCGCTTAGTCGTAGCCGTCGCGTCGAGGTTTACACGTGGCGGCGGAGTTCTGGTGTCCTGTGGTCGAGGCTGGACATCGACGAGTTGGCTCAATCGGGCGACGTGACGCTGCCTCCCGTCGAGCTCATCGACCGGCCGGAGTTCGTCCCTTGCACAACGTCCGGGACGGTAGTGCGACTGACGCGCTGTGACAGGGTGGAGTACAAGCGTCCCTCAGCCCTCGCACGTAGGCTTCGGGAGGACCTAGGACGGATCTATCGACACTTTCTTGCCAGGGGCGTCATCTTGCAGGTCAACGGCCAGCTCGTGGTGGCAAATGATCCCCTTTGTCTCCTACCAGGATCGAAAATCACCGGTGGTAGGCAATTCGGGGACGATCTACGGTACGAGATCCCCGTTAGCTCGGCGACCGGCGCCATCTCCGTCACGTTCAGTGAACTTCCGATCGATCGCTGGCACGCGTTGTCTACGGAAGAAAAGCGCAGCATGGGTGTGACCGCTGGCCCGCCCGTCTCCGTCGTCCGCGCAGGCCGTGAGATCGACCGGGGATGGTTCTTCATGGGTGGCAAGCGCCGCGAGAACTACGATGACTGGTGGCGATGCGAGATAAGGTTCGATCCGATCCTCGACGAGTTGTTCGGGATCACTCACGCGAAACAGACTATCTCCCCACGGCCCGAACTTTTGGACATCATTTCACCGGACTTGGAGACGATCGCACGCGCGTTGAACGGCCGCGCTCGGAATCGCTTCCTCCTTGTGAAGGCAACCGAGCCGCTGAACGCGGCGGAAAAGCAGGCTGCCCGCGCCGACCCGTCGCTGCCATCCCTGCCGCGCGGACGCCGTTCCGTACCTGGGGAGCTGAAAGACCTGGTCGACGGTCTGAGCCGAAACGAGGCCCCGTATCAGATCGCGGCGGCTGAGTTGCCTACGATGGCGGCATACGAAGTCGTCGTACGGGATCGGCAGATCGTTGTGTTGCTCAACACCAAGCACCCCTGGTATCGCGATCTTTACGGTCCGCTAGCGATGAGCGAGTCGGGTAGGGATCATGATCTTGCGCGGCAGGTTGCACTCACCGTTCTAGCCTCTGCTCGTGCTGAGGCCGCGCTGTTGCGAGGTGCCGAGCGGGGGCATGCCCAGAGGCTCCGCCAGGCATCATCCAATGTGCTCGCCACCTTCATGAATGCCTAGCATGATTGAGGTGTGGTACACGTTGCCGTGGCCGCCAGGGTGTCGCACCGCGGACCGGCGGGCCTACGCAGCACTTGGCCAAGCGCTGATGGGCGATGAAGGCTCAGCGCGTCAAGCGGCGCGCGAACGCTGCCTTGCCCGTGAGAACGCCGCCCTAACAGCCGCTGCGCACGTTCTGCTCGATCTTGTCGGTCAGGGCTGGAACGTGCGAGTCAACGACGATGAGGTGTGGGTCGCCCCGCCACTGCGCGTAGCTGATCCAGTCGAGGAGAAGCACCGAGTTCGTCGCCAAGAGCTCATCAAGCGGGACGAGCAACTGGCCACCCCGTCGGTGCGTCGGTTCGTCGCGTCCATGGAGAAGCCGCGGGAGTTCCGCGGAAACTTCGTGTCGATCTTCAGCCTCATGCGTGACGGCAGCGAACTCGCCAGCGCGTTGAGGGCCCTAAACAGCGAGGGCGAAGCCGAGCCCGGACGCCTGCGAAAGGTGATCGACCCCTACATTCAAATCGTATCGGGCGAGCGATGTTCGCAGACCGGGTTCAAGCTAATGGACATCTGGCGATACTTCCGCCATACCTGGTCGAACCAATACACCAGCACCCCTGGGCGGACGATGATGTTCCTGGTCCGGGACCGAGCAGTTCCCTTCCACCCAGTAATCGGGATCGCCGCGCTCGGAAGCGCCGTCGTGCAGCTGGCCGAGCGGGACGACTGGATCGGCTGGCAGCCGAGGGTGTTCCTTGAGAGCCTCCGCGCCGACCCAACCTTGCGTATGGCTCGCTGGATTACCGCTCGTCTGCAGACCTCGCTGGACGAACTGTATGTCGACGACCTGGTCAAGGACGGTCTGTACTGGCCCTCGTTGTGGGACAATCCGGCCAGTGAAGCGATCGAGCGGTTGCTGAAAGAGGCTGAAAGCCGCCGGCGGGATCATCACCGGTTCGTTAGACCGACGGACTTCAAAAAGATTCACGACGCAGACGACGTCGAGGGATGGCGTCGGCGTGCCGAGTCCGACCTCTTCCGCAGCAAGCGCTGCCTGGCGCTGGCCGACCTGCTCGGCGCACGGCAAGCGCTCGCACCCTACCTGTACCCAAAGGAGACCAGCGCAGGGCTGTCCCACGCGCTCGACAACCCCAAGGCAAGACGGGCGATCATGTCCGTGCTAAGGCGGGCGAAAGCTGACGCGGTGGGCACAGAGATCGCGGACCTCACGGTCTGCGGAGCGGTCGCGCCCTACAACGCGTTGCTGGGCGGCAAACTCGTCAGCATGCTGGCGGCGAGTCCCGCCGTAGTGATGGCATATCGGCAGCGCTACGGGGCCTATGCGAGCGAGATCGCATCCTCGATGGCGGGTCGGCCGATTCGCCGACGGTCAAACCTCGTGTTCGTCGGGACGACCTCGCTCTACGGCTCCGGCGCTAGCCAGTACAACCGGATCCGTATTCCGCCTGAGGTCCTCGGCGGATCGTCAGCCATCGAATTCCGCCAACTCGGCCGCTCGAAGTCGTTCGGTACGTCCCATCTATCGACCGAATCGGTGCGCGCGTTGGTGCGCCTCGCAGAGAGGACCGCCGGCGGTGCACGTGTCAACAGCATCTTCGGGGAAGGTGTGAATCCGAAACTCAGAAAAGTTCGTCACGGCTTCGACCTGCTGGGGTGGCCGTCGGACACGTTGCTGCAGCATGGTCGTCAACGCATCATCTACGGCGTCAGCCTGGTGGACAACCTACTGCCGTACGTACTCGGCGTCGACGCAGAGCCAAGGTATAAATTCCGGCGCCGCCCTGGCCGATGCGACGTGGACGCGATCTCCGAATGGTGGATGCGACGGTGGCTTCATCCACGCAGCAAGTCACCGACGGTGCTGGAGGCGGTTGCGGCGCACCGGGTGACCAGACCGGTCAGCCATGGTGCTCGAGTCACGCTACCTGACCTGCCACTGGCACCTGACGAGCACGAACAGTTGGAGTTGTACTGACCCAAAGCTCGAGCGCCCGTCCTACGGCGATAGCCCCCTTGCCATGGCCGGTGGGAGTTCGTGTGGGATGACCTCTGTGATCGTTGACCGAACGCTCGTGCTGCTCGCAAGCCAACATTTCCGCCAATGCTGAGAACCCCACACGGAGCTCGGACTGCATGTTCAGGACAGTAAAACCTGACTTGGCTCACGATCATGGATCACGAGCGGTCTCGTCGCGTTGACCTGCGGGTTCTTGGCTCCTCGTGAGCGAATCTGCGCACTAATTCT
>NZ_JBIAYZ010000039.1:0-22132 GCF_042898635.1 Micromonospora sp. NPDC000442 | reverse complement strand
CGGGCCGGAGTTCGACCGGTTGCAAAAGGCCTGGATGGCCGGGGTCGCTGCCACTGTCGGAGCCGGTGCCCACGTCATCGTCGATGACGTCTTCCTTGGCGGCGCTGGATCTCAACAGCGGTGGCGGGCCGTACTCGACGGACTGGACGTGCTGTGGGCCGGCGTCCGCTGCGATGCGGAGGTCGCCGCCGGTCGCGAGATCGCCCGCGGCGACCGGGTCCGTGGGATGGCCGCCGCACAGGCCCACCTGGTGCACCGGGGTGTGGTGTACGACGTGGAGGTCGATACCACCCACAACCCACACCGAGTCGATCGTGTGTGCCCAAACGATCGCGGCTCGGCTGTGAAGGGGCTAACCTGCCATGACGCAGCCGCCGTCGTGCACCCGCCGAGCACGGAGCGCGGACGGCGGCAAATCCGGACGCAGGTGACACCATCAAGGTGCGAAGCGTAGGTTCGGCACGTGCTGAAGGCGTCGGGACTGACTCTTACCACGGACATTGCGCGGCAAGTCAGGCAATGGCGAGCCGAAGGCTACACATGGCGTGCGATCGCTGCAGCCGCCGACCAGGCATGGGGCACCGAGTCCCGAGGCAACCAGCTTAGGTCACGGTCGGTCACTGACAAGCCGACCACGTCACGTCGTCATCGCGGCAGATGATCGCGGGCGTCCTCGTACTACTGAACCAGGCGCCGAACCTCGTACGGCCCGGGCGCTTCGTCGCTGCGAACGGCGCGGGCCATGTCTCAACTAAGCCTAGATTGGTGCGGCCGACCTGGCGGCCTGCTCGATCTTCGCGCAGTAGGCTGCACGGGCTTCCTCGTCGATCTGCTTCTCGTGTTCGGCGCGCAACCCGGTTCGCCCGTCGAGGCCCTCGCGCAGGATATCGGCGTGCCCGGCATGCCGGATGGACTCGCCGAGGACATGGACCATGATGGCGAACAGGTTCGTGTCTGCATAAGGCTCCGGCCACCACGGCACGTGGCCGGGGGCGTCGAGGGGAAGCTCGTTGATCGTCGCGTCCGAGTGTTCCCACGTACGCCGGTAGAACGCGATGATCTGATCGCGGGTCTCGTCCTCAGGCGCCCACAGATCGTTGCCGTTGGAGTCCTGCCACCGGGGCAGCGGTTCCGGGGAAGGGCGGTCGAAGACCTCGCCGAAGTACCTGGCCTCGACGGTGGCCACGTGTTTGACCAGGCCGATGAGGTTGGTCCCGGTCACTGTCAAAGGTCGGCGGGCGTCGTATTCGGACAAGCCGTCGAGTTTCCAGAGCAGCGCCTTACGGTCCCGCCGCAGTCTCCCGTGCAGGTTGGTCTTCGCGAATTCGTCGATCATGCGGCATGAGCCTGCCATGCCTGGGCTGCTCGTGGTCCCACCGGCGCTCACGCCGGCAGCGCTTAGCCACACCAGCGACCGAACTCGGAACACTGCGTCTTCAGCTCTGCCGTCGGCGGTCACGTACGGTGAAGCCCAATCGGCGGCATGTCCGTGCGTTGTTGCGAAGATCGAGTGGGCAGGGCGTCCTCGATGTAGAGTCGAATGACTCGTCGCGTCTCAGGCGTTGGCGGGCTGGTACTCCAAGCCGTCGGCGCGGGGCATCAGGACCGCGGCATACCGCTGATCGCCGCTGATGCCGCAGTCCTCATCGACTTCGAAACCGATGAGCGCGCGGTGGAACGGCACCTCGCCGTATACGGCAATCGCGACGTCGGCCAGCCACCGGTCGAGCGTGCTACGCCACGTCAACGATTCCACGCCGCTGGATTCGTCGAAGGGGTAGCCGCCGATGCGGCGGTCGACTCGGGCCAACGCGCCCAGCGGTAGGTAAAGCTCCAAGGTATCCAGGCCTTCGTACCGGGATAGGAAACCACCGCAGACGACGCGGGCGCCCGAGGGCAGCGTCAGCGTCCCGCGCAAGTGACCATGTGCGTGGAGGGCTGCCACGCCAAGCTCGACCGCCGCGAATCCGGTCCCGTCGGCTCGACGAACATGGCAACCCTGAACGCCGACAGCGCGCCACAGGGACCGTAGGGCCCGGTCGACGTTGTCATCGTCAGCTGCGCCGAGAACCAGGCAGAGTTCGTAGAAGCCACCCGTCCAGTTCTCCTGGTCGTCCATGTCGTCCGCGCTCCTCACCGCAACACGATCGCCGATTCGGCCGCAGACGTCACCCTGGTTACTCCTGCCTTACGCGTCGCGGCAGAAGAGGGCGCGCCGACGCTGACAGCTGTGAACTCTGTGGCATGAACGTTGGACGAAACGTGAAGATGCGTCCGTGGCCTGTAATCCGTTGCTTGCTCGGGCTCGGGAGGTATGGCTTGAGATGGCTGGCGTTCCGTGGCCTTTGCCGCTGACGGTGGCACACCGAGCTTCTCGAGGATGTGGTGTTGGTGGGACTGGCTTCAGCGGGACCATCGCCGGAGAGGTTCCGGCGGGAAGTCGGGAAAGTGGTCCTCGCGCAGCTGTGCGAGTTCGGCCCGTCGTGCGGCGAGTTGCCGTCGCGCCTCCGCCAGCTCGGCGTCCTCCGCTGCCTTCGGGCCGTCTTGGTCGGGGCGCAGCGTCGACCACAGACCGAATGCGCTGAGCATGAAGAGGACCAGACCTCCGCCCGCTGGCAGCAGCAACCAGGGGTCCGGCTCCCAGGCGGAGGTGGCGCTTGGCCCCACCACCTTGACCCCGATCGCGCCGTTAGGACGGGCGTAGAGCAAAGGACGGATGCGTACCCGGTCGATGCGGACGCTGCCGTCCTCTGCGGTGAAGGGGCCCGAACACGCCCAGCCGTCCCGCTTGCTGCCGGACTCGAAGTGGCAGTCACTGACCGCGACGTGCCCTGGCACCCCAGCGACGAACGCGTAGCCTCGCTCAGCCCCCATCACCATGAGGACCACCCCGAAGACCAGTACAAAGCCGCGGTAGGCGGCGGGCGGTAAACCCCGCACCGCATGCCTCCTGACGCGACTACCGACGAACCGATCGATGCCCGCAGGGTACTGACATCGATCAACGCTGCATCCGCCCGTGTCACATCGACTATTCGTGATGGATGTCAATCGGTCTTGTCGGTAAAGGATCCTCGATTGCCGCGCACTACTCGCTACGGGATCGTTGTCTCCCGCAGTCGCCAGTCGTTGCCCGCCCGGGGTGTTGATATGGCCCACGCTGAACAGGTTGGTGTCTACCCGGCCGCTGGCCAGCAGTTCGTCTCCGCCGTCGATGAGATCCTGCGTTAACAGGTGAGGAGTACGGCCGTGTCCGCGAGTAGGAAACGACCCCGCTGGGCCGAACTACCGGCGTCGGTTCGAGGGCGTATCGAAGGTCTGCTGGGTGGCGCCGTGGTGTTAAACGAGAGCTGTTCCGGTGGATTCTCGCCCGGCTTCGCCTCCCGGCTCACCCTGCGAGGTGGCCACCGGGCCTTCGTCAAGGCAGTGGACGCACAGCTGTGGCCGGTCGAGGCGTCGCATTACCGCGCCGAGGCTGGAGTGGCTGGGCGGCTGCCAGCGGGCCTGCCCGTGCCTCGACTACTGAACACGCACGACGACGGCCGGTGGGTGATTCTGGTTTTCGAGCATTTGGACGGTGTCGCACCGGGGCGACCGTGGACGGCACGGCAGATCCGTCTTGTCGTCACGCAGGCAGTCGCCTTCGCTCAGGCGGCCACACCGTCACCGATCGCGCTACCGCGCGACCACCCGCGACTCGGCGGCTGGGCTGACCTCGCCCTCGATACGTCCAGCATCTCCCGACTGCACACCGTCTCGACGTGGGCGGCGCACCATCTCGATCGACTGACCGCGATCGAGCAGCAAGGGCTGCACGCGGCACAGGGCGACTCACTAGTGCACTGCGACCTGTACCCGCACAACGTCCTGCTCAGCGGTGACCGCGTAATGTTCGTCGACTGGCCGCATGCCCGGCTCGGTGCGCCCGTCATCGACCTCATCGCGCTGCTGACCGGCATGGCAGCCGACGGCATCGATCCCGAACCGCACCTTCACGCAGCCTTGCCGGCTCTGAACTGCCCGCCGGCTTTCTTCGATGCGATCCTCGCAGCGCATACCGGCTTCCTGATGGCGGGCGCACTGGCACCGATGCCCACCGCGCTGGAAGCCATCGCCGAGGAGAAACTCCGCCTCGCAACAGCCGCAACCCAATGGCTAAGACACCGCTGCGCCACACGCGATAGCAATGCGCCGAACACCGTCAATCCGTAACAGCGTCGGCGCACTCACATGGCCGCTGACAAAGCACGGGTGCCGGCCGCCAGTGCGACCGACTCTGCTCCGATTGCCAGCTTCGGCCGAGAGTGCCGCTGACGCCGGATGGGGCGAAACCAGACGTCCTGGGTCGCGTCCGCACCCGGCTGAAGAAGAGCAGTGAGATCAACGCTGGCCGAGTAGTAGGCAGACGGCCGACGCACCGACTTTGAACCACGCGACCAAAACGCGAACCGGCACCGCGAGAACGTGTTTCCCCAGCCCACTGCACATCTGGCTGAGGTGGTTCGCGCACTGCCAACCAGGGGATCACGTTTGCCCAGGTCAAGGGCTATCGGTGGACCATACTTGGCAGAATCCGAGCCATATTTCCGCAGCTGAAGGGCCGATCGTAACGGTTACAGCGGTACGTAGACGCACGGTCTGATCCGCCCAGTCGTCGCGCCTGGGGCCAGCCACCTCGATCCACCATCACGAGGTGGCTGTCCTGCATACGAGGTCGCAGTGCGCGCAGGCGCCCGCCCTCGGGAAGAACACAAAGCCGCGCGCTCATGCCGATGTGCGTGCGCCCAGTCCGCCTCCGCGACCGGAACCGGAAGCACTCGGTGCGGTGTAGGCGACTGTGGCTACCTACGGGCCGGCGTGGCCACTACGATCTTCTCGCCTCTGGAGGTGAGCGTGCGAAGCCTGTACGACGAGATGCTGGCCGTCCTCGACGCGCCGCTTTCTTCTGTGATCGAGCCGCGGTCCCAGGTTCGAGTCGGTGCGGTCATCGGCCAATGGCACCTGCCCGAATCAGATCGCTCGGCGCTGCGGCTGTGGGGCCTGCCCGACGGACCGTTGCTGCGCCCGACGCCGCAAGCTGGCTCACGTCCCACGTTGACACCCAAAGTCGCCGGTGAGCCAGAACGTCGGCTCATCTCGGCAGACCACAGGCTGTATCTGCTGGGCGTCTTTGGCGCCGACTTTGATGCCAACCTCTCGATTCGAGTAGGGGCGGTCGCCGGCACCGGACGAGTCATGGGCATACGAGCACGGCCGATGACCACAGACGACCTCGCCGAACAGCTGCGCGCCTACCACCCGAACCTCTACCATCCGGCCGTCTGCTACTTCAACGCCTCGGTAGCGGCGTTCGTCGAGGTCGCCTGGCGCTGGCACGCGGCCGTCGAACTGCTCCGGGCACACCCCGATCCGCACTACACCGCGCCCCTCGAAGAGCACGAACAGCACCACGCCGAAGTGGAACGATCCTGCGCGACTTTCCTGACCCGAATGACGTCGCTTGACCCCACGCTAGGCGACCGCGACCTCGGGTCGTTGTGGGTGGAGACCATCACCGACGACCTTTGAACCATCTGGGCGAGTACCCTGGCGCCAGCTCGGAACGGCCGCACATTGCCGATGAGCGCGTGTCGATCTACCGAGCCTTTTCTCGCTCACAACGGCCGTGGTGATTACAAAGTGAGACGTCCTGGACGCTCATTGGCCATCCGGACAAAGCAGGCCGCCGAAGGTTATGGGGCAGGGTGCCTCCGTACGCCAGTCAAAATTGAGGTCACTCCTATCGGCAAGCTGCCGGAAGGCCTTTGAACAGCGCCGAATGAGTGAGACGCTTGCCGTACCAGATCTCCATGTACGGACCCGTGCAGTACGCCGGGATTTCGAGGTAGCCGTGTCGGATGTAGAGCGACCGTGCCTCGATCAGATCGATGCGGGTGTTGAGAACCATCTCCCTTGCACCCAGCACGTATGCATGGCGCTCCAGCGCTGTCAGCAGCAGGCGGGCACCCCCACGGCCGCGGAAGCCAGGCCGCACGTAGACGCGGGTGAGCTCAGCGCGTTCGTCGTCGAGCATCGAGAATCCACCACAAGCGGCCGGCTCCCCCGCATAACGTCCGACGATGAACTGACCCGTGGGTGGAGTGAGCAGTTCGGCACCGTCCCCGGCCATCCCATGGTCGATCTCCTCGGCAGTCACGGGCCGCCTCAGGTAGCGGCCGGCGACTTCGGCGTAGTAGTCACGACGAAGAGCGCAGGCATCGGTTGAGTCGAAGGCTTCGGCGACCACGGACCAAGACGTCACCACGCTTCTCTACCCCGCCTGCCCGCGCCGTGGCTACCGGATTTCGCCGCCCTCTTCTGGCACCGCCGATCGCGCGTCGTGGTGAGCGACGGACGTGCGGTCGTCTCGATGGGATCCAGGGATGGCTTCTGCCTATAGCCTGGATCGGACCAGCGCGTCTGCGCTGGAGCACGTAGGCGAGTCGTCGATAAGCTGCGCTCTCTGGGTGTTGGAGAGTGAGAGCGTGCGGCGGAAGGTAGCTGTCATCGCGGAGCCCGGCGTGCTCGACGCCTGGGGCGCCGCAATGCTGTTCGGCGAGGCCATGGGACTGCAGGCGTATAACGTCGGGAACCTCTGCCGAGCGGCAGTGCAGGGCGGCTCGGAATGGGGCCAGCGGTTCGCGGGTCACATGCAGGCCGGCGAGTTGGTACCAGACGAGGTGCTGGCCGAGTTCGTCGCGGACACGCTGGCACGGTCGCCCGGCTACTGGGTCCTGTTCGGCTACCCACGGACCATTCGTCACGCCGAACTGCTGGCCGAACACGGCCATGCACCAGACATTGTCATCCAGGTGATGCTCGACGAGGACCGCATCGACCAAGACTGGCGGCTGGCCGCAAGACGCGAACAGTTCCCGCAGATTCTCGCCGACCACCGGCTGCACACGGCTCCAGTAAGGGCGTTTTATCACGCCTCTGACGCATTTCACGTACTGCAGCAGTCCGCATCGGTCGAGGAACTCGCTGCCAATCTGCAGGCAATCGTGGTCAGCACCGGCAAGTAAGCCATCAGGTCCAAGCCGGTGTACTGATCTGCCGCCGATCGGACACTACCCGGCGTGACGAAGATCGTGGATGCCCTGCGTCCGATCGTGCCGAGTGGCGGAGGCCGTACAGCTACAGGTGCCCGGTGTCGTTGAAGCTGATTAAGGTCGGCGGCCGATCGGAATTCCACTGCACGATGGTGATCGCGCAGTTGGCCTGGTTGAGGCCGATCCAGCGCCACACCGGAGCCTCAAGCATATGGCGGACGAACCACCCAATCACGAAGTTATGCGTGATCAGCAGCTCGTGCCGGTCCTTGTCGCCGGTGACACCGAGGTGTTCGACAGCGGCCTGCAGGGCCGACGCGTCTTCGTCGCGCTCGTCGTCGGGCACGCCATCCAGCCAGGCAAGCCACCGGTCCGGATATCGGCCACGCTGTCCTGCGGAGGGCACCGGAGTGCGGTCCGCCATGAGGTCGCACGCGTGTCTCGGCACCTGCGGGAGATGGCCGGCGACGACCTCGGCGGTCTGAACCGCACGGGCCAACGGGCTGTAGTGAATCATCGAAAAGGGCACTGTACGGAGCCATCGGCCCAGCCGGTCCGCCTGCTCGCGACCGAGTTGTGAAAGACCTCCGTCCAGGGCGTGAGCGGACGCAGGATCCTGTTCGCCGTGGCGGACGAGGTACAGCCGTGTACGAGCCATCGACACGCACCCTCCCGTCTTGCTCGGCGATGAGCACGATAGATCAAAAAAGCACGGATGACCCGGCCCAGAACAAGGCCGGTTCACTCTGCCGCCGCCGACTGGCTGTCATGTGGCGTGACAGACGCGCGATCTGGCATGAGCGCCTACCCGTCTCCCATCACGCCTCTGGTTGTTGGATCAGCGATTCTTGACCCGTCCGACCTGGGCGTGCAGTGCGGTCCGGCAGGCCGGCCATTCCGAATTGATGATCGAGTACATGGCAGAGTCTCGCAGCAGGCCCACCTCGCCCGGTGCCCAAGACCGCGACCAGCACCGTAGGACACCTTCGAGCCGGGCCCCCGTACGCTCGATCGCTTTGCGGGAGACCGTGTTGCGGGCATCGGTTTTGAGGTCGACGCGGGCCACGTTCCACACCTCGAACGCGTTCGCGAAGAGCAGGAGTTTCGCCTCCGTGTTCACTCCAGTGCGCTGCGCCGACGCTGCCAGCCAGGTGAAGCCCACCTCCACCGCGTAGGGCGCATCGCGGTCGGGCAAGAACCGGGGATCCCAGTAGGCCGTGGCGCCGACGGCGCGTCCACTGGCCTTTGCCACCTGCGCGTACGGCATCAGCCTTCCCTGAGTCGCCCGGTTCAACTGTGCGTCGATGTAATCGCTGACCCCGGCGGCGGTGGGCACCCACGTGAAGCGGTATGAAGTTCGGTCCTCTTCGGCCGCTGCGGCGAGGTCGGCGGCGTGCCGGTGATCCAATGGCTCCAGCCGAACGAGATCGCCGTCAAGAACATGGGCGCTACGCGTCATGGGGAATGGCATGGTCTCTCCGTCCGCGGCTTGCCCGATGCGATGCGCAGCGAGCCAGGTCATCACCCGGGGCACCCCACCCACGAGACGGAGGGTTGCCAGCCAGCAAGCCGGGGCTTCGCGCTGGCGCTCATGACCTGGAACCACCCTAACAAGCGGCACAACCGCACCGTGACCCCGAAACAAGCGCGCGACGCCACTGCCTTCGCCGTCACCGGGCCGATACGACTTGGTCGTCCCACGGATCGCCCAGATCGAATCCGCGCCGCAGTGCCTCGCAAGATTCGATGCACGCTCATGCCGCGTAGCGCTCGTGATCGAGGCGGATCAGGGTAGGTGCTGGCGGCCGGTCGTGGCCGATGAGCGCGCGTGCCGACCGAGTGCTCGTACGCGTATCGGACGATGCGGTTTATGGCTGCGAGCGTTCGGCGCCATGTGGACCGAGGAGCTCGTGGCCGGGCGGCCGGCTTGGCGCCGCGTTGAACCGCCCCCGAACTTGTAGACACTTGCGGAAACGTGAACTTGCAGGTCACGGCGGGCGCACTTGAGTGCCCTTGGGGCGCTGTTCAGGTCGGAGGCGTCGAACCGGAAGACCGTCCCCGGGTCCTGGAGGAGTTCCACCGACTGCCGGTCGAGCGGACTGACGACGTTCGCGACGTCGAGTTTCTGGTGGGCCGAGATCCAGTTGCCCAGCTTCGCCCGGCTGTTGACGAAGTGGCCGCTGGCCAGGTACGCGCGGACGGGCGTCGACCTCGGGGCGGCCGTCGAACGCAGCGACGAAGTGCCCGGCGCCGAGGACCGGCCGTTCGGCATCGGGACGATCCGTCGGCAGGTAGAACGCGAAGACGTCACCTTCCTGCGCCACCGTCGTACCGGCCGGCCAGAGGTTGGCGTAGAACGAGCCCTGGCGGTGCAACGCGCACTCTCCGTCCCGGATCGGCCAGCCGCCCTCCTGGTACCCGGTGGTGGCGATCGACGCCACGTCACCGAATCCGCCGTTGACGTACCGGTCGTCGCGTAGCACCGAACTGACCCGCTCGACGGCGTCGACCACCGCCGGACCGTCGAACGGGATCGTGTGGGCGATCCATCGGTCGTATGTCTCCGGACCATGCATACGCAGCAGCACGTCCTCGACCCAGTCGGTCAGTGGCCAGCCGGTCGCCACCCCCCCGACTCGATGCCGGCGCACCACGGCTCGATCCCGCTGGCCGCGATGGTGTCGCTCAGCGCGACCAGTTCCGCCCAGGTGCCCGGCACCTGCCAACCGGCGTCCCGGAACATCTTCGGCGAGTACCAGACGAGGCTCTTCACGTTCGCGTCGAGCGGGGTGGCGTACAGGGTGCCGTCGAACGTGCCGTAACCGAGCCAGGTCTCGGAGAAGTCGCGTTTGGCCGCGGCGTGTGCCCGGCCCTTCAGCGGGAGCACCTCCGCGTCCCGGGCGAAGGTTCCTATGAGCCCGGGCTGCGGAAAGAAGGCGACGTCGGGGGCGTGGCCCTCCGCCACGCGGCGACCGATTTCGGTCTCGAAGTCGGCGCTGCCCTCGTAGTCGATCCGGACGCCGGTGCAGTCCACGAAGTCCTGCCAGGCTTGTTGCAGCAGGTCGGCCTCCACGCCGCGGATCGGGGTGTACGTGCAGCTGGCGGGCCGGCTGCGACCTCCGGTGCAAGCCAACGGCGACAACCGCCGCCACCACGTCTCCGACGGTGATCAGGAATCGACTGACCGTGACCACGGTGACTGCCTCGGTCACGGACAGGACCGGGAGCAACGCGAAGCCGAGCACGAGTTCCCGTGCGCCGAGACCTCCCGGTACGACGAAGAAGACCAACCCGGCTGCGGCGGCCAACGCGAAGCCGCCCACCGCGGCCGCCGGTGACACCGGCCCGAAGGCGCCGGCCAGCACCGCGACGTGCAGGCCCGTCACCGCCCATGCCAGCACCAGCCAGGCGGGAGCCCTGGCCCTGCTGTCGCTGGTGATCGCCGTTGGCGTCACGCTGCTCGACGCACCGGCGCAGGCGATCTGGCCGATCGCCGGCTACCTGATCGTCAACATCGCCTACAGCGCCTGGCTCAAGCATGTACCGCTGATCGACGTCTTCCTGGTAGCGAGCGGGTTCGTGCTACGCCTGCTAGCCGGCGTCCTAGCCATCTCGGCCTCGTTGTCGGGCTGGTTGGTGCTCTCCATCTTCTGCATCTGCCTGCTGTTCGGCATCGGCAAGCGCCGGCACGAGCTCGTGGTGCTGGGCTCGTCCTCGCAGCAGCACCGGCCGTCCCTGGCGGCGTACTCGGTGCAGCTGCTGGACTACCTCGCCCTGTTGAGCGCAGGCATCGGCCTGATGTCGTTCATGTCGTACCTCACCACGGCGACGGTGGTGGACACCTTCGGCCGCCTGACGCTGACGCTCTCCGCGCCGTTCATGCTCTTCGCCACGTTCCGCTATCTCCAGCTCATCGTCGTGCACCGGACCGGCGGCAATCCGGCCCGGTTACTCGTGCGCGACCGGCTGCTCGTCGTCAACTGCGCCATCTGGAGCGCCGGCCTGCTGGTGGCCTACCTCGCGGCCTAGTCCCGCCCGCGGCACCGACCGTGGCCGTGCCGGGACGTCCAAGGAGGAGAAACCCGTGAACATCGGTTCCACGTTCGACCTGACAGTCGTTCTCAACTACTACGCGCCCTACGTCAGCGGGCTCACCGAGGTGGCCCGGATCATCGCCGAGGGAATGGCGGCCCGTGGGCACCGCGTCGCCGTGGTGACCTCCCGGCACGATTCGGCACTGCCCGCCCGGGAGAACCGCAACGGGGTAGAGGTTGTCCGGGCACCGGTGCTGGCCCGCCTCGGCCGGGGCGTCGTCAGCCCGGCACTCCCGCTGCTGGCGGCCCGGGTCGGGCGCCGGTCCCGTGTGGTCAACCTCCACCTGCCGATGCTGGAGGGGGGGCCGATCGCCCAGCTCTGCGGCGACACACCCGTCGTGTCCACGTACCACATCGACGTGTGGATCCCGCCCAGCCTGCTGCGGAAAGTACAGATCGGCGGGGTCAACCGCTCCGCCCGGGCCGCCCTGCGCCGCTCGGCCGCGGTCGTCGTCAACAGCGCGGACCAGGCTCGACACTCCGCCCTGTGGCCGGACATCCAACGCGCTGACTGGTCCGCGATCCCGGCGCCCTGTCTGGACCGGACCGGCGGCCAGCCAGCGTTCCGGGACGGCAGCGGACCCCATGTCGGTTTCATGGGCAGGATCGTGCCCGATAAGGGGCTCGAGTACCTGGTCCCCGCCTTCCGCCGGCTCGCCGACCCGGACGCCCGGCTGCTGATCGCAGGCGAGTACCGCTCCGTCGCGGGCGGCGGCATCATCGAGCAGGTACGCCGGGCCGCTGGGGACGACCCCCGCATCCGCGTCCTCGGCCCGTTGAGCGCAACGGCGATCAACGACTTCTACGCCTCCATCGACGTGTTCGCCCTAACCTCGGTGGCGGAGTCGTTCGGCATCGTTCAGGCCGAAGCGATGCTCTGCGGCGTACCGGTGCTCTCCTCCGACCTGCCCGGCGGCCGGGTGCCGGTGACCGACACCGGATTCGGGTCACTGGTGCCGGTCGGCGACATCCCGGCCATCACCGCGGGTATCGAGGAACTGCTCGCCATGCCAGCGGACGTACGAGCGCGCGGGCAGCGGCGGGCCCGGGACCTGTACAGCGCTGGGGCTTCCCTGACCGCATACGAGAACCTCTTCGAGAAAGTGATGCGGCGACCCCGGGGCTGAGCGTCCGCCGCCGACCGGGCTTGCCCGCCGGCTCCTCCCGGCACGCCCTCACCCGGGCGGCGACCCGGCCACGGTCGCCGCCCGGTCAGATCGACGATCACCGCTCAGGCCGGCTCGATCGGATATTCGGAGCCACCGGACGGCGCTAGCGGGAGTCCACAGTGGCGCAGTTGACCCAACTCGCCCGGCACGGACCCGGCTCCCGGGGTCGGAGCTGGCCACCGGCGGCCGAGTCGGTGAGGGTGCCCGGTCACTCCGTGTCGATGCTGATCGGAGAGGTCGTGGCTATCTGGTGATGAGTTCGCGTTCGAGTTCAACGATGGGGTCGATGGTGGTGTCGTAGTTGCTGAGGACGATGGAGACCCAGTTCAGGTCGGGGTAGATGTCTAGGCGGTTGGCTGCGCCGGGCCCGCTACCCGAGTGCCCGAGGATGCGTCGGTTGTTGAGGATCGCGTTCAGGTAGCCGTAGCCGTAGAACTCGGCCTGGCTTGGTAGCTGCGACGGTGGTAGGGCCTGTTTCCCGCTGGTGATGAGATCAACGAATGCGGGGTTGAGCAGTTTGCCGGTGGTCAGCGCACCGGCGAAGGCGAGCAGGTCGGTTACGGTGGAGTAGGCGCCGCCGGCCGGTCCCGTGCTGAACGGTGCGTAGGGGCTGGTGGCGAAGTCGGCGCGGGTGCCGTCGCGTTGGGTCCAGTAGGGCCGGGCGATGGCGTTGTTGGCCAGCACCTGGGGGCGGCTGTAGAAGTCGGTGCGGGTCATGCCTGCGGGGGCGAAGACGTGCTGGCGGATGTAGTCGAAGTACGACTGTCCGGCCGCTCGTGCCACGATCGCGCCAAGGAGGAAGAAGCCGTCGTTGCTGTAGGCGTACCGGGTGCCGGGGGCGAACTGCAGCGGTGTCTGTCGGAGGAGTGTGAGGGTGCCGTCCATCACCTCGTCGAAGCTGTTCCAGTCGAGTCCGGGTGGGGTGCCGCCGCCGACGGCGGGCCGGCCGACCCCGGAGGTGTGGGTGAGCAGTTGGTGGACGGTGACCGTGCTGGCGACCTCGGTCGGGAAGCCGTCGATGTGGGCGCCGACGGTGTCGTGAAAGGCCAGCCTGCCCAGTTGGGCCAGTTGGGCGATCGCGAGTGCGGTGAAGGTTTTGGTGATCGATGCGAGCCAGAAGACGGTGTCGGACCGGTTCGGATTGGACTGGTCTTTGTTGGCCATGCCGTGGGAGCGCGCCAGCACGGGTTGACCGTGGTGCGCGATGAGCACGGTTCCGGAGAAGGCGTCCTGTGCGGCCCGTTGGGCCACAAACCGGTCGTATGCGCCGCGTCGGCGTAGGTCCTTTGGCGGTGCGGCGTTGGCCGCCCCGGGTGTGATCATCAGGGTGGTGCTGGCCAGTGAGGCGGCACCCAGCGCGCCGAGGACGGTTCGCCGGGTCGTGGGGCGGGTCATCGCGGGCTCCTTGCGAGGGTTTCGTAGACGGCGGTGGCGATCTCGGCCATCGCTTCCTGGGCCTGGCCGTCTAGGGCGCGGACGGTCTCGAACGTGGTTTCCTGTCTCATGAACTGGGCGAAGGTGAGCCATCGGCGGTCCGGCAGCTCGATGTACCCGGCGAGGGCCTTGTGGAGCATGGCGCCGCCGGTCGGGGTGGCCAGACCGCCGGTTCCGGTCTTGGCATAGACATGGCCCGCCGCCGGGGAGTTCGGCTGGTTGCCGGCGAGGCTGCCGTCGCGGCCCATGATGGGCAGCGCCTGCCGGTACCGTGCGAAGTACGGCCGCCGCTTGAGGTGGGTCAGGAACCGGATGAAGGTGTCCGCGGTGTAGGCACCGTCGGCGGCTCCGGCCGGATCGGAATCGAGACCGGCCGCACGGAACAGCCGGCGCCGGTACTGCTCGTAGGTCGCCTTCGGGGTGATGCTGTCGCGGCCCGCCACCGCGCCCACCAGGTACGGGAACGTGACAGTGTGCACGTTGGAGCTGACCTTGAGCATGACCTTCACCTGTTCTGACAGCGGCGGCGACACGTGCTCGGCGACTCGGGCACCCCGCCACCCGGCCAGGGCCGCCTCGATCCCGCCCGCGATCGGTACGTCCAGGGCGTGCAGAGCTTCGGCGAGCACGGTCCCCGCGAACCGGGTCGGGTTCGGCACGAAGTACGCCACGTATCGTGGTTGACTGCCCAGCGCGATGTCGCCGGTGACGGCCACGGTGCGGCTGCCGTCGGGACTCACGACGTCGTCGCCGAAGGTGAGGGGCCGCGCCGGGCCGGACGCAGGCACCGTGGTCACCTGACTGACAAAGCGCACGTAGCCGGTCTGCGGGGACGCCCGCACCACACCGGCGGCACCGGCACCGCCGCCGGGGGTCACAACGGCGTGCACGACGTGGTCGCCGACCATCATCGGCGACACCGTGATCTTGGTGTCGCCGATGGCGATTCCCTCCCGCGCCTCGCGGAACAGCGACGCGTCCACCAGGATCCGACCTTCGACGCGCCGGATGCCAGCCGCGACGACCTGGCCGGCCAGGTGGCGGATCTCCCCCAGCGGGTCCGGCAACGGGACCCCGCCCAGGTTGGTCGGGTCCGGGTCCGGCAGGTCCAGCGTGCCGTCGGGTCGTCGCCGACCTGACAGCAGCAGGTCGCCACCGGCCACCAGCACCAGATCACCGCGAAGGACGCCGCGCACGACCGGTCCAGTCCGGTAGACCCGGGTGTGGAAGCGGCGGTCGGGGCCGAGCGCCTCGAACGCGGTACCGGCGATGAAGACCTTGAACGACGAGGCGGCCACGAACAACTCGTCCGGGCGCAACGCGTACACGATGTGGCCGGTGTCGGCGGCGGTGAACGCCATGCCCCAGTGCGAGCCGGCGAACACGGGCCGCTCGATGATCCCCTGGATCCTCGATGCCAGCCCCGACCCGGTCGGCGTGCTGTCCGTGGAGGCGGCGGAGGCCGCTGCACCGGACGTGAGCACCCCGCCGGCAGCGAGCGGGACGGCGCCCAGCATGCCGAGCACGGCTCTCCTGGATGGCTGTGCCATCGAATCTCCTTCTGTAGGCAACAGCGCCAACTTCTACCGGCGGGCGGATATCGGGAGCCGATGACCGGGCCATACACAATCCATATGTCCCTGCTGGGAGACTGTGCCGTGCGCGTGTTGCTGGTCGAAGACGAACAGCCGCTGGCTGGTTACATCGCCGCCGGGCTACGCAAGCACGGCTGCGCCGTGGACGTCGCCATGGACGGTCAGACCGCCCTCGAAAAGCTCGACCTCACCCCATACGACGTCGTCGTGCTGGACCGGGACCTGCCAGTAGTCCACGGGGACACCGTCTGCCGGCGGCTGGCCGAACGCGGCACCTCGCGCATTCTCATGCTCACAGCCTCCGGCGCGGTCGAGGACCGCGTGGACGGACTCACCCTCGGAGCCGACGACTACCTGGGCAAGCCGTTCGCGTTCACCGAACTCATCGCCCGGGTACGGGCCCTGGCCAGACGCACCGCCACCGCCCACCCACCGGTACTACGCGCCGCCGACCTGCTGCTCGACCCCGCCCGTCGCACCGCCGAACGCGCCGGCCGGCTGCTGCACCTGACCCCGAAGGAGTTCGGCATGTTGGAACAGCTCCTCGCTGCCGGCGGTGCCGTGGTCAGCGCCGAAACCCTGTTGGAGAAGGTATGGGACGAACACGCCAACCCGTTCACCAACGCCGTCCGGATCACCGTGGGTACGCTGCGCCGCAAGCTCGGTGAGCCGCCGCTCATCGAAACCGTGACCGCCGCCGGCTACCGGATTCGAACATGACCGTCCGGCTTAGCGCCCGCAGCCGGCTCACCCTGCTGCACACCGGCATCGTCCTCGCCGCCGGTATCGTGCTGGTCACGCTCACCTACGTGCTGATGCGCCGCAACCTCGACGACCAGCCGAGAATGCTCGCCATCCTCGGTTCACCGGACACCCCGTCGCCGATCCCGGCTGACGGCGCCGCAGCACTGGAGACCGTCGACCGGTTGCACGCCGAGACGCTCGCCCAACTGTTGACTCAGTCACTCGTCGCGTTCGCGACAGTCACCGTGCTGACGGCTGTGTTCGGCTGGCTGCTGGCCGGACGGGTACTGCGGCCGATCCGCGCCATATCCGCCACCGCCCGACGGCTTTCCGCGGAGAATCTCTCCGAACGGGTACCGGTCACCGCACCCGCCGACGAACTCGCCACGTTGGCCCAAACCGTCAACGGCATGCTCGACCGCATCCAGTCGGGCATGGCCGAAAGGGACAAGCTGCTGCACAGCCTCCGCATGTTCGTCGCCAATGCCGCCCACGAGCTGCGTACCCCTCTGACCACCATGCGCACCGCCATCGACGTGACCCTCGACGGTCAACCCAGCACCGAAGAACTCCTCGTCATGGCCGGCGACGTCCGAACCGCGGTCGAGCACAGCCAACGCACCCTCGACGGCCTGCTCACCCTGGCCCGCAGCCACACCGGACCCAGCAGACGACACCAGATCGACCTCGCCGACGTCGTGGCCGGGATCGCCGACGCGGCACGGGAACAGACGGAAAAACTCCACATCGAGCTGCGCACCGACCTACGCTCCTCCCCAATCGTCGGTGATCCGGTCCTGGTCGATCGCATGGTCAGCAACCTCGTCGACAACGCGATCCGCTACAACGAAACAGGCGGCACTATCGCCATCACCACCGACACCGCGGCGCAACACGCCCACCTGCACATCGCCAACACCGGCCAACGCATCGACCCCGACACAGCGGACCAGCTCTTCGAACCCTTCGTCCGAGGAACAACCAACCAGCCACGAACCGACAGCGGAGCCGGCCTCGGCCTGTCCATCGTGCGCGCTGTCGTCGACGCCCATCACGGGCAACTCTCCAGCAACGCACGCCCGACCGGTGGGCTGGACATCGCCATCCGCTTCCCACGCCACTCCGACAATTAGCAACTGACGCCGGTCCTCGCCGACATCCGCCGCATGCCATGCATAAGGCCAACGGGTGAGACCGGTTCTTGGTTCGCCGAGTCTCCCCTCGGGCACCTTCATGCAGCCAATGGTGGGGCTCCGGTCATCCGGGTCGACGATCGACGCGTTGTCCGGCTCATCGAAGCCGGACTCCTTGACATAGCCGCTCCCACGGACGACCGCCGCGGCTCGTACGCCTGACATCATTGGTTACCAGATCCCAGCCAGCCCCGCGACGGCTCCCGAAGCCCTCGGCAGCGCGCACTCACCACGCTGTGCGAACCACCCAAAAGCGCGGCCTGACCAGCGGCTTCACCGCCTCCGCAGGCCGCGTTTGGGTACGCGTTCGGGTGGGCGATACTGGGATCGAACCAGTGACCTCTTCGGTGTGAACTCTCGGCACGCCGGCCGGATCGGGCTTGATACGAGGTCATCCGGCCTGGTGACGCCCGTTCCGGTCGGGTCCGGTCGGCACGGTTGCTGTACTTCGCTGCTGCACTTCCGACGGCTGTCGGGTCCATCCGATGAGGCGGCGGTGCAGCGCTCCGGCCGGCGCCCAGGGCATGTCCTCGGCCGCCTGCACGAGATAGCCACCGAGGTAGAGGACCAGCGATACCGGCGCATCCGCGTACTCCGCGCGTAGCTCCCGCCGTCGGGTCGGGCACGGCCAGGGCAGGTCGCAGCCCCCGCAGCTCCAGATCGGCAAAACCGGGCCGTGAGTGGTCACCGCACACCGCCCAGGAACCGGGCGACGCTCGCGCGGGCCTGCCGGCTGGTCGCCCAGTCCACCTGCCAGCAGGGGTACGGCGACAGCCGCGACCACCACACCCGACAGCCGACGCACAAGCCGTCGAGCCCTCGGACATGCACCGCGAGGATCGTCCGCTCCGGCCCGCCGGTCACTGCTCGCCCTCCTGCGGCCAGTGCCCCCGGTTGATCGGTATCCGGTGCCGGGCACGACACGGCAGGTCGGCTCCGCACCGGCAGACGCGCCGCCAGAGCTGCCAGGACCAGACCGGCCGATGCCGTCGGGCGAACGTCAACGCGGTGGCCGACAGGTACTCGTCGTACGAGACGCGTCGCTCCCGCGACATCGACGCATCCTTGCCCGCCGCCGAATGCTGTTGTACGCCTCGCGCCTGGTCCAACAGCCGCCGCCGGGCGGCTTCCTGCTCCATCGTCTGGATGCGCTGGCCGAACCCCGATACCGCCGGTGGCGACGGGAAGTACCGGCTGACTATTCGCCGCAGGAGTCCAATAGCCACCGCCATCTGTCCGGCCCTCCCTCCCGAGGACACGGAGGGCCATCTGCTGATGTGCCTCGATCCGCGCCCGATGTAGAGGTCAAGCCTCACGCCGTGCGTGTTGTCGATCCAGAAGGTGACTGTCCGCTAACCAGGTGTGCTGTCCGCTGGTGGTCGACGTCCAGGGGCGTACTCGATGCACAGGTCACGCAATGTCGCGGCCTCTGGTGCCCCCGACTGCTCTACCTTCGCCAGCAACTCCGCAGCCCGCCACCAGTTCGACGGCACCACCCGCCCGGACGCCACCGCCTGCACCCCCAGCGCCACCGCCTCATCCGGCTGGCCGGCAGCGACCAGGGCAAGACCAAGGTCGAGACGTGCCGAAGCGGACCGGCGGGGCCGCGATCCCCCATCACCGTGTGGGTCCAGAACCGTCAACACCGCCCGCGCCACCTGCTCGGCACCGGGGTCACCTGCCCACGCCAGAGTCGTGGCCGTATACGCGGCGGCCTTCGCCGGGTCGTAGCGATAGTGATGCTCGGCGCGCTCGGGAACAGGCAGATTCGCCGTCAGCCGCTCAACCCGGTCCAACGCGCGCCGGGTCGCGCCGACGTCCCCGATCCGCGCCCAGGCACGAGCCTCCTGAGCCGTCGCCTGAATGCGGGCAGAGCTACCCTTCGGGGCGACCCGCTGAGCTTGATCGGAAAGATCGAGTGCGGTCCGGTAGTCACCTTGAGTCAACACGTCCCAGGCCCGGGTTTCGAGACACCATGCCTGGATCTCGGCGTGCTCGGCATGTTCGGCAAGATCACGAGCAGCTCGCAAGTGAGCAGCCGCAGCGGTCCGCTGCCGCAGATCGATGTGAACGGTCGCCCGCAGCACCGCCAGCCAGCCACCGGCAACCAACAGCCGACGCCGTTGGGCAAGCGTGACCCGTCCATCCAGCAACCGCCCCACATAGGCGAGGTGCCGCCGCACCAACGGTAGAAGGTCCGCCGGAGCCATCGTCGGATAGGAACTGGCAAGGTCGTCTACGCCCTGCTCGATCCGGTCGAGCATGTCTCTGCTCACGTCACTGGCGGCGACCCTCGCAAGTAGCTCGCCGGCCTCGGCGGCGTGGTCGACCGGCGCGTCCACCAGGCCAGCAAGCACGCCTCCCGCATCGAGAATGTGGTCCAGGTGGCGCGCCGTGTCCGATGTCGGAGCCTTCAGCCCTGTCTCCAACTCGTGCAGATGACTCTTACTCCGATGCGCGAGCTGCCCCAGAGAACGAAGCGACAGGCCACGCCGCTCCCGAAACTCACGCAGAGCTACACCGAAGCGCGGATCGACGGACGAGGCCATAACGCCGCTCCAAGCTCAACAGGCCAGGCGAACCCGCCCGGCCGCCACCCCATCGACCGTACCCTCAACGTCGCACGCCGTTGACCCCTCGCTTGTAAGTTCTGGGCGCATCGTCCGGCCGGGTCCGTCCGCGTCCGAGACCTCGGACGACTGTCCGCGCTCGGCCGTCCCCAGCTGCCCTCGTCCCGGCCGGTTGCTCTCACCATTGCTGTCGGCAGGCACCCGTGCGTATCGCCGCCGACGGCCCTGGGCCCAACGCGCATCGGCGAGACGAGATGCACCTGGCGGGCGCGTCCGGGTAGCGTCGCATGGCGTGGCAATTCGATGGTCATCCCTCCACGAGCAGCTGGGCGAAACCCCCCGAGCTCTCGATTACAGCCTCATCGAGTCAGCAGTCAATCAAGGGGTAGCTGAGACTGACGCCCTCGACTGGAAGAAGACTCTTCCCGGGAAGGACGAGGTACAGAGCTACGAGTTCGCCAAGGATCTAGCTGCGATGGCCAACACCCGGGGCGGCCTCATCGTGTACGGAGTCGCCGAGGAACGTGGAACCGGTAGAGCGAAAGAGATCCTCGGGGTCGAAGCCACCGAGCCCCAGCAGCGACGCCTACGAATGCTAGCGGCCACCCGCATCAACCCATTGGTGCCTGGATTGGAGTTGACCCCGCTCACCAGCCCGGACGGGGAGAAGTCAGTCCTGGTCCTCGCGGTGCCTCGAAGCCCCGACGCGCCGCACATCCTCGGTCAAGAGAACATGCTCAACAAACTCGGTGTCCCTTACCGGGCAGGCCCGGAAACTCAATGGATGCGCGAACGCGACATTGAGCGCGCCTACAGTGAGCGATTCAGCCGCCGTGAGGACGAGACCCACGGGCTGGCGGCACTAGTCGATGAGGTGAGAGATCAGCTTGAGAGTGACCAGCGGGCATGGATCGTTGCAGCGGCTCGGCCGCGGACCCCGCTGCCGACCGTCACCGCGCCACCAACCCGGGACGATGTAAGACCGATCTTGGAAACCGCGCTAAGACGAAGCAGTGAAGTCCTTCCCGGATCGCGGCTTCTGCTTATCAGGGAGCTGGGCAGTCTCGCCGTCAACAACCCAAGAGTGGGCCTCCGCCGCTGGGTCGTTCGCACCACCAGAAACGAGGAGCCAGACGCACTTTCCACGTTCGTGCACGTCGAGCTACACCACGACGGATCGGTCGTATTCGCTTGTGCACTGGAGGGCTGGTTCCAACCGGTACTCCCCGACAAGCACCATGTGCATCGACCTCTTGTCGAAAGCTTCGCTGCCGACTTCGCCGCGCTCGCCGAGACATACGCCCTGCGTATGGGTGGGCTGGGATCTCTGTCGTACCGGCTAGACCTGTCCCGGCAGGATCCGGCTCGACCGCTCACAGCCGTCGATTACGAGCGCTACGGCCCTATGGTTTCCTCACACATGGCGCTGATCTCCGGTTCGCGGGAAGTACGAAGGTTCATCCCTGTCGTCGGTGAAATGCCGACGGCCGGCGGTATGGAGACCCTCCGTGACACTGCGCGCACCGCCGCTGCCGACGTGCTTCACCAGTTCGGTGTGGGACACCTCGTCCACTTCAGCCAGCAGGAGCGGCTTGCCTAAAAGGACGGGCTGGGCAAGCACCAGTTCACCAACTACAGGTAAGGCGGCCCCCTACGGCCTGGTAACCGAGGCAGCCACACCATGTCACCTGGGCAAACATTGTCACCGTTGGTCGTCGTTGGTCGCTCACGATCGGCCTCCGACGGCCTGGTGACGGCCTAGACCCGGTCCTCGTCGACCCGCCCGAACCGGCGCGCCCGACCGCTCGGACCCCTCGCTAATCGCTCCGTCAGCGCCGGTTGCTGTCGCCGTTGCTGCCGACAGCTCGCCGGGCCATCAGCCTGCGTTCGCACGAAGCCGGTTGAAGGCTTCCGCGCGAATCTCGGCTATGAGCTCGTCGTTCGACTCCCTGTGCGGGCGGGTCGGCAAAGCATTGACCTCGGCGATAAGCCGCGCCTCCATGTCATCGAGCCCAAGCACCTCGGAGCCTTCGTCGGTCAGTGCCGATCTAATTCCCGCGGTCATCAGGTCGGCAGCAGCTTGAGCCCGCGGCACGCAGGTACGATCGTCCAGAGCGCCGCCACCCCATTCATCCTGCTGGTAGTTCCCTAAAGGACGTCTCGTAACTCGGTGGAGGCGTTGCCGGGTAACGATGTTGGTGTCATCCGGTGAGGATGATGTTGTGGAGGTGGGCGATGCCGG
>NZ_JBIAYZ010000038.1:0-23564 GCF_042898635.1 Micromonospora sp. NPDC000442 | reverse complement strand
GGCCGCTCCCCCAACTCCGGCGGCGACTACGGCCTCCTGCCCTACCGCCCAGGAGTACTAACCCTGCAACGCTGACGGCGTGCAGATCCGGCTCGGGCACAGCCGGAACGGGCGGGCTCGGCGCAAACCGGGCCCGCCCATCCCTCACACACCCCACCACCAGGAGGTATCGACAGTGCGAGGATCCGCACCCAATCCCCCGCCCTCGGGGGTAGCCCCTGCCGGCCGAGTGTCCCCCGGCATTCGGCGACGGCTGTTCAAACTCGCGACGGCCGGGATCGCCGCCGCCGTCGGGATGTTCACCGTGACGGTGGCCACCAGTTCGGCGTCGGCCGCCGACAACCCGTACCAGCGGGGCCCGGACCCCACCCGGGCCAGCGTCGCGGCCGAGAACGGCCCCTTCGCCAACACGTCGGTCAGTGTCCCGACCGGGTACGGCTTCAACGGCGGCCGGATCTACTACCCGACCGACACCAGCCAGGGCACCTTCGGCGCCATCGCAATCTCGCCGGGTTACACCGCGTTGTTCTCCGCCGAACTGGCCTGGATGGGCCCGTGGCTGGCATCGCACGGCTTCGTCGTGATCGGCATCGAGACCAACAGCCGTAACGACTTCGACACGGCCCGAGGCACCCAGTTGCTCGCCGCGCTCGACTACCTGACCCAGCAGAGCCCGGTACGCGACCGGATCGATCCGAACCGGTTGGCCGTCTCCGGTCACTCGATGGGCGGCGGTGGGGCGCTGAGCGCAGCCACCCGGCGCTCGTCGTTGAAGGCGGCGGTCGGCATCACACCGTACTCACCGTCGCAGAACCTGGCAAACGACCGGGTACCCACGATGGTCATCTCGGGGCAGGCGGACACGGTGGTCACCCCGTCCTACGCCCTCGGTCTGTACAACAGCCTCCCGGCCTCGACGGAGAGCGTCTACCTGGAGGTCGCCGGTGGGGATCACGGGTTCATGGTCGGGCGGTCGAACCCGGTGTTGATCCGGACGATGCTGCCGTTCCTGAAGATGTTCGTCGACAACGACGCCAGGTACAGCCAGTTCCTCTGCCCGTTGCTGGACAACAGTGGCGTGGTCACCTACCGCAGCACCTGTCCATTGCTGCCGTCGGATCCGACCACTCCGCCGCCTACCGGCACGCCGACCCCGACCCCGACGCCGACCCCGACGCCGACTCCCACGCCGACCACGCCGCCGTCCGGCTCCGCCAACGAAATCATCGGCACCCAGTCCGGCCGCTGCATCGACGTACCCAACGCCTCCCGCAACAACGGCACCCGGGTACAGCTCTACGACTGCAACAAGCAGACCAACCAGTCCTGGACCTACACCGCAAACAAACAACTACGCGTCTACGGCGACATGTGCCTCGACGCCGCAGGCTCCGGCAACGGCGCCGCCATCCAGATCTACACCTGCCACAGCGGCACCAACCAGCAATGGAACGTCAACTCCAACGGCACCATCACCGGCGTCCAGTCCGGACGCTGCCTCGACGTCTGGAGCAGCAACAACGGAGCCCAGATCCAGCTCTACGACTGCCACGGACAGACCAACCAACAGTTCCGCCTCGCACCCCTCGCATAACCAACACCACCGAACCGACGAACGACCCGTTCGAGGTCGGGCAGGTCTACCAGTTGTAGGGCCGCCCACGGCCCTACAGGTCCGGACCGAAGCGGGCGGGCTCGGCATCACGCCGAGCCCGCCCGCACCACGTGGACGCCCCTCCGTCGATCTTTCGGCCTGGAGAACATTAGGCGCTTCATTGACGGTCGTCAGGAAAGTGCCTAATGTTGAAACATCCACCACCATCGATGGAGGTATCATGAGACGAACCAGGGCGGCGCTGGCCGGTTTGGCCAGCTTCCTGCTCCTCAGCTTGGGTTTTGTGGCGCTGTCTTCGCCGGCGTCCGCCGCGTCGCTGGTCGAGGTGACCAGCTTCGGCAACAACCCGGGCGGCATGCGAATGCACGTCTACGTGCCCGACAACCGGCCGGCCAACCCGGCGATCGTGGTCGCCATGCACGGCTGCGGCGGGTCGGGGCCGGGCTTCTACTCGGGCAGCGAGTTCGCCTCGCTGTCGAACCAGTACGGGTTCATCGTCATCTACCCGAGCGCCATGCAGGAGGCCGGGTTCGGCAAGTGCTTCGACACCTGGTCGGACGCGTCCAAGCGCCGTGGTGGTGGCAGCGACCCGGTCTCCATCGAGTCGATGGTGAACTACGTCCGGACGCAGTACGGCGGTGACATCAACCGGGTCTACGCCACCGGCAGCTCGTCTGGCGGCATGATGACCCAGCACCTGCTGGCGGTCTACCCCGACCTGTACAAGGCGGGTGCGTCCTTCATGGGCGTCCCCTTCAACTGCTTCGCCAACGCGGCTGCCTACCCGCCCGGTGGTCCGTGCACGAACGGCTCGATGAACCGGACCCCGCAGCAGTGGGGCGACCTGGTTCGGGCCGCGTACCCCGGCTACACCGGCCCTCGCCCGCCGATCCAGCTATGGCACGGCACCAATGACACCCTGGTGCCGTACTCGCTGCTTCAGGAATCGATCGAGCAGTGGACCAACGTGCACGGCCTGAGCCAGACGCCCACGTCCACGGACACCCCGCAGGCCAACTGGAACCGCCGTCGCTTCGGCACGCAGGTCGAGGCCTACGCCATCCAGGGTGCCGGGCACAGCCTGCCCTCAAGCGGTATGGCGCGGGTCGCCATCCAGTTCTTCGGCTTGGACAGTTCGACCCCGCCCACCACCACTCCGCCGCCCACCGGCACGCCGACCCCGACCCCGACGCCGACCCCGACGCCGACTCCCACGCCGACCACGCCGCCGTCCGGCTCCGCCAACGAAATCATCGGCACCCAGTCCGGCCGCTGCATCGACGTACCCAACGCCTCCCGCAACAACGGCACCCGGGTACAGCTCTACGACTGCAACAAGCAGACCAACCAGTCCTGGACCTACACCGCAAACAAACAACTACGCGTCTACGGCGACATGTGCCTCGACGCCGCAGGCTCCGGCAACGGCGCCGCCATCCAGATCTACACCTGCCACAGCGGCACCAACCAGCAATGGAACGTCAACTCCAACGGCACCATCACCGGCGTCCAGTCCGGACGCTGCCTCGACGTCTGGAGCAGCAACAACGGAGCCCAGATCCAGCTCTACGACTGCCACGGACAGACCAACCAACAGTTCCGCCTCGCACCCCTCGCATAACCAACACCACCGAACCGACGAACTGTGAGCGTGTTTGAGAAGGCCATGCCCTACCGCCCGGCTCGCTACGGGCAAGCCTCCTCAAACACGCTCCGAAGGCGGGCGGGCTCGACGTCAGGCCGGGCCCGCGCCGCGACCAACTGGCCGCAACTACGCGGCTGCTGTCCCACCGGGAACGCTCCACGTCGCCGGCCAGCCAGGCCGGACCGTTCTGCGTACGGCTGCGTGGGCGTCACGACGAGTGCGAATCACGTTGACGCCGTCGACAGGATGGGACCGTGAATCTGTTGTCCCAGTCCGCGTCGTCCGGCCATGTCGACCCCGAGGGCGAGGTGCCCTGGTGCATGCAGCTCGTCGTCCGGCTGGACCGCGCCGCACCGCCCGGACACACGGCGGTATGCGAGGCCGGGGCGCTTGCGGTCGTGCGGCTGGTCTCCGATGAACGGTGCGAGCCGGGCGGATCGTGGAGCGCCCCGGTCGCGCGGTGGCTGGCTGGCCGTATCCGCAAGCACGCCCGCCGGGCCAAGGGCGCGGCGTGGGAGCGGGCGCAGGAACTGCCGGGTGTGACGACGAGCCACGCTGACGCCCAGGTGCGCGCGCTGGTACCGACCCCGCTCGACGCGGTGCCCCGGGAGATCGCCAAACTCCAGATGCAGGGGCTCGATCTCGCCGATCACCCCGCGGCCCGACCTCAGGCGATCGACGCCGAGCCGAATGGTCCCGTCGTAGTCTCGATCACGCCGGAGCCGGTGCTGTCGACCGGTAAGGCCGCTGCGGCGGCTGGGCACGCGGCACAGATCGCGTGGATGGAGATGGCGGGCGACCGGCGAGCGATGTGGGTCGCCTCCGGACTGGCCGTGCAGGTGGAACATCCGGCGTTGCAGCGCTGGCGCTCGCTACGGTCCCGGGCGCAGGTGACGGTGACCGACGCGGGACTGACGGATGTCGATCCGGGCACGGTGACAGCGCTGGCGCGCTGGGCGTAGGACCCGCTCAGCGGTGGGGCGGGCGACGGGTCATGAGTTGGCCATGGCGCGGACGGTGGTGTGGGCGGCGTCGCGGACCTCACCGACGAGCTTCTCCACCACGTCCTCCAGAGCCGCCAGACCGAGGAGTTGGTCGTCCGCGTCGACGACGGTCGCGAGGTGAGCGCCCCGGTGCTGCATGACGGTGAGCGCGTCGCGCAGCGGCCGTGCGGCGTCCAGCGTGACCAGCGGGCGGATCAGCCCCGGGTCGAGCGGTTCGTCATGCTCTTCCACTGGCAGTCCAAGGATGTCCTTGACGTGGACGTATCCGGTGAGCGTTCCATCCGGGTCGGTCAACGGGAAACGGGAGTACCCGGTTGCCGCGCACTGGCGTTCGAGCTCCGCCACGGTGGTGTCCTGCGGCAGGGTGACCAGTGAGGCCATCGGCAGCGCCACGGTTGCGGCGGTCTGGTCGTTGAAGGCCAGCGCGCCGGTGAGCAGGTCGTGTTCGTGCTGGTCGATCAGTCCTTCCTGCCGGGACTGAACGATGAAGCCGGCGATCTCCTCGTTGTTGAAGGTCGAGGCGACCTCGTCCTTCGGAGTGACGCGGAGAAGCCGCAGGACGGCGTTGGCGACCTGGTTGAGCAGCCAGATCAGCGGGCGGAGAACGGTGACGATGCCGTAGAGCACCGGCCCGAGGATCAGCGCGGAGCGTTCGGGACCGGCCAGGGCGATGTTCTTGGGCACCATCTCGCCGAGCACCATGTGCAGGAACACGACGAGCGCCAGGGCGATGGAGAAGGCGATGGGGTGAAGCAGCGCATCGGGTACCCCGACGGCGGCGAAGGGCTTCTCCAGCAGATGCGCCACGGCGGGTTCACCGATCGCACCGAGGCCGAGAGAGCAGACCGTGATGCCGAATTGCGCGCCGGCCATCATCAGGGAGACGTTCTCCATGGCCCGCAGCGTCACGCGGGCGATGGGCGAGCCGGCCGCGGCTCGCGGTTCGATCTGTGTGCGGCGGGCAGAGATGAGAGCGAATTCCGCGCCGACGAAGAAGGCATTGCCGGCCAGCAGCGCCACGGCCAGCAGGATCGCGGTGACGTCGCTCATGACCGGGTTTCCTCGCTGGCTTGGTTGTCGTTGGTGCGGCGCAGGGTGAGTCGGTCGACGCGGCGGCCGTCGAGCCGGGTGACCGCGAGCTCGACGCTGGCCGGGGTCGGCAGGCCGTCCGGGTCGGGATGGTTCCGGTCGGCGACGGACACGGTGATGGTGTCGCCGACCTGGGGGAATCGACCCAGGTGCTCGGTGACGAGGCCGCCGAGGGTGTCGGTATCCCGCGCCTCCGGCAGGTCGAGGCCGATCAGCCGGGACGCCTCGTCGGGACGCAGCAGGCCGGACAACGTCCAGGTGCCGTCGGCGGCCCGGTGGTGGCGGCGATGCGGGGCGTCCTGCTCGTCGGCGATCTCACCGACGATCTCCTCGACGAGATCCTCCAAGGTGACGATTCCGGCGGTGCCGCCGTACTCGTCGACGACGACCGCTAGCTGGAGTCCCTGCTCACGCAGGACAGCCAGCAGCGGGTCCAGCGGCATGGTCTCCGGCACCTCCGGCAGACCGGACATGATCGTCCGGACCGGCTGAGTGGACCGCTGTGCTGCTGGCACCGCCAGGGCGTGCTTGAAGTGCACCGCGCCGACGACGTTGTCGACGCCGGTGCCGGTGGCCGGGAAGCGGGCGTGCCCGGTGCTGGCAGCGAGCGCCAGGACCTCCGCGGCGGGCGCGTCGGCGGAGACGAATCGTACCCGGGTACGTGGGGTCATCACGTCGGCCGCCGTACGCTCGCCGAAGTCGATCGAACGTGCGACGAGCTCTGCGGTCCGCGCGTCGAGGGTGCCCTCCCGGCCGGACCGGGTGACCAGCGAGGCAAGTTCCTGCGGCGAGCGCGCGGAGGCCAGTTCCTCGGTCGGCTCGATACCCATCAGGCGCAGAATCCGGTTAGCGGTGCCGTTGAGGAAACGGATCAGCGGGCCGGCGACCGTGGTGAAGCCGCGCTGCGCTCCGGCGACGGCGCGGCCGACACGCAGCGGTTCGGAGATCGCCCAGTTCTTCGGTACGAGTTCACCGAAGACCATCTGGAAGCCCGTTGCCAGGGCCAGCGCCACCGACACCGACACCGCGGTCACCGCGGAGTCGGACAGCCCGGTGAGCCCGAGCGGGCCGCGCAGCAGTGTGGCCAGGGACGGCTCGGCCAGAAACCCGACGACCAAACTGGTCACGGTGATCCCCAACTGCGCTCCGGACAGCTGCGTGGACAACGTCCGCAACCCTGCCAGTAGCCCGGCAGCGCGGCGGTCACCGGACTCCGCTCGCCGCTCGACCGTCGCCCGGTCGACCGTGACGAAGGCGAACTCCGCTGCCACGAACAGCGCATTCGCCGCGATCAGCAGGACCGCGACGGCCAACAACAGCCACTCGGTCACCGGCACGCCGCCTCTCGGACCCCGGGCTGGTCAGAACTGGGCGGCTCACCGTCACTGGACATGCCGGCCAGGGTAGGCAGGCATGCTGAGACCTTGCTGGGTGCTCGCCGCCACGCCGGCCCGGGGACCGCCAGCATCGGCGTCCCGGTCGCTCGCAGGCAAAGCAGACGTCGGCTAACCGTTCATCGACTGGCTGCGCCAGATTACCGGTGCATGCGACACCGTGTGCGAGCCGCGGATACGGTGATGCTCCGGAAGGTCCGGTCAAGGAGGCGTCGAACAGGCCGTGGGTGGCTATGGCGTGCAGGTCACGCTGGTGTTCGTGTTGGTGTTGATGAACGCGGTGTTCGCGGGCAGCGAGATGGCGCTGGTGTCGCTGCGGGAGAGTCAGTTGCAGCGCCTGGAGCGGACCTCCGGGGGCGGGCGGGTGTTGGCGAGGTTGGCGCGGGACCCAAATCGCTTCCTGGCCACGATTCAGATCGGTATCACCCTGGCGGGTTTCCTGGCGTCGGCCGCGGCGGCGGTGTCCCTGGCCCAGCCGCTCGTGGGCCCGCTGGGCTTTCTCGGTGGCGCGGCGGAGCCGGTGTCCATCGTCGTGGTGACCGTCCTGCTGACGTTCGTCACCCTGGTGCTGGGCGAGTTGGCGCCGAAGCGAATCGCGATGCAGCGCGCCGAAGGGTGGGCGCTGCTGGTCGCCCGGCCATTGGACACGCTGTCGACGTTCTCCCGGCCAGCGGTGTGGCTGCTGAGCAAGGCCAGCGACGCAATCGTACGTCTGGCGGGTGGCGACCCCCGCGCGCGGCGGGAGGAGGTCACCACCGAGGAATTGCGGGACATGGTCGCCGCGCAGCGCAACCTCACCCCCGAACACCGGATGATCATTTCTGGCGCCTTCGAGGTCGCCGAACGGATCCTGCGGGAGATCCTCGTCCCGCGTCGCGAGGTGGTCACCCTCCCCGCGTCGCTGACGGCACCGCAGGCGCTGCGCGAGCTGGGCAAATCGGGCCAGACCCGAGCCCCGGTCGTGGGCCGCGGCGGGCTGGACGACACCATCGGCGTAGTACACCTGCGGGACCTGCTCGACCAGGAAGGCCCGTCGCCGAGCACGCCAGCCCTGCGGTGTATCTGCCGGAGACGTTGAAGGTGACCGAGGCGATCCGGGAGTTGCGTTCGCAACGGCAGCAGTTCGCCCTCGTCGTCGACGAGCGGGGCTCCATCGACGGGATCGTGACGATGGAGGACCTGGTCGAGGAGATCGTCGGGGAGATCTACGACGAGACCGACCGGGACGTGCAGGCCGTCGTACGGGAGCCGGACGGGGCGCTGCTGCTGCCCGGCGGCTTCCCGCTGCACGACCTGACCGACATCGGCATCGACCTAGACGAGGACACTCTCGAGGCCGGGGACTACACGACGGTCGCGGGCCTGGTCCTGGCGCATCTCGGCCACATTCCGAAGGCGCCCGGCGAGGTGATCGAGCTGCCCGGCCTGACCGCTGAGGTGGCGGAGGTGACGGGGCGGGCCATCACCCGGGTGCGTCTGCGTACCGCGCCGGCTCGCGACGACGGGCACGAGGTCGACGAGGACGAGCCACGCCACTGACCATCCACCCGACGGTAACCGCGCGAATGCACTCAGCTACTTCTCAGGTGGCGTTGGTAGTTTCCCGACCCGGCTGCATCCATTATGGAGGTCGTTGATCTCGTTGCGGCGCAAGGGATTGGGTGAATTTTCATCACGTCCGGGTGCTGTGCGTCGGGTGTTCGTCGAGGGAGAGGTTCGTGGTGTTCAAGAAGATGCTGGGCGCGTTCGGGGTGGGCGGCCCCAGTGTCGATACCGTCCTGTCCAATCCAAGTACCCGACCGGGGCTGATGCTGGGCGGGCAGGTGAACCTGACCGGGGGCAGCCACGATGTGGGGATCGACCACGTCACCGTCGGTCTGGTCACTCGGGTGGAGATCGACGGCGCGGACGAGGACTACGACGCCCTCATCGAGTTCCACCGCGTTCAGGTCGCGGGCGGCCTGAACCTGCGCGAGGGCCAGCAGCTGTCACTGCCGTTCCAGGTGGCGGTGCCGTGGGAGACCCCGGTGACCGATCTGTACGGGCAGCACCTGCACGGCATGACGATGGGCCTACGCACCGAGGTCGCCATCCGTGGCGCGGTCGACAAGGGCGACCTCGATTCGGTACACGTGCACCCATTGCCGGTGCAGGAACGCATCCTGGAGGCATTCGGCCGGCTCGGCTTCCAGTTCAAGAGCGCCGACCTCGAGCGTGGCCACATCGCCGGGCTGCACCAGACGCTGCCGTTCTACCAGGAGATCGAGTACTACACCGCGCCGCAGTACGCCCACGGCGTCAACGAGGTCGAATTGACCTTCGTCGCCAACGAGCACGGCGTGGACGTCGTGCTGGAGTTCGACAAACGCGGCGGCCTGTTCACCGGTGGCCACGACTCCTTCGGCCGCTACCACGCCACGCACGCCGACGCCGACCGCCTCGACTGGGCCGCTCAAGTCGACACCTGGCTCCGTCAGGCCCTCGACGGATACCAGAGCCTGCACGCCGGCAGCGGCTACGCCCCACCCGCTCAGAGCTACGGCACCCCCGGCTACCCGCCTCCGCCGCCTGGCTATGGCCAGCCCGCCTACGGCGCCACCGGATACGGCCACCCCGGATACGGCCATCCGGGGGAGCACTACAAGGAGGAGCACCACGAACATCGCAGTGGCCCCGGCATGGGTGCCGTCGCCGCCGGGGTGGTCGGCGGTGCCGCGCTCGGCTTCGCCGGCGGAATGGTCGCCGAGGAAGTCTTCGACTCCTTTGGCGACGACGAGGGCAGCAACGAAGAGGCGTGAACCTTCGGTATCCACGGCGTAGCCCCGCGCCCGCACCGTGACCCGATTCGGAAGGGTTGTCACTACCTGGTTGGCTCGCCCGATTTGAACTTCCGAGGAGTGTGCGTGCCGTCACCGCCCGACCTCTTCAGGCTGGTTGACAAGGCCTACCAGGACAAGACCCTCAACGAAATCGTCGACGCCCCGGTGGCCGCCCTCGCCGGGGTAGCCAGTCCGATCAGCACAGCGGCCACTGCGGCTGGGACGACGATCGGTGCCAGTTGCCATAGGCTACGGCCGGCGCCGCTGACGGCGTACAGGAACGCGGCCAGGGTCAGGACACGCAGCACCAGATAGGCGCCAGCGAACACCACCGGGCCGGTCAGTGCGCCCGGTTGATTCACGAAGGCCTGCGGGATGGCGATGGCCAGGACGAAGGCGGCCGCCATGATGCCGAACCCGAACCAGGGCAGCATTCCGTGGCCGGCATGGACGAGATCGCCCAGCGAGGCGAAGGTTGTCCAGCAGAACCAGAGCAGGGCGAGCACGATCGTGCCGTGAAGCGGAGACCTTGGGGTCACGTCCCTGGAGATGAGACGGGTCACGTTGATGAACGCGAGGACGAAGACAAGGTCGAAGAAAACCGTGCCGGCGACCACCACCGCTCGGGCGACCTGGGCCGCGAAACCGCGGCCCTCGACGTCGTATTCGTTCCTCCCCTTTCACAACGGGTGCACCTGCGCCCAGGTGGTCCATGGTGGCGTCACCGCGACGCCTTGCGCACCCCGGGCAGTTCGCCACGCAGGGCCATCTCGCGGAACCGGACGCGGGAGAGCCCGAACCGGGTCAGCACGCCACGCGGACGACTGTCGATCTGGTCGCGCGATCGCAGCCGCACCGGGCTGGAGTCACGCGGCAGTCGACCGAGTCGGCGGACCGCGTTGACGCGTACGTCCGGGTCGGTGTCCGGGTGGGCGACCAGCCGCTTCAGCTCAGCCCGCGTCTCGGCGTGCCGGGCGACCAGTTCCGCGCGGCGTGCCTGCCGGTTGGCCAGACTCTTCCTGGCCATCAGCGGGCCTCGCGGAACTCAACGTGGCGGCGCACGATCGGGTCGTACTTGCGCAGGGTCAGCCGGTCGGGGTCGTTGCGGCGGTTCTTACGGGTGACGTACGTGTAGCCGGTGCCGGCGGTGCTACGGAGCCGCACGATCGGGCGGACGTCGGTCTGGCGGGCCATCAGAGCTTCATCCCGTGCGCACGCAGCTCGGCGACGACCTTCTCGATGCCCTTACGATCCACGGTCTTCAACGCCTTCGCGGTGAGGGTGAGGCTGACCCACCGCCGCTCCGACGGCAGCCAGTAACGGTGGTTCTGCAGGTTCGGGTTCCACCGGCGGCGGGTGCGCCGATGCGAGTGGGACACGGCATTGCCGAAACTCGGCTTCGCGCCGGTGACGTCGCAACGTCTGGACACAGTGATGACTCCTCACACAACACAGCGATGATAACGAAAACGGTTTTCAGTATTACATCAGCCGTTCGGCCACACCCGCGCCGGGTCCTCGACGATGTCGACGGCACAGTCGGCGCCCAGGCGGTAGCCGACGCCGCGCAGCGTCGTCACCACCGGCACGTCGGCGCCGATCTTGGCGCGCAACCGCCGGATGTGGACGTCCACGCTGCGCGGACCCGTGTAGGGCTGCCCCCACACCTGGTCGAGCAGTTGCTGCCGGGTGAACACCTGGCGCGGATGTTGAGCCAGGCAGAACAACAGGTCGTACTCCCGGCGGGTCAGTACGACCTCGGCACCGCCGCGGTAGACCGCCCGCGCTCGAGGATCGATGCGCAGGTGAAGACCCGGCCCTCGCGCCGGCGGTGACACCGGCCTCGGGTCGCCACCCAGGAGAGCCAGCAGAGCAGCGAGCCGATGGCCATCCTCTTCACAGCCGCCCGGTCCGAGCTTGAGGTGGACCGTGACGGTCAGGACGTCACCGGCCTGCCGCACCTGCGCCGCGCCTTCCGGCACATCCCTGTTCACATCAACGGCTCGCATGTGCTTAGAATGACAATCGTTTTCAGTTAAGTCGAGAGGAATCTCATGTCGTCGTCACCGCAGGCCCCGACCCGTGCCGTGACACCGGACGCCGACACCCGCCCGTCGCTTACCGTGCTGTCCGGGTTTTGGCCGGCGGCGACCTTCGCCGTCGCCCGCGCGCTGCTCGCCGCCGACACCTCGCTGCTGCTGGTGCGGCACGACCTCACCGCAATCCGCAACGGCGTCGTCCGGCGGGTGGTCCGTTCCGGCGCCGGCATCCTCGAGGACGAGCAGGTCGCGCTGCGACACGGCTGCGTCTCCTGCACCCTGCGCGAGGACGTGCTACCCACCCTCGTCCGACTCACCCGCAGCCACCCCGGTCGGGATCTGGTGCTGATGCTGCCCGAGGTGGTCGAACCCGAAGCCGTCGCCGCCGCCTGCGCACACTGCCTCGTCGACGGCGCACCCATCACCGACCTGCTCCGCGTCGACTCCTACATCACCGTCCTCGACGCCGAACACCTCCTCGACGGCCTGGCCAGCACCGACGACCTCGCCACCCTGGGCATCCAAGCCGCCGACGACGACCACCGCGCGCTCGCCGACGTCATCGTCCGGCAGATCGAGTACGCCGACACCCTGGTCCTCTGGGGACAGTCCCGCGAGGGGGCGTTCGACACCAGCCGGATGGCGGTCCTCCTACAACGGATGGCACCCTGGGCGACCCACATCCGCGTCGACGGCGACCTCATCGACGCCGCCGCGCTGACCCGCCAACTGCGCCACACTCACCGGCACCGCCCGGAGACCCCCGGAGTGCTCGCCCGTGGTCTACAGGGCTACACCCTCGGCGCGCACCAGCCGGAGCCCGACTGCGGAGTCGTCTCCGCCGTCTTCCGCGCCCGCCGCCCCTTCCACCCACAACGCCTGCACGACGTCCTCGAAGAGGTCAACACCGAGGTCATCCGCTCCCGAGGCCACCTCTGGCTCGCCAGCCAACCCGACACCGTCATCGCCTGGGAGTTCGCTGGCGGCGGCCTGGCCATGGGCTCCCTCGGACACTGGCTCGTCAGCCTGCCCGAAGCCCGCTGGGAACACGTCGACGACCAGCGCCGCCTCGCCGCCGCCCTCGACTGGGACCCCTACTACGGCGACCGCCACCAGCATCTGGTCTTCATCGGCCTCGACACCGACCCCGTCGAGCTGCAGCGCAGCCTCGCCGGCTGCCTGCTCACCGACGCCGAACTCGCCGACGGCGAGGAGACCTGGCGAACCTACGACGACCCGTTCGCCGGCTGTTTCCCCCCTGGAGTGGAAAAGCCGACCGATACCGACACCGAAGGAGCACGACCCGCATGAAGCCCGGCATCCACCCCGAGTACCGGCCCGTCGTCTACCGCGACAAGGACGCCGACTTCGCCTTCCTCACCCGCTCCACCGCAACCAGCGACCAGACAATCGAATGGACCGACGGCAACACCTACCCCGTCATCGACGTCCAGATCTCCTCCGCCAGCCACCCCTTCTGGACCGGCAGGCAACGCCTGCTCGACACCGCCGGCCGAGTCGAGAAGTTCCGCAACAAGTACGCCCGCCGCAGCCCTCAGGGCAGGTGAGCACCGACGCACAGGTCGACCGGGCCAGGCTGACGCGGCGGCTGGTCGACGCCGCGGTGGTGTCCCACCATGTACGCTGCGTCGATCGATTGACGGGCAGGTAACTGAGGAGGTGGGTGGCGATTCTTCCCGCGGAGACTATCGACTTGCAGCTCTTTCCCGAGCCTGACCGGTTCGAAATTTGGCACGACATAATCTCCAGAGATACAGCGCCGTCACAGTTCACAAGCCCGCACGCGTCGGACTTCACTGGTTTCGCCCGCGTAGTCGACCTCGGGACGTCCCGGATCGCCGCATTTCGTTATCCCGAGCTGACGATGTACCGCTCTCAGCGCATGATACGACGAGGCGATCCCGAGTTGTATGAACTCGCACTACCCTTGACGGGTACGAGCGTTCTCGATCAGGAACGCCGCCAGTGTTTCGTCCAGCCGGCCGAGTTCACATTTCTTACCACCTCCCGCCCATACGAGTGCCAGCACGTCCCGGAGCAGGCGCCACTGCCCAGTTCCGTTCCAAGTGTTGGGCACCCGCGAACGGCAGACACTGTGGCCGTCCTCTTCCCGCAGTCGGCCATACCCCTTCCCCAGTCCAAACTGAGGCGGCTGCTCGCCCAACGCCTACCGTCGGTGGGTATGGCTTCCCTGCTCGCGCGGCTCCTTCTACAGGTCGCCCAGCACCCCGAGCAGTTCAGATCGAGCGACGCCGGGCCGCTCGGAAGCGTGGCCCTTGATTTGATCTCGGCGACACTGGCACAGCATCTCGACCTGGAGCAGACTCTGCCGGCCGAGATGCGGCAGCAAGCCTTACGAACCAGGATCGACGCCTTCATCTCCGAGCATCTTGACGACCCCGATCTGAATGCTCGCACAATCGCTGCCGCCCATCACGTCTCCGTGCGCACGGTTTATCGACTGTGGGAGGGTGAGGGCATGGGTATTGCCGAGTTGATTCGTCACCGCCGGCTGGAGCGATGTCGACGTGACCTGGTGAACCCAATCCTTGCCGACCGGCCTATCTACGCTATCGCCGCCAGATCAGGCTTCTCCGACCGGGGCAAGTTCGCCCGCATTTTCCGTGCCACCTATGGCATGTCGCCGCAGGCATATCGTCAGCAGGCGTCGCCACCGGAGTAACGCCGGCATCGGTCTGGCCGCAGCAACGTGCCGCCGTCACGGCGGCAGGCCGGGCGGCTACGTGACCGGGACGCGCAACGGTGGTTGCTGCCCCGGGGAGTGGCAAGACCCCGTCGCGGCAGACGCTCGCCGCACAACGCGTCCTCGTCGCCGCGCCAACCGTCGGGCCCATGTCGCAGACCGGCATCGATGGTGCAAGGCCGAGTGACAAAGCCGGTCACCCATTGCGAGACCACCTTCACAACTTGCACACTGAGGCTGCATTAAGTCCTGGAAGTTGCGCGGTCGACAACTTCGAGGCGAGCCACAGGGGAGGGTCCACGATGGGGGCACCGAGGGCGGGAGCAGCCGGCAAACCCAGGACTGTGCCTGCCTGGAAGGCACTGCCCAGCTTCCTCCGTGATGCTCATCAGTCCCTGGTGGACGCCGGTGAGGCCGCCGGCGGTGAGGTCGTACGTCTCGGACTCGGGGTCTCCAGCCCTTACCTTGTGACCGATCCCGATCATGTCCGGCAGGTGTTGCAGGACCGGGCTGCCAACTATCCCCGAGGCGATGACACCGCACTCTGGCGCTCGGTCCGCAAACTCGTCGGCGACGGAATCCTCGCCGAGGGTGACACCTGGCTGGCCTCTCGCAAGACCCTGGCCCCGCTGTTCCGGCGGGGCCGCATCGACGCGCTTGTCGACACGATGGCGGAGGCCATCGACGAGGCGACCGATCGGCTGGATGCGGCGGCGGCAGCGGGTCGCGTCGTCGACATCGGCACTGAGCTGTCCCGCCTCGTCTGCGCCGCCATCATGCGGGTGTTCTTCGACTCTCGGGTCTCGGTTGACGACGCGCTACGCATCATGGCAGCGCAGGAGGACATCGTCACCTCCATGGCACCACGTCTCCTGGCTCCCTTCGCACCATGGTGGATTCCGATGCCGGGCGACCGCCGTTTCCACCGCTCCGTGCAGACCATCGACGGCATCCTGCTGCCGGTGCTCCGCGCTGCGGTTCGTCAGCCCGGCGACGGCGACGACGTGTTGTCGACTTTGGCACGTGCGCAACGCGACGGCCAGCCGTTGTCCGAACGGCAGATGCGCGACGACCTGGTGTCGATGGTGGCGGTCACCACGGAGACGAGCTACGTCGTGTTGACCTGGCTCTGGCCGGTCCTCGCCAACCACACCGACGTCGCAGATCGGCTCTACGCAGAGGTCGATCAGGTTGTCGGTGCCGGGCCGGTGCGGGCGGAGCACCTGCCTCAGCTCACCTACACCCAGATGGTGCTCAACGAGCTCCTGCGCTTGTACCCTGCGGGTTGGATCGTCCCCCGACGCGCGTTGGCTTCCGACGTGCTGGGCGGAGTGCGGATAGACCAGGGCGCGACCGTCATCCTCTCCCCGTACGCCACGCAGCGGATGAAGGCTTACTGGGGATCAACCGCCGAATCCTTCGACCCGGAGCGCTTCGCTCCAGGCCACGCCGAGGCGGAGACCCGCCGCCGCCATGCCTACTACCCGTTCGGACTCGGCATGCACAGATGCCTCGGAGAACACCTGTTCAACGTGGAGGCTTTGTTGATCGTGGCGACCTTGATCTGCAGGTTCCGCTTCACGCTGACTGACCCGACAGTGCCCGCACCACGGGTCGCCGCGTCACTCCGTCCTCGTCGACGAGTCGAGCTGACCCTGTCCCGCCGCGATCACTCCGTCATCAGTAGGAGCCACTGATGCACCCAGACACCCTGGCCGCCACGCTCGAGCACACCGCCGAACAGGGACGAATCTGTTCCGTGGCCGTGCGAGGGCAACGCGACCTGCAGGGCCGGGTCGCCAGCTATCCCGCGCTGTTTCCCGATCCTCCCGTCGATGCGGCCATGCTGAGCGCCCTGGCGCTGTCCACCGCGTTCATCGCCCCTTGGTGCACCGCCACTGAACTAAGAACCGCGAACCGTACGTCACTATGGGTGACAGCCGAGGACTGGCGGATCGACTCGGAGATCACCTGCCTGGAAGAAGCCACCACGACTGTCGCCGCCTGTATCGCGGTAGCGGCGGGCTCCGCCCCTGCCGACGACGACCAACTCACGCAATTCCTGGCCGACATCCGCGACGACCTCGCGACTACGCCACTGTTTCCACGCCTGGGTCACCTGTGGCAGGACGAGTTGCGCCGCATGCTCGACGCTGAATTGCGGGAGTGGCAGTGGCGAACAGACCGGAACTCGAGCAACGCCAGCCTGCCCTCCGCCAGTGACTACCTGGCCAACGCCGCCGGCTATGGCGCCACCTGGGTCAACATCTCCCATTGGATCGCCACCAACGCGGTGGAAACTGAGGATCACCTGACCGCGCTGGTCACGGCCAGCTACGAGGTGGAGAAGGTGCTACGGCTGGTCAACGACCTGGCCAGCTACGACCGTGACGTCAAGGCCGGCGATCTGAACATCCTGATGTTGGGCGTCGACGAACACGAGGTGCGCCAGCAGGCAGTCGACCTGGCCGACCGCTGCCAGCAGCTGCTCGACCCGCTGGCCGAGGTCAGCCCGCAGCAGGTGACATACCTGCGGCGCGTGCTTGGTTTCACAGCCGGCTTCTACCACGGGACCGACTTCTGGGCACTCCGGTGACAACGGTCAACGGGCAGAGACCGACCGGAAAGACCGCAGCCGTACATGGGCAGGTCCGCGACCTGGTCGCCGAGATGATGCGCGATCCGGCTGGTCGCACATCCCCCTCGCCGTACGAGACCGCCCGGCTGGTGAGCCTCGCCCCGTGGCTGGTCGGACACCGCGACCGGGTGCGCTATCTGCTCGACACCCAGCGGCCGGACGGCGGCTGGGGGCCGCCCGGAGGCTACGGCCTCGTCCCCACCCTGAGCGCGACAGAGGCCCTACTGACGGTCCTGCGGTCCAACCCACCAGCGGACATGGCGCGTCTCGCGCATGCCGTCGACCGTGCTCTGGTGGCCCTGACCGGGCTCGTGAGCGGCACCGGCCCGTTACCCGACACCCCGGCCCTCGACCTGATCGTCCCCGCACTCGCTGACCGCATCGATCAGCACCTCCACCACCCGGCCGTGCGTCCGCCAGCCGTGCTAGAGCGGTGGCAGCGCTCCACTCCGCTGGGCCTACCACCTGGCGTGACCCGACAGCGACTCACCGCCGTACGTCACCTGGTGGTCACTGGCGCACCGATTCCCGACAAGCTGCTTCACGCGTTGGAGGTCGTGGCCGACCTCGCTCCCGCAGCGGGCGGCGTCACACCAAACACCTCGGGCACGGTGGGCGCCTCGCCGGCCGCCACCGCCGCATGGCTCGGCAAGCCAGACCGCCTCGGCGGCAAGGAGGCGGTGGCCTACCTGGAAGGCACCGTCGGTCGCTACGGCGGTCCCGTGCCGTGCGCAGCCCCGATCACCGTCTTCGAACGGGCCTGGGTCATCACCATCCTGGCTCGCGCTGGCATCAATCTGACCGCGTCCCCGGGGTTGGTGGACAGTCTGACCGCCGACCTGGGCGCGGCTGGTACGCCGACCGGCCCTGGGCTGCCGACCGACGCTGATACCACCGCAGTGACCCTGGCCGCGCTCGGCCGGCTCGGCATCCCGGTGTCAACCGACTGCCTCTGGCCCTACGAGACACCCGAGGGCTTCGCCACGTGGCCCGGTGAAGACGGTTTCAGCACCACGACCAACGCCCACGTGCTCGACGCTCTCGGCCAGCGACTGGCGGAACAGCCTGGCGCACAGCCTCGCCATCGCACTGCCGTTCGACGGCTGGTGGCGGCCCTGCTGGACCGTCAGGAACTGCAGGGCAGCTGGGCCGACCGGTGGCATGCCTCGAACTACTACGCGACTGCCTGCTGCGTGCAGGCCCTGGCAGAGTTCGGGGACCCGTCGACAGTGGCGAAGCCGCTCACTCGTGCCGTCGACTGGACGCTTGCCGCCCAGCGGACCGACGGCGGCTGGGGCACCTGGACGGCCACCGCCGAGGAGACGGCTTACGCACTGCACATCCTGCTAGCCAGCGACACCCGGGCACCCAAGGTGATTGACGCGGTTCGCCGTGGGCACGCCTATCTGTGTCGACACAACGGCACAACCGGTCCGGCGCTGTGGCATGACAAGGATCTGTACCAACCCACTCGGATCGTTCGCGCCACAGTTCTGGCAGCCCAGCACCACGCCGGAAGACTGCTGACCTCCCTGTCCGAATGCGCGTAGGTGTCCAGCGGTCACGGCTGACAGCAGTCGCCTCGGAACACCCGGTTCCTATGTGGACGTAACGCATAGTGATGGTCTTGAGTCAATAGTCAGATAACTGCTAGCGTGCGTCGGTCTGCCTACACCGGCGGCTTGGTCGGCATGCCTCTGCCGACAAGTTCCTCTGCTCGGCATCGGACGGTTAAATGCGGTCTCGCAGCGCCAATCTGCGCACCAAGGTCATCGCGCTCCTCGCCTCGCTCGTCGCCCTCTGGGCATTCGCCGCCTGGGTCACCCTCCGAGACGGCGTCAACCTCCTTGGCGTTCAAGCGATCGACAGCCAGATTGTCTCTCCCAGTGAGCCGCTGCTGCTGGACCTCCAGGTCGAGCGACGGCTCGCTGTCGCCTACCTCGGCGGTCCCAGTGCCGACCGGAAGAACGCACTCGACGCCGCCCGTCTGGCTGTCGACAAGAACGCCACAACCTTCAAATCGACCGCACGTAGCTGGCTGGCCCGACTGACGGCGGGTAGCGAGGCTGAACAACGTGTCGATGAGGCAATCGCCGAGCTTGATCAGCTGCCGGAGGTCCGCTCGTCCATCGACAATCGGTCGGTCGACCGGGCAAGCACCATCAGCACCTACAGCACGCTCGTTGAGTCGCTGTTCGCTATCTACGATGTCGTCGGCACGCTCGATGATCCCGAGATCCAGCAGGACACCCGGAACCTGATCGAGCTGTACCGCCTCCGTGAGATCATTTCGCAGGAGGACGCCCTGCTCACCGGCGCTCTCGCCGCCACACGGCTCACCGCCGGTGAACAGTTCCGGTTCACCGAGTTGGTCGTCTCGCAACGGTTCGTCGCGGATCGGACCCAGCTGAACGATTCCGACCAGGCCGCCTTCAACCAGGTCGTCAACGGAGATGCGTTCAGGAGCTTGCGTCAGGTCGAGGAGCGGGTGATCAGCGCCCGAGGATCGGCCCGTCCGGACGTTACCGCCGAGGAGTGGAACGAAGTCGCCGACGCCGCGTTGACCCATCTGCAGGAGATGGTTCTCGGTAGCGGCGACAATCTGGTGCAGCGCGCCGTCCCTGTCGCGGTCGGGGTGATCCTCCGGCTGGTCCTGGCCGCCGGCCTGGGTCTGCTCGCGGTCATCGCGTCGATCGTTGTCTCCGTCACCACTGCGCGCGCTCTCGTGGCTCAGCTACAACGGCTCCGCGACGCGGCCCACCAGCTCGCCGACGAGCGACTCCCCGCAGTTGTCGAGCGCCTTCAGCGCGGCGAGAAGGTGGACGTCGCCGCCGAGGCACCGCCTCTCGACTTCGGCTCCGACGAGATCGGGCAGGTCGGCCAAGCCTTCAACGCCGTCCAGGAGACGGCTGTCCGTACGGCCGTGGAGCAGGCGGAGCTACGCCGCAACGTGCGCGACGTGTTCCTGAACCTGGCCCGGCGCACCCAGGCCCTCGTCCACCGCCAGGTGACCCTTCTCGACGAGATGGAGCGCCGGCAGGAGGATGCCGACGAACTCGAAGATCTCTTCCGCGTCGACCACCTCGCCACCCGTATGCGGCGCAACGCCGAGAACCTCATTGTTCTCTCGGGCGCGACGCCCGGCCGTGGTTGGCGCCGCAACGTGCCCATGGTCGACGTTGCCCGCGCCGCCGTGCAGGAGGTGGAAGACTACACGCGGGTGAAGGTCATGCCATTCGGGTCGGTCGCGCTCGCTGGCCGGGCCGCCGGTGACATCATCCATCTGCTCGCCGAGCTGATCGAGAACGCCCTGACCTTCTCGCCGAAGAGCACGCCCGTCGAGGTACGCGGGCAACTCGTAGCCAATGGCTTCGCCATCGAGATCGAGGACAGAGGTCTCGGCATGGCCGAGGACGATCTGGCCGCCGCCAACACAGACCTCGCCACCGCCGCCGAATTCAACCTCGCCGACGCCAAGAAACTGGGACTGTTCGTCGTCAGTCGTCTGGCCGCCAAGCACCACATCGCGGTGCGGTTGAAGCCGTCACCATACGGCGGAACGACCGCAGTTGTGCTCATTCCCAAGGACCTGGTCACGACCGCCGATCCGATCGGCGCAACTTCCTCACCGGCTGTGGGCATGTCCAGAGACGCCGTCGCCGCCGGCGACGCCCAGCGCCTCACCACCGTCCGGCAGACCTCCCTCGCCGTCGCCGAGCCCGCACCTGTGCATGGCGAAACGATGGAACTGCCAGCGGTGCGTCCACTGCGTGCCGCCGCTGACGCCGCCGCCACCGTCACCGAAGGGCCCGTCAAGAGCGCGCCCAGTGTGAGGCAGCGGCCCGAACCTGCTGCCGAACACACCGAGCACACTGAGCACGGCCTGCCCATGAGAGTCCGCCAGGCCAACATCGCGCGACAACTACGCGACTCATCACCAGGCCAAACACAGCCACCGGACGACGACGAGGCGGGGCGATCCCCCGACGATATTCGCAGGATGATGGCCTCCTACCAATCCGGCACCCGCCGAGGGCGCGATGACGCCGCACGTCTCGTCGACGCCGACGACGACGAGCAGCGCAACGCCGCCGACGACACGTCGGCGGCCGAAACCGACCGGTAAGAAAGAGGAACGGGCAAGTGCAGCAGAATTCCACGGGCGATCTGGCCTGGCTGCTCGACGACCTGGTCGGGCGCGTTAAACAGGCTGAGCATGCCATCGTGCTCTCCGCTGACGGACTGCTCATGGCTGCCTCCGCCCAGCTCAGCCGAGACGACGCGGAACACTTGGCCGCGATGGCATCGGGCATCCAGAGCCTCGCGAAGGGTGCCAGCAAGCGATTCGGCGGCGGACCCGTGCAACAGACCATCATCGAGATGAAGTCGTCGTTCCTGTTCGTCACCGCGGCCGGAAACAACGCATGCCTGGCCGTCCTCGCGGCCGAAGACACCGACGTCGGACTTGTCGCATACGAGATGGCAATGGTCGTTGCGCGAGCCGGCAAGTTCCTCGCCTCCCCGACCCGGCCGAGCCAGCACACCAACAACTAGGGGCCGCCATGACGATGCCCGACGAAGAACCGGTCTGGTTAGATGACGAAGCCGGGCCAGTGGTCCGGCCATACGCCGTTACCGGCGGACGGGCTAAACCAGCCAACAGCTTCAATGTGGTCGCTCTAGTCCTCTCGACCCGATCTGCCCCGCCATCCGAGGTGGGGATAGCACCAGAGCAGGCGAAGATCATTCACCTCTGCCAACGACCGCTTGCCCTCGCAGAAGTGGCCGCACATCTCAGCCTGCCCCTTGGCACCGTCCGAGTACTGCTAGACGGACTGATCGCTCAGGGATTCGTCCAGGTCAACGACCCTCGCCAAGCCGCCACCCTTCCCGACGACAGCGTATTCGAGGCGCTCATCAATGGACTACGTCAACTCTGAGCGGACGGGCCAAGCGACCCTTCCCACCGCCATCAAAATCCTCATCGCAGGTGGCTTCGGCGTAGGCAAGACCACCCTCGTGGGATCCGTCAGCGAAACCAAGCCCCTACGGACCGAAGAGGTGCTCTCCGAGCAGGGCGTGGGTGTCGATGACCTCTCCGGCGTCGAGACGAAATCGACAACGACTGTGGCGATGGACTTTGGCCGGATCACCATCAGCGAGGAACTCGTTCTCTACCTGTTCGGCACCCCGGGCCAAGATCGCTTCTGGTTCGTCTGGGACGAACTCACCATCGGCGCCCTGGGCGCCGTGGTCCTGGCAGACACCCGGCGGCTCGCCGACTGCTTCCCATCCGTCGACTACTTCGAGCGGGCGGGGCTGCCGTTCATCGTGGCCGTCAACTGCTTCGAGAATGCCCGCCGGTACAGCCTCGACGAAGTGCGACTGGCCTTGGACCTCGACCCGGACGTGCCAGTCATGTTGTGCGACGCGCGGCAGCGGCAGTCGTCAAAAGAGGTCCTGGTAGCGCTGATCGAGCATGTGAAGAGGCAAGGGCTGACCCGCAGACCTGAGCCAGTAGGTCATTGACGGCCGACCTGCCGCAACTCACCCTCGCACCCACCTGCGGAGTACCCGAACCAAGTCCACAGATGTCCCCGCTGGTCGACGTTCGATCCGGCAGCAGGCCCGTGCCGCCTGCCCGCAGCTGTTCGGCTCCCGCACCGCAGCGGCGCTCCAGGCCCCTGGGATAGCCCGACGCCCAGCCTGCCAGGGTTGGCACAGGACGCCTCCCCGGTGGCACGGAATGACAACATCGTCGCCTCCACACGGCGCAAAATTTGATCGACGGGCAACGCCGAGGCTCGAGCGAGGATTCGCCGAGACGGGGGTCGACGGGGTCTCGCAGGCGCCGGATTCATGTGGCCGCTATCGCACACCGGCGCGTGGCCTGTCAGCAACGGTCCCCGCGCCGGGCGCACCACCTGGGGCGGGGACCGTGGCAGTCGACTGGATTCGGCCAGATTCGCCGGGGTCATGAAGGGGATCTGAGCCTGTGCCAACGCGGTGAACCACGGCCCCGGCCGGTCCAGCAACGCCTCCAGCGACGAGACAGCGCGGGACGCTTGGCGCAGCGGATTACCGTAGCGGTTGCGGATCAGCCGGAGTGCATGTCGTCACCTGCTGGAGGGCTGCGATGTCGGGGATCGAACTCATCGCTGCGGCATTGGCCGCCGGAGCCCTTGCCGGCGCCACCGGGGTGGCTGGTGACGCGGTGCGGCAAGCCTACGAGGCGCTGAGCGGCCTGCTCCGCGTCCGACTCACCGGTCGGCCGGGGGTCCAACAGGCCCTCGAGTTGCCCGAGCCCAACCCAGACCGATGGGTCGCCGCGATCGGCGATGATCTGGCCGCAGTCCGGGCCGATCAGGACGAAGACGTGCTCGACGCGGCTCGGGCACTGCTGGGCGTGACCCAACCACACGGCCGTCAGCAGGTGCACATCCACAACAGCAAGGGTGTCGTCGTCGGCCATGACAACACGAACTACTTCACGTTCAACGGCTAGTACGGCAGCCGCCGTTCGGGATCATGGCTGGAGTTCGAGGTTGAGGCGTCGGGTGTAGTGGGCTTGGCGGGCTCGGGCTTGATGGCGGCGG
>NZ_JBIAYZ010000037.1:0-27993 GCF_042898635.1 Micromonospora sp. NPDC000442 | reverse complement strand
CCGCCGCCGACCCCCTACCCGACGACCTCCGCGACGCCCTCGAAGCCATCACCCGAGCCAGCCGACGTGCGCACTAACTTGAGCCAAGTCGGGTAAAATGCCCGCGCCCTCGATCATTGATGCGGGAAAACACGGCGTCTTTCTGTCAGAGAGGACGACTGCAACAGAACTTCAGGAGATGAAATTGAACCCGTCCCCGTCGACGTAGATTTCGGTACGACGGCTTGTTGGCACGATTGTTCCACTTGCTCGGACTATGCGGCGCGAGAGATGGGCGTCGACCGCCAGGGCGTAGCTATCGGGTCGCAGGCGAAGCCACACCGTCCGTTGCTCGCTGGCGGCGCTAGTGACCACTTCACCGCGTACTCGAACGCGCCAACGGTCATCGGTGCGCGCGTCGTCGTGCAAACTCTCCACCACGCCGGTGACGTGCGCCTGCCCTGAGGAATCAAGCCGCCACAAACGTTTTGCGGCTCTCCGCAGCACCGGGCCCGCGTGCGCGCCGAAGGCAATGGTCTTGGCCGGTGCATCGACTGGCAGCCGGCGTGCCCACCGAAATCCAATTTCGAATGGCTGCGCTCGTTCTGTTCCACCAAGAGCGCTCAGCGCCTCGCACAAATTTGCCGACACGCCGGCCACTACCGCTTGATCGAACACCGCGAGCTGGCCGTTCTGGGCGACAGTCGCGGTCGCGTCCTGCGCAGCGGCGATCGCGTGGAACAGTCGGATACTGCTGCGCCGTGAAAGGTTATCGCCGCCATCCATGGTCGTCTGCGGATCAGGCGGCTCGACCGGTACTCTCGTGGTGAAGATGTAGCTACCAGGCCTGGTAGGGCCGAGTTGCACGACGGCGAGCAAATCACGAACCTGTGTCGGGTGGTTGCCGCGATAGGCGAATCGCCTGCCCTCCACCTCCACTCTGCCCGCTAGCGCGAAAAGGCTTCTAATCCCTTCCAGCGCGCGCAATCCGGCCGTTAGGCTCACGAACCCGCTGGGTTGGCCATGGGGAAAAGTTCGGATCGATTGGGTGTCCACCATTGGTGAGCGAATGTCCTCGGCAATCTCGTGAACTGACCGGTCCTCCGCTTTCTCCAATACTTGCAGGAGTTCCCAGCTACGCTCCTTGGAGTCCCCCATCCCGTCTTGGGCAGGTACCAGCGCGCCGTAGCCCTCAGGGTGATCCCACAGCGATGCTCCGCGCCACGTCTCAGGACGTAACCGCCAGCCGGTCGCCGCGAGGTACGACCGCATGTCCGCCACGCGCAGCGTCTCCGTCACGGTGCGCTCCGAGGCGCGACTAGTTCGGGGTGTACAAGGCCGCGCAAGGTCGCGGTGGTTAGGACATTGCGCTTCGGCACCAGGACTCTCTTGCGCCGGTTGGCGTCTGGGTTCGCGACGAGCGGACCAGGCACCTGCGTGTAGTACGCGTGGTGACGCAGCAGGAGGCCGTCGTCTGCTAAACCGGTCAGACGGGAGCGGTCTGGGGGAACGACGATCACCACAAGGTACCGCGGAAAGGTGCAATCAGTGCAGGCGAGCTTGTTGAACTGTTTCTCGTTTAGGCGGTCGAAGGCCCAGAACTCGCCAGCAGCTGACGGTGTGGACCAAGACTTGACCTGAAGATCCACGCCTGGCCACGAACGCAACAACGGCGAATCGCTCTCGTTGTCGGCCGTGTGCCGGATCATGATGTCGATCCCGTCATCCACAACATACGAAAGCGCGTTCATGCCGGCAGCGAGCGCCAATGCTTGAATGTACAGCTCGGCATACGCGCCCTGGTACCTAGCGTCAGGCAAGCGCGCCGCCCTCCTCGCCAACCGATTGAGATGAGAAGCGTACAGCGTCTCGGTGAGGCTGTCAGTCCCTTCGATTTCAGCGGGTGCCGGATGTGCTGACCCTCGTGCCTGCGGTGCTCGACCACCTCTGGGCCGACGGTGACGGGCGGGCGAGCCCGACCTGATGCGGTTGATCACCGCACCGGAGACTTGGCCCCGTTTTGTAGGTATTCGGGGTGCTGGGGCATCGGCGGCGAGCACCGCCTGTCTCAGGCGGTTGTAAACGTACAGGCGGAGTAGGTCCCTTGCCGCTCGGAGTGGGTAGAACCGGCACGCCAGCAGTTCGTCGTCCATCGGTCTGAGGGTGGCGAGCTGACGGTCTTCTAGGACGCCGCCGTCGAAGATGAACATGAGGCTGTCGTCCCATGCCCCGTGGGGCGCCACCCAGTCCACCACGAGCATGGTCCGAATCCGTAGGTCGAGGCCAAGTCCCTCGCGAAAGCTCCCGTTCGGCGGCCTGGTGGGGAGGTTCGTTCACCTCGACCATTCCGCCGGGCAGGTCCCAGTCGGGCTTGTACCGCGGATTGACTAGCAAGATTTCGCCCTGCGCGTTGCGGATCAGGGCATCCGCGCCGACCCGCTTACGGGGCTGCTTCGCGTTGCCTTCAGCGAGATAGGCCTGCCATGCTTCTGGATCGCGCTCATAGAGCGGACGGTCATCGCGCATGTGCCTGTCCTGTACTAATCGCCGGGCGAAGCCCGCCCACGATGCCGATCGACGAATTCTCGCGGATGGTCTCGCCGATCCGCACCATCGTTGCCTGTGCTTGGGCCGAATGTGGGGCGTGAGGCTTGAGCAGCATCTCCACGTGCCGGAGTTGTTCTACGACCACGGCTAAGCTTAGGCCGGCGGCGCGTTCCAACACTTGGTGGGTGACGGCACACGCTTCATCGAGCAGCCCCCGTCCCAGCAGCGCCGTCACGAGCATGAGCTGGGCAAGCAAACGGCTCCTCACCCGCTCAGCGGCGTGCCCGGTGAGCGCGCCTTCCAAACGCCGGTGCGCCTCCGCGAGATCGCCGATGCGTAGGAAGCAACGCGCTGCCTCGATGGCGAACGAGGTCCCGTCGAAGGGGCTCAGCCACTTGGAGACGACGACCGGCGTTTCGGATAGGGCATGCTCGGCGTCCTCAAGCGCGCTCATCGACTCGACTGGTTTCCCGCCGATGGCCAGGCTGCGGGCCTGCATGGCCCGTAGCCGGGCTTTGAGCGGACCGTGTGATGGCGCCCTCCGCAGCGCCTCCAATCCACTGAGCCATTTTCATCGTGATCAGAGAGGCCTGAGCAGGCACGCGTGGGTGTGTCGCTGCTCCAGATAGGACGAAGCTCCCGGTAGGACAGCAGTCGACCAAGACGCACCGCCCAGCACGGGAGCTTCGTTGCTGACCTATCCTGCCAGCATCCCGCTGTCCACGCGCACCCTGACCCGCCTGACCGAACTGATCCGCGACCGACGCCGGGCCCTTGGCGGCCGTTGGCGGCGGCTGCCTGCGCAGCAGCAGGCGCTCATGGCCTTGGCCCACCTGCGCAACGGCGACACCCTCACCCGCCTCGCGGCCGGCTTCGCCGTGTCGGTGACCACCGTGTGGCGTTACCTGCGCGAGGCCGTCGACCTGCTCGCCGCCTACGCCGACGACCTCACCGCTGGGATGCGCCGAGCGGCCAGGCTGGCGTACGCGATCCTCGACGGCACCCTGATCCCGATCGACCGGGTCACCGACCAGAAGCCGTACTGTTGAGTCGGCACGGAGCGCGGTGCCGGTGTTGCCACCGGTCCGTTTCTCCGTGCCGCTCGCCGAACCCGGCGTGCGACTCTCACCGCACCGGGCTCTCCACGGTTTCTGCTGTCAGGCGTGGTTGAGGGGCCAGGGGTTGGGGATCGTGTTGCCTCGGTAGCGGTAGCGAGTGACCGCGACCGATGCCGTTGTGAACAGTTCGACCCCGTCCGCCGACAGTCGTTTCCACCGGCCGTCGTGGTCGGTGAGGTGTCGGCGGAGGTCTTTCCATCTCCAGCGGTGCAGCGTCATCCACCAGCTGGTCACCCGTCGCCACACGAAGTGGTCCAGGGCTTTGAGCGTGGTTTTGCATACCGCGTGCTTGAAGTAGTTGACCCAGCCGCGCATGATCTGGTTGAGCCTGATCAGCACGTCCCTGGGATCCTGCTGCGACGTCCTGTTCGTCAGGGCACGGATCTTGTCCTTCAGCTGTCGAATGGGTCGGTCAGCGATGAAGGTGTAGACGTACCACCGGTTCGAGCCTCGCTTGCGGCGCCACTGGATGCGGAACCCCAGGAAGTCGAACCCATCCGACATGTGCGTGATCTGGGTCTTGGCGGGTGAGAGCCGTAGCCCCAGAGGGTGCAATGTGCCGGCGATTTCCTCGCGCAGCCGGGTGACGTCGTCGCGTCCACCATCGACCAGAACGACGAAGTCGTCCGTGTAGCGGACGATGCGCCAGTTCGGTCGGCCGTATCGGCGGCGATGCGCCCGCCTGCCCCTGGTCGCCATCGACCCTCCGGGCGTCCACGGCTCCATCAGGTGCTCATCGAGCGCCGATAGGGCGATGTTCGCCAACAGGGGAGAGAGGATGCCGCCCTATGAACAGTGCTGGGTTATGCGCAGCGTCGATTCGTCTGGCCTGGTGAGGGCGGTTGCGGGGGTCGAGCGCTGCGCATAACGCGCCGAGGATCTGATCAGGGGCACGGCATGGTGCCGGGCCTTGTGATCGGAGGTCGGTGGCGATGGCGATGTTGTCCGTGCTGGTGGCGGGCCTGGACGCTGAGTTGAGGCGGCTGGGTTACAAGGAATCGACGTTGGTCTGGTATCGGGGCTGCTGGCGCAGGCTGGCGAGGTTCTTCGCTGTGCGTGGGGTCGAGGAGTTCTCCCTGGACGTGGCGATGGCGTGGGTCGATCAGGCGTGTGGTGGCTTCTTCGACAAGGAACGAGCGGGCACGCTGAAACCGACCGATGTCTACTTGTTCAGGGTTGCCCAGATGCTGGGCGAGTACGCGGTCCACGGGGCGGTGCTGCGCCGCTACTCGAGGTCGGTGAACAAGCTGGCCGAGCAGGACGCCGCCGTGGTCGCCCGGTTCCAGGACGGATTGCGGGCCGCTGACCGTGCGGTGTCGACCGTGCGGGTCTACACGACGGTGGCCGCGGAGTTCGTCGCGTTCACGGCCACCCGCGGTGGGCTGGCCCGGTGCGACGCTGGGATGCTCGGGGCGTTCGTGGCCACTTTGGCCGGATACCAGGCCAAGACCGTCGAGCAGAAGATGTGCGCGGTGCGATCGTTCCTACGGTTCGCCGCCGACGAGGGGCTGGTCGACGCCGCCGTGCTGGACGCGGTCCCGGCGGTGCGTTCCAGTCGGCAGGCCAGGATCCCGTCGGTATGGGACCCGGCAGACGTGACCCGGATCCTTCAGGCGATCGACAGGGGAAACCCGTGCGGGAAACGCGACTACGCGATCATTCTGCTGGTCACCAGGCTCGGGCTACGCGGCGTGGACGTCAAACGGCTTGAGTTCGCCGACTTCGACTGGCCCGGCAACCGGCTGACTGTGGTGCAGGCCAAGACCGGCCGCCGGGTGCAGTTGCCGCTGTTGAAAGAGGTCGGCTGGGCGGTGATCGACTACATCCGCCATGGCCGGCCGGTCTGCGACTGCCCGCAGGTGTTCCTGCGGCACCTCGCCCCGATCGGCCCGTTCTCCGAGCAGGATCATCTGCATCAGATCCTGGTCAAACACGCCCGGGTGGCGCACGTGCCGGTCAGCGAGAAACGCCGCCACGGCATGCACTCACTGCGACACACCCTGGCCACCCGGCTGATGGAGGACGGCACCCCGATCGAGCAGATCGCCGACGTCCTCGGCCACCAGTCCGTGCAATCGACGGGCGTTTATCTGAAGTCCTCTTTGAACCTTCTGGCCAGGTGCGCCCTGGACCCGGACGCGCCCGGGCGGGAGGCGTCACGATGAACACCGACATCACCATGGCCGCCGCGATCACAGCGCTGGTCGAGCAGCAACGCGCTGTCGGCTACAAGTACGCCGCCCAAGCGCGGGTGCTGGCCCGGTTCGCGGCGTTCTGCTGCACCGAGTTCCCCGGGCTGCACGCGCCCACCCAGGCCGCGGTCGAGGCCTGGATTACGGCCGCCCAGCAGCGCGGCGTCACCCCGTCGACCCTGCGGACCCTGGTCGCGCCGGTGCGCCAGCTGGCCCGGTGGCTTGGCCGCCGGGGCGTGAACGCCTACGTCCTGCCCGCCGGGGTGCTGCCCAGACCCGCCCGTTACATCCCGCACATCTTCACCGACGCCGAACTGGCGGCCCTGTTCACCCAGACCGACCGCTGCCACTACAACTCGCAGGTCCCGCTGCGGCACCTGGCCATGCCGGTGCTGTTCCGCACGATCTACGCCTGCGGGCTACGCGCCTCCGAAGCCCGACTACTACGGGTCGACGACGTCGACCTCGACACCGGCGTCCTGCGGATCCGCAACGCCAAGGGCGGCAAGGACCGGCAGGTGCCCGTGTCCGCGCCGCTGCATGCCCGGCTCGTCGGCTACCACGCCCAGGTCGCCGGCTCGGGCGGGGACTGGTTCTTCCCCGGCACGGCCGGAAAACCGCTGACGCTCGGGAACATCGACAAGAACTTCCGCCGGTTCCTATGGCAGGCCCGCATCTCCCACGGCGGTCGAGGCCACGGCCCCCGCGTGCATGACCTCCGCCATACTTTCGTCGTCAACAACCTGCGCTCGTGGTTCGCCCACGGCCACGACGTCAACGCCCTACTACCGGTCCTGCAAACCTACCTGGGGCATTCCTCGCTCGCCGACACCGCCTACTACCTGCGGCTGACCGCCGAGTCCTACCCCCACATCACCGCCCGGATCCAGCACGCCCTCGGCGACGTCGTCCCACCAGCCGCAGCCGGGCCAGGCCATGGCCACTGACTTCGCGGCCTTGCTGCACCGCTTCCTCACCACCCACCTGGCCGGGCTACGCGGCTGCTCACCCCACACCATCGCGTCCTACCGGGACACATTCAAACTCCTGATCATCTTCTTCCGCGACGACCGATCCGTCCCACCGGAGAAACTCACCCTCGACCACCTCGACGCCACCGCGATCACCGGGTTCCTCAACTGGCTGCAGACCAGCCGGCACAACAGCGCGTCAACCCGCAACCAGCGCCTCGCCGCGATCAGCTCGTTCCACCGCTGGATGCAGACTCAGGACCCCACCCGGATGGCCCGCTGCCAGGACATCCTCGCCATCCCCGCCAAACGGCAGCCACAACCGGCCGTCAACCACCTGACCGTCGAGCAAACCCGCCGCCTGCTCGCCCAACCCGACCGGACCACCCGACCCGGCCGCCGCGACGCGACCCTGCTCGCCACCCTCTACGACACCGCAGCCCGGGTCCAGGAACTCGCCGACCTCACCGTCCGCGACATCCGCCTGCAACCACCCGCCCTGGCCGCCGTGACCGGCAAAGGCGACAAGACCCGCCACGTCCCCCTCACCGACAACACCACCACGCTCCTGCGCGCATACCTCGCCGAGCACCACCTCGACCAGCCTGGCCACGACGACCACCCGGTGTTCTTCAACCAGCACCGCAACAAACTCAGCCGCGGCGGGATCACCTGGATCATCCGCAAATACCAGGCCCAGACCGCCGACCCGGCCCTCACCGACGCCGAGATCAGCCCCCACACCCTGCGCCACAGCAAAGCCATGCACCTCTACGAAGCCGGCGTCCCGCTGCCCTACATCCGCGACATCCTCGGCCACGTCGACCTATCCACCACCGAGATCTACGCCAGAGCCTCCACCGAAGCCAAACGCAAAGCCCTCGAAGCCGCCTACACCGACATCGTCACCGACGACCTACCCGAATGGAACCACGACCCCGGACTACTCAACTGGCTCACCAACCTTTGACCCGGGCCACCCGGTTATGCGCAGCGCTCGACCCCCGCAACCGCCCTCACCAGGCCAGACGAATCGACGCTGCGCATAACCCAGCACTGTTCATAGGGCGGCTTATGTTCAGCTGAACATAACGACCCCTGCGGGGTGCCGGTAAGGGTGTCTTCGTGGTTGCCGGCCTCTGTGAGGACGCCGGCCTTGAGGAACGCCTTGACCAGATGCAACACGCGCTTGTCCTTGATCCGGCGGCGCACCCGGTCCATGAGGGCCGTGTGGTCGATCGAGTCAAAGCACGCCTCGATGTCCGCATCCAACACCCAGCGGTAGCCGTGAGTGCCGTAGTAGTGGATCTCGGCGATGGCGTCGTGTGCTCTCCGCATGGGCCTGAAGCCATAGGAGACCGGCGTGAAGTCGGCCTCGAAGATCGGCTCCAGCACCAGCTTGAGCGCTGCCTGGACCACCCGGTCGGAGACGGTCGGGATGCCGAGCTTGCGCACCTTTCCGCTTCCACCGGGCTTCGGGATCTTGCGCTCCCGCACCGGCAACGGGCGAAATTCACCGTCTTGAGTGCACCACGCAATTCTTCCAGGTAGCCCGGGAGGCCGAGTTCCCGCTCGACGGTCTCGACTGTGAGACCGTCGACGCCCGGAGTTCGAGCCCCCTGGTTGCCCGCGACCCGTTCGAAAGCGACAAGGAGCGTCGCCGGGTCGCATACGAGGTTGAACAAGTCGTCGAACCTGCGACCGGGAGCGGCCGCCGCCCAACAGTGAAGCTTGGCCTGCATCCCCGATACCCGCTGGTGGGGACCCACCTGGGCCGCCAGCGGTGCACTGCTGTTCAGCAGCGCGTCTTTCGGCATTGCAGCCTCCTTCCCTTCTCGATACCGCTGCCGTCCTTCCCCATGTGCCGGGCTCTCCCCGGCTCGGAGTACTACGACGGCTCCGCCCCGCCCCGGACCGCTCGGCCGACGGTGGACCCAGCCCCGACACCGCGCTGGCTACGCGTTGCCGAGGCAGGACCGGGACGGTTCCCGTGTTCACCTGCTGTTCGATCGACGAAGGAGGAGCCCGACTATGCCCCCGCGGCCTCGCCACGGCTACCCCGCAGCACTTCACCGTGGCCTCCCCACGCGACCGAAGTAAGCCACGTGACGAGTTCCCCGCCGACCGAGTAATCCACGGGGACGCACCGCATCCAGCCCAGATCCACCAGGTTCGAGCTGGCGTGCCTTAAGGAGACGTAAACGCCGATTCCTCGCGTACTCCTCTCCATCTCGCTCGCCGAGCCCGCGCCATCTGGCAGTGCTGACACGTCCCGGCTTCGTCGGGGCCGCTTCCACCCTCCCCGGCACCTCCCGGCTCAGGCTGCCCCCAGCTTCGGCCGCCCTGCTGCGACAGGACGGCGGCGGCGGTCTTTCACCTCCACTCGAACAACAAGCGCCTCACGGCGCACACTCCGGAAAGCACAAGCGCCACGGCTGAACGTCCAGGTCCTCGCCGATCCGGCCGGGCGACTGGTCTGGGCCTCGGCCGCGCTGCCCGGCTCGGTGCACGACCTCACCGCAGCCCGCACCCACGGCCTGATCGACGCGCTTACCAGCAACAACGTGCTGACCTTCGCCGATAAGGGCTACCAAGGCGCCCGCGGCACCGTCTGGACCCCATTCAAACGCCGCCGCACCCGCCTGTCCCGCCGGCAGAAGTCCGTCAACCGCCACCACGCCAGGATCCGAGCACTCGGCGAACGCGCGGTCTCCACCCTTAAGACCTGGAAGGTCCTCACCAAGCTGCGTTGCTGCCCACGCCGAGCCACCCCGATCGTGCAGGCCTCCCGGGAGTGAATCCGGTTCAACATCGTGAAACGGGTGCTGACGGATTGAGGCAGCTCGTATCCTGTGCCCTTCCAAGCCGGGTCGTGCTGCCTGCAATACACCGACGGACAATTGAGTGCCGGAGGTTACGCGATCCGGAGGCGGTGAACGGCTGTATGCCAATCCAGTTCAGCAGGTAGGGGTGTCACGGCGACTGCCGCGTCCTGTAGCAGCCGCAGGTGCCGGTCGTAGCTCGGGTGTGCGGCCAACTGCTCCTTGACGTTCGGAAACGCATGGACCGGGATTCCCGCGCCGAGCGCCTCATTGAGGATGCCGAGCGCGAGGGTGTCGTTGATGCCCTGAGCCCACTTGTTGATCACGTTGAAGGTGGCGGGCACGACGGCGACTGCCGTGGCCGGGGGGTGCGGCTCGGGCTCGCCGGGCTTCCGCCACTCCACCCGCACGGGGTGGCCGGTCTGCGCTGCTAGCGCCTCCCGGTCGATCCAGGTCGCGGCGGTCGGGGTGGCGGTGAGACAGACAGTCCAGCCGTCTTTCTGTAGTAGATCGATCAGCTCACCGATCCGCAGCACCGGAGGCGCCGCGCAAACGACCAGGGCGAGTACGCGTGACTGGCTCATGCCAGCAGTCCGGCCCGCTCCGCGAGTGGCCGTAGTCCTGGCGTCGCCGTCCGGCGCTCCTTCGCCAACAGGTCGAGCAGGAGCGTGCGGGCCTGTACGTTCGCGTACACCATCTCGGCGGCAACCCGCTCGGCTTCGAGCAAGTGAAGCACGCAGACCGACCTATCATTGGACGACATCAGCGCTGCCGCCGCCAGGTCGACGTGCACCTGTGCCCTTCGGCCCACCAGCACGATGGGCAGTCGCGACGTGTCGAGCCGAGCACCAATCTCCATGGCCTGGTCCGGGTTACCCGCGCGCACGGCAGCCGATACCGCGTGAATGACGACGTTCGTTGGGCCGAAGCCGGTCCACAGCCGGTTGCGGTCGGCGCCCAACGTCGTTGCCAGCCGTTCGGCACGCGTGAGGAAGTAGCCCGCTTGCTTCGTGTCGCCCTGCGCAGCAGTCATGACGGTAGCAAGAAGTAGTAGCGCTCCCTGAGCGGAGAGCAGGTCAGGGTCGGAGGTTGAAGCAGCCGAAGCCAATGAGTCGATGCTGGTTCGTGCCACCTGCTCGGCTTCTACCGATCTTCCGGGCTGCCCCATCAAACCGCATGCCGCCTGGTAGGCGGCAACAGCAGCAAGCGCCCGATCGTCGGCCAGACGTGCGGCGGTGGACGCCCGGTCAGCCGTCAACAGGGTTGCCTCACCGTCACCCACCTTGGCCGCGAGCTTCGATGCGGCGATGTAGGCGGCGGCGAGCAGTCGAAAAGCGCTGGTTCGGTGTATGCCGGCGGCGTTGTTGCTCAGGGCCGTCGCCTGGCCGAGCACGTCCGGCATCAGGCGGGCCGCTGATGTGTAGCTCGCTCGCTGGTAGAGGTTGTGCACCCTGCCCACAGCGCGTCGGACCTCGGGCAGCGGTGGTGCCGGTCGTGTTGAGTCCGTGAGATAGGTGCTGAGGAAGGTCCGAAGGCCGCTCAAGAGATCAGACCTAGCGGCGGCGGAAACGGGATCACGCTCCATGTCCCTCACGGCCTGCCCTCGATGCGCTGCCACTGACACGTCGACGAGCATGTCGTCGAGCTGTTCGAGCGTAACGCGCAACGCGGACGCAATGCGGGTTCGGTGCCACGGCTGCGGGTCGGTCTCCGCGTTCTCCCACCGCACCACAGTGGACCGCTCCACACCAAGAGTGTCGGCCAGACGTTCCTGGCTGTATCCGAGCGCCTTACGCCGCTGGCAGAGTCGCTGTCGCTTCAAGGCCACGGCCGATCTCCCTCCGCTTTGGCGTCACTGTAGTAACCCTGCGTCGACCACGCGGGTACGCAGATGCCTCATTTCTGCGTCATGCAGGCCCCTCTGGCGCTGTAGTACCTGCTCAGGTGCTCGCCGAGGCTGGACACGAGGCCCGGGGCGGGTGCTGGGCTCCGGCGGGTACCGCCCCCCGACGGTGCGCCGTCCCCGCCCGCCTCGGTGCCACACCACAGCAGGGGAGGGACATGGATTCGATCGACGAGGTGCTCGGCGAGCTGCCGATGCCGCCGTACGTGACAGCAGAGGATGTCGGTTTCGCGGTGCGGGCGGTGGCCGTACACGCTGCGGAGCAGTGGCCCGAGGGGCCGCGTTGTCGGAACGATCGTGCGCCGCGTCCGTGTCGGCTGCACCGCTGGGGGCGGCGGGTGCTGGACCGGCGCGGCCTCAGCGACCGGCAGGTGCCGGCGCTGATCGCCGAGCAGGAGGCACCGCGGAAATGATCTACCTGTCCGGGGAGCGCCTGCACCCACACCACGTTCGTGCCGCCGAATTCGACAGGCGCTGGCGGGGTCTCGACCCGCACCAGGTGTACGACTACCTGAACCGAGCAGCCGACGAGATCGACAGACTGCACCGGGAGTTGACGACCGCCAACACCGAGTCCGAGCGGATCCGGCAGGCGTTGCGGCAGTGGCAGTCCCGGCAGGCCGACCGCCGGCAGGCCGCATCCCTGCGGTTCGAGGCCGCGTCGCCGGGCCACGTGCACGCCGACCGTCGGGCGGCAACCCAGGACCACCCGACGGGGGAGCGGCGGTGAGCCGGGAGGCGGTGGCCCGTTGGCTGCGGCTGGTCGAGGCGGACGCGGAGCTGTCGGCGTACCTCATCGGGGTTGATCGGGACCGGCTCGCCGCGCATCTGACCCGGCAGCTCGCGGCCGGCGGACCAATGTTTGACGGCTGGCCGGGGCTGCCGGAGGCGCAGCGGCGGCGGGCCGCCGACTACCTGGCCGGGGTCCTCACCACGGGCGGCCAGGCGGTGATCGGCGAGGTTGCCGCGAGCTTCCGGGCCAGCCTGGCGGAGCACTGCCCGGGGCTGCTGCCGGAACGGGTGGCGGTGCTCGTCGTCGCCGCGCTGGCCCGGCTGGTCGGCGGTGGTGGCGACCGGGCCGGGCGGTTGGCGCTGCTGGCGGTGCTCGGCCGGGTGCACCGCCGGTACCGGCTGCGCCCCGAGCACGGCCCGCTTATCGGTGCCGCCCTGGCAGCGGTGGCACCACGGCTGTGCCCGCAGCCGGGCGACTGGGAGCGACGCTGGCGGCGGGCGTGGGCGCTGATCGAACGCGCCGCCGGGCGGATGGGCGACGGGCCGGCGTTCTGGCCCGCCGAGGTGGTCGGCCGCGACCTGGCCGCCGAGGGCATCGCCATCCTGACGGTACGCCCGTGGCGGCGGCTGCCGTTCCGACCCGGTCAGGCGGTGCCGGTCTGCGTGCCGCAGCACCCCGGCCGATGGCGCTGGTACTGCCCGGCCAACGCCCCGCGCCCCGACGGCACCGTCGAGCTGCACGTCCGCGCGGTCCCCGCCGGCGCCGTCTCCCACACCCTCGTCCACCAGGTACGCCCCAACGACCTGCTCCACCTTGGCCCACCCGTCGACATCGGCCTGAGCCTGCCCACCGCCCCGGAGCCGACCATTTCTCGACAGTCTGTCCGGGCTGGGAACGGGCGGGCCGATGCCGGGCCGGCTGGGGCAGGAGCGGCCGACGAATGGTCCGCCGCCGCAAGGCCGGCTGGGGGAGGGCTCGCCAGGGCGGCGCTGGCCGGTGGTCGGGACCTGTTGCTGGTGGCCGGCGGTACCGGGCTGGCCCCGCTGCGCGCCCTGGTCGAGCAGGTCGCCACCGCGCCGGCCGGTCGTCGGGTGACCCTGGTCGTCGGCGCACGCACCATCGCCGACCTCTACGACGCGATCACCCTGGACAAGCTCGACCAGGCCCACCCCTGGCTCACGGTCGTCCCCGCGTTGTCCCACGACCCGTTCGCCACCCCCGCCGAACAAGCCGACGCCCTGACCCTCGCCCTCCACCGATACCGCCCCAACCAGCACGTCTACGTCTGCGGCCCACCCTCAATGCTCGACCTCGCCCCCCACCAACTCCTCACCGCCGGAGTGCCCCCCACCCACCTCCACCTGCCCAAAATCCCCTGAAGCCCACCCTCGCCAGCCCCTCTGCGCGTCGATCTTGCACTTTTGGTCGTCGAAATGACCGTGATCTGGGTGTTTGTCCCGACAGAAACTGCAAGATCGACGCGGGGTCACCTCGCCGACGCGATCAGCCTTGACGGTCGGCGGTTGCGTGGGGCGGCGTCCATAGAGGTCGCGTACGTTGGGGGCATGGGATTGACGGGTGATTACGAGCCGAGCGCGCTGGAGTGGGTCCGCGGGCAGGTCGAGCAGATCGTGCGTAACGGCACGACCGACGGCGTCACGATCGCCGGCCGGCCCATCGTGCTGATGACCTACCGGGGCGCCAAGACCGGCAAGCTCCGCAAGACGCCGGTGATGCGGGTCGAGCACGACGGACACTATGCGGCCGTCGCATCGATGGGTGGCGCGCCTAAAAATCCGCAGTGGTACGCCGCCCTGGTCGCCGATCCGGTGATCGAGCTTCAGGACGGGACAACGACCGGGGAGTACCGGGCCCGTGAGGTGTCCGGCGACGAGAAGGCCGTCTGGTGGCGCCGGGCGGTCGAGGCGTACCCGGACTATGCCGACTACCAGCGCAAGACCGACCGCCAGATCCCGGTTTTCGTCCTCGAACCGATTCCTGCGAAGTCCTGAGCCTGCCCCTCAACGCGCCGATCTTGCTTGCGTCGGCTGGCGAGCCACCTTTGCTCAGGCGTAGGTGTCGCCGTACTCGCGGATGTCGTTGACGTCGAGGGTGATCCGGCTGTTGTCGGCCCACTCGCCGGTGGCCTGCCGCCAGCTGGGGTCGTCGCGTTCGTCGATCGCGGACCAGTTCGGGCGATGGTGGCGTAGGTAGATGGGGCCGGTCGACTCGCCGGGAACCAGTTCCCCGCCGGTGAAGGTCAGCTCGATCCAGCCGGGGATCGGGGTGCCGGGCGGCGGGAAGACCGTCGGGGTGGGCGTCGGGGTCGGCGGCAGCGGCGACGTGGTCGTCGCGGGGAACAATGACGATCCCGAGGCGGGCGGCGATGGCGCAGCCGGCGGTGGCGAGACCGGTGTGCCCGGCGGGCCCGGCGGCAGGGGTGGTGGGAAGAACTGGATGTGGCGTTGCACGTTGGCGCAGCCGATCGCCGCCCAGTCGCAGTTGGTCACAAGCGAGGTGTTCCCACCCTCGAACGTCAGGTGGTAACGCACCCGCACGTCCGCCAGGTCGAGCGGGGCGGTGCCCGTGTTGACGACCTGGAGGACGTGCTGGATCTGGTTGTCCGTCGGTGACCAGCTCAGGTTCCGGTAGCTGACCCGCGCCTTCCCGTACGCGGTGCGGACCGGCGTCACCGGCGAGTCGAGCGAGTACCGGGCGTCGGTGTACGCCCACACGGTGAGCCGGTATTCGGTGCCCGGTGCGAGGTCGGTGAGCGTGAGCTCGGTGCCGGTGGTGGTGCCGAGGCTGCGGTACACGTTAGGGCCGATCCACGCCCGCACCTCGTGCCGGATCGGCGTCGCGCCCGGCTCGCCGATCCAGGTCGACGGCGCCCAGGTCAGGGCGAGCAGGTGCGGCTCGTTGGTCACCACCACCGGTGCGCCGGGAGTGGTCAGGATCGGATCGTCGGCCGCCTGGGCGACGGCGGTGCCGGAGAGCCCGAGCACGATGCCGAGGACGGCGACGAGGGTGACCCGACGAGCACGCATAGTGCGCATGCTAGAGAGTGGCATGCATGAATATCAATGGCTCGGGGTCGCGGTCCCGGCTCAGACCCCTGGCCTTGGTGTGGCGGCGATCTGGGCGACGAGGAAGTCGAGCCGCTCGGCCTGGCCGTTCGGGGGGATGCGCCCGCTCTCGGTCAGGGCGGCTATGCCGTGCAGCGCGCTCCAGGTGACTTCGGCGAACAGTTCGCGTCGCTGATTGTCCGGCTGGAAGCAGCTCACGAACTCGTCGAAAGCGGCGCGCAATGGAGGCGGCGTCTCGGCGTGCGCGAACTTCACGTCGGTCGGCAGCATGAACATGGCCTGGTAGAGGGCCGGTTGCTCGGTTGCGAAATCCAGGTAGGCGCGGCAGACGGCGTGCAGTGCCGCAGGCGACGCGGGGTCGGTGAGCCGGGCACGGCGCAGGCGGGCCGCGAGTTCGCCGAAGCCTTCGATGGCGACGGCCCGCATGATGTCGTCCTTGCCGGTGAAGTGGCTGTAGAGCACCGGCTGGCTGTACTCGACGCGCTCGGCCAGCCGCCGCGTTGTCACTGCCTCCCATCCTTCGGCCTCGGCGAGTTCGCGGGCGGCCGTGATGATCAGCTGGTGGCGCTGGGCGCGTTCGCGTTCGCGGCGTTCGGAGATGGCGGACATGACCTCATCCTAGCAGCGCTAGACATGCTGTCGACGACAACGTATCGTCGCTACAACATCTAGCGCCGCTAGGAACCAAACGAGGGGAACAACCCATGCTCAGCAACGTCGCCACCGTGCTCGCCGGACTGGTCGGTGTGGCCGTCATCGTCATGGGCGGCCGCGCCTTCTGGGCGCCGCAGGGCGCGGCAGGCTTTGGCATCCCCGACACCCCGACCGAGGACCCGGCCTTCCACGCCTGGCTGTCCGTCAAGGCCGTGCGGGACATCGCCGCCGGGCTCTTCATCCTCATCGTGGTGGTCGGCGGGACAACCCACCTACTGGGCGGGCTCATGCTGGCCGCCACCCTCATCCCCATCGGCGACGCGCTTATCGTGCTGCGCAGCGGTGGGCCCAAGTCGGCCGTCTACGGCATCCACGGCGCTACCGCGGTAGTGATGCTGGCGATCAGCGTGCTCCTGCTCATCGCGTAACCGCTCGCCCTCGTTGCCGGCCGGCCGCGATTGCGGCGGCCGGCTCGGAGCCGATTGTCCGGCCGGGCGCGGCGTTCGTGTCGCCGAGTCCCTCAGGAGACGGCGTCGGCCAGGCGGGCACCCAGGTCGCGGACGTGCGCGATCAGTTCCGCCGGCTCGTGGATCCGGAACCGGAACCCGATCAGCGCCACATACAGCACCAGTTCGTCCAGCGAGTTCGATCCGGTGTACAGCACACAGCTTTCCCCGTCGACGGCCTCTACGACACCGATGGTCGGTGGGATGCGATCGGTGACGGCCTCGGCCGGGGCGTAGAGCGTGATCCGCGCCTGGTGACGGTAGGGCGCGGCGGACACGCCCCGGGACAGGTAGCCGGCGAGGTCGACGTCGGGTGGGGTGCGCGGAGTGAACCGGGGGCCGCCCGGGATCCGGGGCTGGATCCGGTCGGCGCGGTAGGTGCGCCAGTCACGGCGGTCGAGGTCCCAGCCGACCAGGTACCAGCGGCGTCCGGTGTGGACAAGCCGGTGCGGCTCGGTCTCACGCAGCGCGGCGCTGCCGTCGTGGCGCTGATAATCGAAACGGAGCCGCCGGTGGTCGCGGCAGGCGGCGGCGATCGTGGTCAGCACGTCCGGGTCGACGGTCGGGCCGCGGTCGGGGACCGTGACGGTGACCGAGCGGAGCAGGTCGACGCGGTGCCGGACGCGGGACGGGAGGACCTGGTCGAGCTTGGCGAGCGCCCGCAGGGAACTGTCCTCGATACCGGTGACCGCGCCCCGTACCGCGGTCCGCAGCCCGACGGCCACCGCGACGGCCTCGTCGTCGTCCAGCAACAGCGGCGGCAGCTTCGATCCGGCACCGAGCCGGTAGCCGGCCGCGCCGGGGGTGGCGTGCACCGGATACCCGAGGTCGCGCAGCTTCTGGATGTCTCTACGGACGGTGCGCACGTCCACGTCGAGGCGCTCGGCCAGGTCGGAGCCGGTCCAGTCCCTGGGTGTCTGCAGCAGGGAGAGCAGGCGCAGCAGCCGCGCCGACGTTTCCAACATTCCTGGAAGTCTGCCAGCAAGCTAGGGCGGAACCTGTCCTAACTGGTTCCTAGCGTGGTGGTCATGAGCGAAGAGATCACCCCGTTCCGGATCGACATCGACCAGGCCCGCCTCGACGACCTGCGGGAGCGGCTGGAGCGCACCATCTGGCCCGCGCCACTGCCGGGCGACGGCTGGGACACCGGCGTGCCGACCGGCTGGCTGCGGGAGCTGGCCGACCACTGGCGTACGGGCTACGACTGGCGGACCGCCGAAGCGCACCTGAACGCGTACCCGCAGTTCACCACCGTGATTGACGGGCAGCGGATCCACTTCCTGCACGTCCGCTCGCCGGAGCCGGACGCGCTCCCGCTGGTGCTCACCCACGGCTGGCCCGGCTCGGTGGTCGAGTTCCTCGACCTGATCGGGCCGCTGACCGACCCGGCCGCGCACGGCGGCGACCGGAACGACGCGTTCCACCTGGTGATCCCGTCCCTGCCCGGCTTCGGGTTCTCCGGGCCGGTCGCCGACGCCGGTTGGGACACCGACCGGATCGCCCGCGCCTGGGCGGAGCTGATGCGCCGGCTCGGCTACCACCGGTACGGCGCGCACGGCGGCGACATGGGAGCGGCGGTCAGCCCGCAACTGGGCCGGATCGCACCGGAGCGGGTGGTCGGTGTACACGTCAACGGCACGCCCGGACTGCCGCCGTTCCCGCTGTCCGATGAGGAGCTGTCCACCCTGTCCGACCTGGAGCGTGACCGGGTACACCGGATCGAGGCGTTCATGCGGGAGGAGTACGGCTACGTCGCGATCCAGTCCACCCGGCCGCAGACCCTGGCGTACGGGCTGACCGACTCTCCGGTGGGCCAGCTCGCCTGGCTGATGGACAAGTTCCGGGAATGGACCCACCCGCGCGAGACCCTGCCCGAGAAGATCGTCGACCGGGACCGGCTGCTCACCAACGCGATGATCTACTGGCTGACCGGCACCGCCGGCTCGGCCGGCTACGTGGGCTACGCCCAAGAGTCCGCCTGGGGAGCCCGGAAGGAGAACTCGGGCGTACCCACGGGAGTGATCGTTTTCGCCCACGACGTCGGCATCCGGCGCTACGCCGAGACCGAGAACACCATCACCCGCTGGGTGGACGTCGACCGGGGCGGCCACTTCGCCGCCCTGGAGGAACCTGAGCTGCTCACCGACGACCTGCGGACCTTCTTCCGGGACCTGCGCGGGTGACCTCGGCGGCTCCGGCCTCCCCGATCGGGCGGTCGGAGCCGCCCCGGAGCCGCCGTCCGGCGGACGGCTGAACCGATCGGAGCCCCTGCGGGTGAACCCCGACGCGATCCCGGGGCGACCAGGGAGTGACCTGAGTAACTTTCACCACTAGCGTCGGTCGGGCCTGGACAGACACACCTCGGGGGAGGACGTTCCATGTGCCACCACCAGCGAGCCGCCCGATGAAGCCACGCTCACTCGTCGCCACGGCCACCGCCACCGTCCTGGTCGCCACCGGCCTCGCCGTCACCGGCGGGACCGCCGTCGCGCACGGCGGCGGCTACTCGGCCCTGATCGAACGGGCCTCGTACGGCGTACCGCACATCACCGCCCGCGACTTCGCCAGTCTCGGCTACGGCGTCGGGTACGTGCAGGCGGAGGACAACATCTGCCTGATCGCCGAGAGCGTGGTGACGGTGAACGCGCAACGGTCCCGGTTCTTCGGCGCCGACACCGACAACGTCGCCAGCGACCTGTTCCACCAGAAGGCGATCGACGACCGGGCCGCCGAGCGGCTGCTCGCCGGGCCGCGTGACGGCCTTCGCGCACCCTCCAAGGAGGTACGCGACCAGTTGCGCGGCTTCGCCGCTGGTTACAACGGCTACCTGCGGGGCGCGAAAAAGAAGATCAACGACCCGGCCTGCGCGGGGAAAAAGTGGGTGCGCCCGATCAGCGAAATGGACCTGTGGCGGGTCCACTGGGCCCGGATGATCCGCGCCAGCTCCGGCGCGCTCGCCGACGGCATCGTCGCCGCCACGCCACCGGGTGCGGACGGAACCAGCGCGCCGGCACACGCCCCGCGGGCGGAAGCCGTGGTCACCGCCCGCGACGGCGCGCCGGCCGGGGTGGGTAGCAACGCGTACGGTCTGGGACGTCGCGCCACCACCAGCGGTGCCGGCATGCTGCTGGCGAACCCACACTTCCCGTGGGATGGCGACGAGCGTTTCTACCGGATGCGGCTGAAGGTGCCCGGCCGGTACGACGTGGAGGGCGCGGCCCTGATCGGTGACCCGCTCATCGAGATCGGGCACAACGGCAAGGTCGCCTGGTCGCACACCGTCTCCACCGCCCGCCGCTTCGTCTGGCACCGGCTCACGCTGGTGCCCGGCGACCCGACGAGCTACCGCTACGACGGCCGGACCCGGAAGATGACCGCTCGCACGGTCACCGTCCGGACTCCCGAAGGCCCGGTCAGCCGTACCCTCTACGACACCCACTTCGGCCCGGTCGTCGTGGTGCCGGGCCGCTTCGACTGGACCACCGACACGGCGTACGCGATCACCGACGTCAACGCCACGAACAACCGTGCGCTTGACGGCTGGCTCGCCATGGGCCGGGCGAAGTCGGTGGGTGAGCTGCGGTCGGTGCTGGACCGGCGGCAGTTCCTGCCCTGGGTCAACATCATCGCCGCCGAACGGGACGGGCGGGCCCTCTACGCCGACCACTCCGTCGTGCCCCGGGTCACCGACCCGCTCGCGGCCGCGTGCATTCCAGCGTCCTTCCAGAGTTTGTACGCGACAAGTGGCCAGGCCGTCCTCGACGGCTCCCGGTCATCGTGTGAGCTGGGGCGGGACCGGGACGCCGCGGTGCCCGGCATCCTCGGGCCGGCGAACCTGCCCACGCTGGTCCGGGACGACTACGTGACCAACTCCAACGACAGCTACTGGCTGGCCAACCCGGGTCGCCCACTCGTCGGGTACCCGCGCATCGTCGGCGACGAGCGGACCGCCCGCAGCCTGCGGACCCGGCTCGGCGTCCACCAGGTGCGGCAGCGCCTCGCCGGCACCGACGGCCTGCCCGGCCGGGGATTCACCGCCGGCAGGCTGTGGGACGTGACGCTCGGCAACCGGGCGTACGGCGGCGAACTGGTCCGCGACGACCTGGTGCGGCTCTGCGAAGCTCAGCCGACGGCCACCGCCTCGGACGGCACCACCGTCGACCTGACGGCCGCCTGCGCCGCGTTACGTCGCTGGGACCTCCGGGTCGACCTGGGCAGCCGGGGCTCGCACGTGTTCACCGAGTTCGCCCGGGCCGGCGGCCTGCGTTTCGCCGACCCGTTCGACCCGGACGCCCCGTTGACCACGCCGAACCGGCTCGCGGTCGACGACCCGAAGGTGCGCACGGCGCTCGCCGACGCCGTGAACCTGCTCGGCGGCATCCCGCTGGACGCCCGCCTCGGCGACATCCAGACCGAACCACGCGGTGCCGAACGCATCCCCATCCACGGCGGCTGGCCGGACGCCGGTGTCTTCAACATGATCATCAATCAGGTGCAGCCCGGCGTCGGCTACCCCAAGGTGCGGCACGGCACGTCGTACCTGATGGCCGTGGAGTTGGGCCGCGACTGGCCGTCGGGCCGGCAACTGCTCACCTACTCGCAGTCGGCCAACCCGAACTCGCAGTGGTACGCCGACCAGACCCGGCTGTACTCGGCCAAGGGCTGGGACACCATCAAGTTCACCCAGAAGCAGCTCCGGGCTGACCCGAACCTGGTCACCTACCGGGTGGGAGAGCGCCGCCACTGACCAGCGCGGTGGGCGGGTGCGGCGCGCCGACCCGCCCACCGCTGTGCTGCTGCGTTGGCCCTGGCTTGTCCAGAGTGGTCAAGGCTGGGTACAAAGCTCTCGACTACATGCGTCCTGGAACTTCAGGCGCTGGGAACCAGGCGTCGTCCTCCAGAGCTCCCAGGTAGATGTACCCGGTGCCATCGGCCGTCGCCCGTGGCGCGAAGAAGTGGCAGGCTTCGTTGATGTAAACGCGTCCGCCTGAGTCTCCCTTGAAGGCCGCCAGGCGTCGTGCGAGCGACCGGGCTGCCTCAGGCCCAACCTCGTCGGACAGGCGCACCTCCCTGATGCGTCGGCCGGAGGTCAATTCGTACTTGATGTCTGTCCCGCCGGCGCGTAGCACATACGGGATGCCGGCGTGGGGGCCGGACCACGAAGCCCCAGGCGTCAGGGTGTGCGGCGGTACCGGCCCGATAACCTGCCCGTCGTAGTCGAACTCGAGGATGTCGTCGTACGTTCCGGCGTAGATGCAAGTGCCGTCCGGGTGCGGCACCAGCACATCGTGATACTCGTTGATGTAGAAGGCGCCGCCTGGGGCGCCGTTGACCTTCTCTTTTACCTCGTTGACCATCGCGACGAGATCTTCATGGCGATCGTTTGTGAGGAGTTCCTTCTCGCGTGCACTGATCCGGTATACGAGCCGTACCTCCATCCCGCCAGCCAGACTGTGCGTAACCGAATACTTGGCGTCCTTATTGACGTTTGAGGGTGACAGCCCTGGATAGAAGGTAAACATAAGTACCTCTCGTTGGCCCGGAAGTCGGGCCAAGCGGTACCGGCAGCCGTTCCGGGTACGGTGGGGTCGGATGTGAGACTAATGCGCCTCCAACCCGTTACCTCTGTCGGATAAGAGACACACTCTCGAGCCTTGCCGCCGTCCGCCGACAGGTCCCACCCACCGATCACGACGGCCAGGCGAACCCGCCGGGGACGTGGGCGAGGTGGAATCGCTTGCCGCCCTCCACGTACCAGGCTTGTCCTTCTTCGCTCAGGAAGAAAGTGATCCCACGATCGAAGAGTTGACGCCAGTTGTCCAGCACCCGACGGGCATTGGCTACCAAGGCGGCAGGCGCGTCGTCATCAACGCGAGCGAATTCGACAGTGCCGTCCGGGCTGCGACGTTCGATTACCCCACCCTGCTTCTGTCGAAGCCGGAAGGACCCACCGGTCTTGTTGGGCGCTTCCACCAGCACAGTACCGGGCTTCAGAAGCGCCGAGTCAACCCTCTCCGCGTGGCTGCCATCTTCGTGCCGCCCCACCTCAGCCTCAAATGGTTCTGCCAACTGCCCCGTCACGTATGGAACGAGCCCTTCCGCGCTGTCACCCCATACGAGAACGAGTCGATGGATCGGTGTGACCCGGAAACGCCCGCCAGGCCTGCCTCGAACCCGCGCGACGAGGGCAGCAACATCTTGTGGATTACTGATTATGGTGCCTGCGCTGTTGGTGACAGTCCCCAAGGTATCGACCGAATACTCCTGGCCGATCATGCTTCCTCTCCAGGCAATCGGCGCATCTGGGCGACGCCGTTGGAGGCGGTCCCACTCCTGCTCCTCGGTCGGTCGTGGGGATGCCGGCGGTCCCGGCATCGACTGTGGCAGTGCGGCGGGGTCGGCCGGCCATAGCCAGTAACGGTTAGCCCCCGCGCCGGTCAGATCCGCCCAGTCCTCCTTGGCATAGATCTGCTCGTCAACGGTCTTGGCGACGTAGATCAGGTGCATGTCGGCATGTTTGCGCCGGGCGCTCTCGTCGAAGCGACGTCGGAGGACCCGTCCCAATGCCTGGATCCGCTGTCGGACACTAGACGTGGACGCGACCGAGATTCCGACGTCGGCCTCGGGGACGTCGATTCCCTCGACCAAGGACTTGACTGACACCAGCACCTGCGCCTCCCCGGTCCGGAACGACTCCAATGCTTCGACCCGCGTTCGATCTCCGAGCCGGGAGTGCTCCAGCGCGATGGAGATGCCCGGCATCGAAATGGCAAGTTCCTTGTGGAGCGCCACGGCTTCGCTGACCCGCTCGTGGAAGAGGAGAACCCGCCTCGCCTGGCCCGACTCAAGTGTTTGAGTCAAGATACGCATGACAACCCTGGCCCGGTGAGCCGCTCGGTACAGCAGATCCTTACGACGGGAGGTCGCGGCAATGTATCTCCGCGCGAGCAGGCCGACTTCGTCGCGCCGCTTCTGAAGTTGTTGGGCTCGGCCCATCTCGAGGCCGAGACTCCGCAATTCGTCGCCCAGGTCGTCGACCTGCCTGCTGATTTGGTCGTACTGGCGCTGTTCCTCCGGACTGAGCTGGATGCCGTGGTGATGGATGTCGTAGTCCGGGAGCCAGCCGGCCAGCCGCGCGTCCCGCAAGGTGAAGCGGTAGACGACCGGGCCGAGATCTCGGCCCACCAGTTGCTCGTCGTACCGGAGTGGCTGCCCCGTGTCGTCGAACTCCTCGCGGTCGGGGGTGGCTGACAAACCCAGCCGATACTCCGCTGGTGTCTCAAGAACCTTGGCGAAAGTGGGCGCGCCAGCACGATGACACTCGTCGACGACGAGCATGAGTGGTTGGGCTGTGCGGGCCAGCGCCGGCAAACGCTTGGCGGCTGTGTTCAGGACGCTGACGACCGCTCGGCATTTGCTGAAATCGTCGTCCCCGCCTGCGCCGAGAAGGCCGATCTCAGGCTGGGTCAGGTTGGTGTACCGCGCGAGGGCAACCTGCCACTGACGGGCGAGTGCCTCGGTCGGCACCACTACGGCCAGCCGGAGGTCGGGGTCTCTAAGGGCGGCGCGGGCTGCGCACACAAGGGCGATGAGAGTCTTACCGCCACCAGTGACGATCTCCAGGGTTCCCCGGTAAGGGCCTGCGGGATAGTCGTTCTCCCAAGCATGCACCGCCTCGGCCTGCCAGTCGGCAAGGGTAAATCCACAGGTCGTGATCATCGGTCGTCCCGGTGTTCTTCGTCCAGGGCTCGGCGAACTTCGTCCCGGATGAGCCTGGGCAAAGACGTTCTGGCCCACGCTGCCAACTCTGCCCGTACCGTTGCGGCGACAATATCGGCCAGTCTCCCCATCTGTTCGAACTCCGGGTCGCTGATACTCCTCGCTTCGTTCGAGTTCGATGTATACGCTGTCGGTCCGTGTCCCGTCGTCCTGCGTTGGCCGACGGGAGCGGGATCGTAATCGGCCCGTTCCAGGAGTTCTGCCTGCGACAGTTCGAGGGCTCCGGCGAGCTGGCGTAGCGCCTTCGCGGAGGGCAGCTTGGTGCCGTTCTCCAACTCCGAGAGGTACGGGTAGCTGAGCAGAGCCCGCTCCGCGACCTCCTTGCGCTTGAGCCCAAGCTCGGCGCGTCTGACCTGGATCGCCCGTCCGAGCCCGCCTGGTTGCTGGTCCATCTGCGCTCCCCTGGGCGTAGTTGTGAGGACGGCTGTTGACGAACCTATGCCACCAGCGTAATAATTCTGCTCTGGCTCGAATCATGCCACGTCGGAGCAGGAGGAATACGCCGGTGAACAAGCTTACTAGGCTTCAGAAGCGTCAGGATATCGCTATCGGCGTACGCCGCTGGCGAGTCGCCCCTCGTCTCGCACCGCATGGTGGGGTGCCGAACCTATCCGTGGTTCGGCTGGTCGCTCGGAACCGCCTGCTCCCTGGAGTGCTCGTTTGGGCGCGGGTGCCGTTCGACGACAAGGTCCAGTACAAGATCCGGCCAGCGGTCGTCCTGGGCCTTCGGGGGTGGAACGTGGTGATCCTGCCGTGCACTAGCTCAGCTTCCCGTCACCGGCACGTCGAACGGCCGGTGGAACTCCTCAATTACGAAGGTGCCGGGCTGGGGCGTCCTACCGCTGTACGCCCGAAGGCGCTCGCTGTGGCCCACGTTGACGTCCTCGACGTGATCGGGGAGCTCTCCGAGCTAGACCAGGACCGCGTCCTTCGTGCTGCCGTCGTTTCCCATATCAGCGCCTAGGCCGAAAACACGCGCCCAGCGAGATCGGGTTTCGCTGGGCAACCTGGTGGCGACTCTGGGCTGTTCGATCTGCAGTAATTGAAGTAGCCGACGGCAGCCCGAGAGGAGACCGTCATGGCGAGGTTGAGCGGATCAGCGAGTACTGAACGCCGACCGCGACGGGCTGATGCGGTGGGCGAACTACTGGTAGGCCACTGACCGGTGGTGTCAGACCATTTGCCCCCGTGCTATGACCGGCCGGGCGGTTGGTAGGTGATGGGCAGCCGGACGGCGGCGTCGATCTCCGCCGTGGTCAGCAGCGGCACGATGCGGGCGTCGACGCCGCCCGCTGCCCGCACGGCGATGCCGAGTGCGGCGGCGGTCACGTTGTCCGGCACCTCGCAGAGCACGTACAGGTCGAACTGGCCGAACGCGTAGTACACCGCCTCCACCTGCCCGCCGGCGTTCTCGATCAAGGCCTCGATCACCTCGGCCCTCGCCGTCCCGCCGTCCTTGGCCAGCCCGGCCATTCCCGGGATCGTGTAGGTCGCCGTGACCAGGAACTTTGCCACGCTGGCACACCACCTTCTCGCCTCTGCCCGGTCCTGACCGTGTGCCGCGCGTACCCGTTCCGCGCCCGGTCACGCCCGCACACCGCAGAGTCGCCGTGGCCGTGCTCACAGAAAGCTCTGCTGGTCGCTAAACGGGCGGCGAAGTGTCGTTGGCGGGGGCTACTGTGCCGTGCGGGCTTCACCACCGCCGTCGCGCCGGCCAATGGGCGCCACGTCGGCCACCACCGCTCGTCCTTCGGACAGTTCCGACAACAGGAGACCTCGTGACACAGCAATCCGTCGCGGCACCGCAGCCTGTCCCGACCTCGGACAAGCTCGACGCCGCGGTGCTCAAGGTGGCCGGCGTCGTCGTGCTCGGTGCGCTCATGTCGATCCTCGACGTGACGGTGGTAAGCGTCGCCCTGCCGACGTTCCAGAGCGAGTTCGACGCCTCGTACGCCCGGGTCGCCTGGACGATGACCGGCTACACGCTCGCCCTGGCCACGGTCATCCCGCTCAGCGGCTGGGCCGCCGACCGGTTCGGCACCAAACGCCTCTACATGATGGCCCTGGCACTGTTCACCATCGGCTCCGGCCTGTGCGCCACCGCCGACACGATCGGCGAGTTGATCACGTACCGGGTGTTGCAGGGTCTCGGCGGCGGCATGCTCATGCCGATCGGCATGGCGATCATGACGCGGGCGGCCGGGCCGAACCGGATCGGCCGGCTGATGGCCGTGCTCGGCATCCCGATGCTGCTCGGCCCGATCGGCGGCCCGATCCTGGGTGGCTGGCTGATCGACGTCGCGAGCTGGCACTGGATCTTCCTGATCAACCTGCCGATCGGCGTCGTCGCGCTGGTCTACGCCCAGTTGGCCCTGCCGAAGGACAGCCCACAGCCCTCCGAGTCCTTCGACTTCCTCGGCATGCTGATGCTCTCGCCGGGTCTCGCTTTGTTCCTGTACGGCGTTTCCACGCTGCCCGAGGCCGGCACCTTCGCCGACTCCGAGGTGTGGGGGCCGATGCTGATCGGTGCCGTACTGGTGGTGGCGTTCGTCCTCTACTCGTTCAAGCCCCAGCACCCGTTGCTCGACCTGCGGCTGTTCCGTAACCGTAGGCTGACCATCGCGGCGTTGACCATGTTCGTCTTCATCATCGCCTTCATGGGTGCCGGCCTGCTGTTCCCGAGCTACTTCCTCCAGGTACGCGGTGAGTCGACGCTGCACGCTGGCCTGCTGATGGCCCCACAGGGCATCGGTGCCATGGTCACCATGCCGATCGCCGGCATGCTCGCCGACAAGGTGCCGGTCGGGCGGACGGTGCCGTTCGCGCTGCTGCTCATCCTCGCCGGGTTCTTCACCTTCACCCAGCTCGACGCGGACACCTCCTACGTGCTGCTCTGCGGCTCGCTGTTCGTGATGGGCCTGGGCATGGGCGGCACGATGATGCCGATCATGACGTCGGCGCTCAAGACACTGACCGGGCACGAGGTGGCCCGAGGTTCCACGCTTGTGAACATCCTTCAGCAGATCGGGGGTTCCGTCGGCGCCGCGGTGATGTCGGTGATCCTCACCAACGAACTCAACGGCTCCCGGCAGATCCCCGGCCTCACCGACGAGAACGGCAACCCGGTCACCGAGGCCGGCCTGGCGATCGCCGCCCAGCAGCGGCCGGAACTGGCGCAGCAGGTTCCCGACCCGTCACTCATCGAGCGTGGGCTGGACTTCGCCGCCAACTCCTTCGCCACCACCTTCTGGGTGGCGTTCGCCCTGGTGGCGGCGACGTTCATCCCGGCCGCGTTCCTGCCCAGGCGGCGGGAACGGTCCCACCTGCTCGACGACCAGCCCGGAGAGCAGCCGGGCGACCAGCCGAAGACCCCGGTAATCGTCCACTGACCGCTCCGCCCGTCTCGGCGCCGCCGGCCTACTGGGGTCCACTCGGCCTCGGCGTCGCCCTGCTCGGGTTCTTGCTCCGCCGGTCTCGGTGTCGCCGGCCGGCTCCGTCCTTCGGCCCGTTCCGCCTCGGCGTGACCGATCCAGGGTGGCCCCGGCGGTGCGCCATCCGCTGGCGATTGCCCTGTTCCGCTCCCTCGCGTCTCGGGGGGGGGGGGCCGCCCCCCCCCGGCCCCCCCCCCCCCCCCCCCCCCCCCCCCCCCCCCCCCCCCCCCCCCCCAAGGCACCAGAGGGGTAATGTGCGGGTCCGCGCCCCG
>NZ_JBIAYZ010000036.1:0-33269 GCF_042898635.1 Micromonospora sp. NPDC000442 | reverse complement strand
ATCGAACCCCACGTCGTGCCCGTGTCGTGCGTGGTCGCGTAGACCAGGTGCTGACCGTTGTACGGCGCGTGCGTGAAGTCCTTCAACGACACCCACCCCGACCGCGGCTGCGCCAACGCACCCGTCGACGACCACCGGTACGACGACGGCAGATTGCAGTTACCCGACGGCGGCGGCGTAGTCGGCGGCGTAGTGGTCGGTGGGGTGGTGGTCGGTGGGGTGGTGGGACCGCCGAGGGAGACGAGCCGGAACTGCTGGTTGCTCTGTCCGTGGCAGTCGTAGAGCTGAACCTGGGCTCCGTTGGAGGTGCTCCAGACATCGAGGCACCGTCCGGACTGGACGCCACTGATGGTGCCGTTGGAGTTGACGTTCCACTGCTGGTTGGTGCCGCTGTGGCAGGTGTAGATCTGGATGGCGGCGCCGTTGCCGGAGCCGCCAGCGTCCAGACACATGTCGCCGTAGACCCGCAGCTGCTTGTTGGCCGTGTAGGTCCAGGACTGGTTGGTCTGCTTGTTGCAGTCGTAGAGCTGGACCCGGGTGCCGTTGTCGCGGGAGGCGTTGGGTACGTCGATGCACCGGCCCGACTGGCTACCGACGATCTCGCTGGCGGAGTCGGAGGGCGGCGGCGTGGTGGGGGTGGGGGTGGGACCCGGCGTGGTGGGCGTGGGGGTGGGCCCGGGGCCGGCGCTGTTCAACGCGTCCAGCGTGGCCGTGTACGCCTGCTTCTTGTTGCCGTTGCCGTCAAAGAGCAGCGGGGTGCCGCTCGCCCGCCAGGAGTCGGTGTCCCGGACACCCCACACGGTGATGCCGTTGCAGCGGGGCACCGCGAGGCAGTCGTTGACCACGCTGCGGTAGGTGTTGGCCTGCGTGGTGCCGGAGCCTTCGATGTCCAGCTCGGTGATCTGCACGTCCACCCCGAGGGCGGCGAAGCTGGACAACGTGGTGCGGTAGTTGCTGTTGTACGCCGACTGGGCGTTGAAGTGCGACTGGAACCCGACGCAGTCGATCGGCACGCCGCGCTGCTTGAAGTCCTGCACCATCCGGTAGACCGCCTGGGTCTTGGCCCAGGTCCAGTTGTCGGTGTTGTAGTCGTTGTAGCAGAGCTTGGCCTCCGGGTCGGCCGCCCGGGCGGCCCGGAACGCGGCCTCGATCCAGTCGTTGCCGGTACGCTGCAGGTTCGAATCCCGCCGCGCGCCGCTGTTGCCGTCCTCGAACGCCTCGTTCACCACGTCCCACGAGTCGATCTTGCCGCGGTAGTACGACGCGACCCGGGTGACGTGGTTGAGCATCGCGTTACGCAACGCGGTGCCCGACATGTTCCGCATCCACTCGGGCTGCTGCGAGTGCCAGGCCAGGGTGTGACCCCGCACCTTCCAACCCCGGGACAGGGCGTGGTTGACGATCCGGTCCGCGTTGCCGAACGTGAAGTTGTTCTGCTGCGGCTCGGTCGCGTCGATCTTCATTTCGTTCTCGGCGGTGACGCTGTTGAACTCGCGGTTCAGGATCGTCGTGTACGCGCCGTCGTTTAGCTTGTTCGCCGCTACCGCGGCACCGAAGTACCGGCCAGACTGGGCCGCAGCCGCACCGAGGGTGGTCTCGGCGGCGTGGGCGAGACTGGGCAGCAACGACACGACGAGGGCCGCAACTATCGCCGCAGTTCCGGAGACGGAGAGCGTTCGAAGTCGACGCCCGGAGGGACGGATCCGGGAGATCATGTTGATCCTCCAGTGATGGGATAGGAAAACTTGGTCGCTGTTCGGGGGAGGCTCCGCTCGGACGGCGGGCAACCACGACGCTGAGGCCGCCGGCCGGGCCGGGACTCACATCCGACATCCGCCCGGAGGCGAGTCGGCTCTGGCCACCTGGCCAGCAGGTGGAGGGTTGCGATGAGTGGGCCAGGTCGGCCGCCGGGCGGTGGTGGCGGGCGTTGAGCTTCAGGTGGTGGACGTGGTGACCTGGCAGGTGGGCCTGGTGTTCGAGTGCGGCACCTCCAGGGCTGGGCGGTCATGTTAGCGATCACATCGATCGATGGCTCTCAGGCTGGCAGATATATCCACGGTTTTCAACCGGTAGTTTCGGCCATCGACCGGTAGTTTTTCGGCCGGTGTTCGGCCTCTGGGGAGGCGGCGCGGCTGGCGGTGTGGCATCCAGGTCCCGGGCGCGGCCCAGCTCATCGCCACGACGGACGAACAGGTCGGCGGGTGGCCACGGATCGGAAGTCCAGTGGCTAGGGGCCCCTACGGCGCGCGCCCAAGCAGTAGATATAGCCGACCAGCTATATGTATTGCGCTATCTGGGGCGCACGCCGGCCACGACGGCGACCCGTGTTCGCAGGAAATCAGGCCGATTCGGGCATCGAGGCAGGTACCTCGGCGAGCGAATGGAACGCATTCAAGGGCGGTGGGCGAGGTGGAGAAGGTCGTCGACGCTCCATTGATCATCGGCGTGGTGGCCGTACTTCTGGGCGAGGACCCGGCCATCGGTGCCGATGAGGAAGTCGGCGGGCAGGCCGAGGGCGGTCTCTCCGCGCCCGGGGGGTGCGGCATCGCCGCCGGCCACGCCGCGCAGGGCCGCGATCCAGGTGCGTGGGTGCAGCACGGCCCACGGTGAGGCTTCGACGCCGAAGCGGGCGTAAAGGCGGCGACCTGGATCGGCGACGGCGGCGAAGGGTAGGTCGCCCTGGTACGGACGCATGGCGGCGGCGGTGGAGTGGAAGACGGCGACCTCGCGGACGCCAGCGGCGACTATTTCATCATGTCGGCGGGCGATGGAGCGCAGGTGCAGGTTGCAGATGGGGCAGCCGGCGAAGCGACGGAATTGCAGGTGGACAAGATGGTCCGGGTCGGGAATCTGCACCCGTTGCCCGGTTATGGCGGTGAGGTCGAGTAGGCCGACGGACTGTCCGTTGCGGAATCTTGCCATGGCGGGTGTCGTGTCCTTCGTCGCTTACGCGGGTTGGGCGAGGCGGGGCCAGGGGTAGCCGGCGGCTTCGGCTTCGGCGAGGGATTCGCGGACGGCGTTCCGCCAGTCCGCGCGCGGGGTGTAGCCGAGTTTGCGGGCGGCGTGGTCGGAGGGGCAGTCCCAGTCTTCGGAGACGTGCACCAGGGAGCGGGTCAGGAAGGGTTCGGAGCCGGGCAGGACGGGGTGCAGCTTCTCCATCAGCCAGGCGAAGGCGTAGCCGGCGGGGTATGGGACGCTGAACCAGGGGCGCGGAGAGCCGGTCTCGTCGGCGATGAACCCGATGACTTCGCGGGCGGTGGGCGAGGTCGGGCCGCAGATGTTGAACGACTCGTAGTCGTCGAGCCCGTCAGCGGTCGCGGCCAGCGCGAACGCCTCGCCCAGATCACTGCCGCCGACGAGTGCGAGGCGGGCATGGCCGCCGGCGAGCCACGGTACGAGACGGGTGCGTAGCCGGGGCACGAGCGCCGGCACCATACCGAGGGCGTTGCCGGCGCCGACGAAATGCCCGAGGCGCATGGTGACCATCTGAGTGCGGCCGTCGCTGCGGCGGCGCATGTGGTCGTCGAGGTCGATGAGCCGATCGAGGTGGGGCCAGAAGCCGGTGCGGCGGGTCGGGGCGAAGTCGTCGATCGGGCCGCCGTCGGCGGGGCGCCCGGCGATCGCGATCGTGCTGGTCTGGATGAAGCGGTGGACGCCCCGCTCGATCGCCTGGTCGATGAGGTCCCGATTGGGCTCGAAGAACTGGCGGCGCTCCAGATCGGCGTGGCCCCAGAAGGCACCCCAGGTGCCGGCGTGGCAGACGACGTCGACGGCGTCGACGACCGCCTTGCGATATTCGGGGTCGCGCAGGTCGCCGACCCTGGTCTCGCCGGTGAAGGCTGCGGGGAGCCGGTCGGGCGTGCGGCAGGCGGCGATGAGGGTGACGTTGGGGCGCGCGGCCAGCGCGGCGAGGATGTTGCGGCCGAGGAATCCGGTGGCACCGGTGACCAGAATTCGTGTTTGGCGCGGTTGAGGGCTCATGCCCTCGCCCTCGGATCGATGTCCATCCGGGCCAGTGTCAGGGTGCCGGTCGGGCCGGGCAGGAGGACGGTCACGGTTACTCCTTGCTGTCGTGGAGCGGCGGGTTACAGGGTTTGGATCCAGCCGGTGAGCCTGGCGGTCTCGCGGTCGACGTGCTCGGGGTCGCCGAGGCTGTGGGCGATCAGCGACACGCCCTGGAGTGCGGACAGCAGATGCAGGGCCAGGTCGGCGGCGTCGGCGTCGCGACCGAGCGCGCGGAACTGCTCCTCCAGCCAGCCAAGCAACTCGGTGAAGATGGCGCCGCTCTGCACGGCCAGCGGACCGCCGGTTTTGTGCAGCTCGGCACAGAGGGTGCCGACCGGGCAGCCGCTGCGGGCCAGCACCGCGCGGTTGTCGGCCGTCATCTGCACGAACGCCGCCAGTCGTGACCGCGCGTCACCGCTCTGATTCCACTGTTTACGCAGCGCGGCGTACTGCCCAGCGTGTTGGGCGACGAGGGCTTCGCCGATGGCTTCCTTGGTCTTGAAGTAGTAGTAGACGTTGCCCAGCGGCACCCCGGCCGCGCCGGCGATGTCCGCGAGCGTGGTCCGGGCGAAGCCCTGCTCGTGCACGAGCCGGACGGCGGCGTCGATCAGCCGGCTGCGTTTGTCGGGTTGGCGGTTCACTACGTCTCTCCCTTCCTCAGTCAGTTAGCTAACTTACTGAGGAAGGGAGAGACGGTCAAGCGTCCGTCGCGTCAGGTCGGCGCGATCACGGTGCCGTCGTCGTCGCGTACGGCGATCGCCTCGACCGGGCATGACTCCGCGGCGTCGATCGCCGCCTCGGTCGGCTCGACGGCGGCCGAGACCGGGGTGGCCACCCCCGACTCCATCCGGAAGTGCGCCGGTGCCATGCCGACGCAGCTGCCCGAGCCGATGCAACGCTCTGCGTCGACCTGGATCCGCCAGGCGGTGCTCACCAGGTCACCGGCATCCGGGCCAGACCTCGGACGACCATTCCGCTCTTCCAGGTCAGCTCCGACTCGGGCACGGCGATCCGCAGCTCGGGTAACCGGGCGACCAGGGTGCCGATCCCGACCTGTAGCTCCATCCGGGCGAGCTGGGCGCCCAGGCAGTGGTGCACACCGTGCCCGAATCCGATGTGTGGATTGGTCTCGCGACCGAGATCGAGTCGATCGGGGTCGGCGAACACGGTCTCGTCCCGGTTCGCCGAGGAGAGAGAGCCGATCACCGGCTCCCCGGCCCGCACCAGCATCCCGCCGACCTCGATGTCCTCGGTGGCGTAACGGGCGAACGCGGAGGCCACCCCGAGCGGGACGTACCGCATCAGCTCCTCGATCGCGGTCGGTAGCCGGGCCGGCTCGGCCCGCAGCCAGGCCAGCTGGTCCGGGTGGGTGAGCAGGACATACGCGAAGTTGGGCAGTTGGGTGACGGTGGTCTCGTGGCCGGCGGCGAGCAGCCCGGCGGCAAGCTGCACGATCTCCTGCTCGGTGAACCGGTCCTGGTGCTCGTCGCGCGCCCGCACCATCGCACAGATCAGGTCGTCGGTGGGCTCCCGACGCCGCTGCTGGACGAGTTCGCCGATGTAGCCGTACAGGTTGTCGAGGTACTGGTGAATCTGTTCGGGCGACAGCGAGGTGGTCGAGACGATCGCCTCCGACCAGACGTGGAACAGGTGCCGGTCGGCGAAGGGCACCCCGAGCAGCTCGCAGATCACCTGGATCGGCAGCGGGGTGGCGAAGTGCTCGACCAGGTCGGCCGGTGGCCCGGCCGTCACCATGGCATCGATCAGTTCGTCGGCGATCTGCCGGGTCCGTGGCCGGAGCTGCTCGACCCGGCGGGCGGTGAACGCCTTGGCGACCAGTCGTCGCAACCGGGTGTGCTCCGGCGGATCCATGGACAGGATGCCGCCCTCGATCTGCCTCGGGGTGAGCCGCGGCTCGTCCCGGCCGACGCTGGCCGCCCGACTGAACCTCGCGTCACCGAGGACCATCCGCACGTCGGCGTACCGGGTGGCGAGCCACGCCTCCTCGCCGAACGGCAGTCGTACCCGGGTGAGCGGCTGGACGCGCCGCAGCTCGGCATAGAGGGGGTCGAGGTTGAGCCGGTCCGGAGGGCTGAACGGGTACGGCCGCGCGGTGACCCTGGTGACGTCTGGCATTGGTCAACCCCCAAAGCAGACCGAATCACCCGCAAACCAACCGGATGATCGACTCATCGTGACGTATCGATGGCCGATCGTAGTGGGGAATGTGGATCCGTACCAGTGCGCGACGTCGTGAGGTCAGCCGACCCGGGGCGTCCACCCAGCCTCGGTGGCCTGCGGGGTGCCCACTAGCCTGGGTGTGCATGGAGGCCGACGAGCGCCTTGAACTGGCCGTCGATCCGGCCCGGCCGACCGGGCGCACGCTGCTCGCCGGCGGTGTCGAGCAGTCGTACGTCGATGTCGCCGATCCCACGTACCTGCACTTCGAGTACGTCCGCCGGATGGCCGCCGTGATCGATCTCGCCGCGCCGGCCGGTGATCCGCTGGAGGCGCTGCATCTCGGCGGCGGCGCGCTGACGCTGCCGCGCTATGTCGCCGCAACTCGGCCCGGCTCGGCGCAACTGGTGGTGGAGCGGGATCCTGCTGTGGTCGAGTTGGTGGCACGCGCCCTGCCGCCGCGCCCGCCCGGTGTCGAGATCCAGGTCGCCGACGCTCAGGAGGCGGTTGCCGCCGCTGCGGCAGCAGCGTACGACCTGGTGCTCGCCGACATCTACCGGGCGGCCCGGATGCCGCCGCACGTGGCCACCGTGGCCTTCGCCGCCCAGGTGGCCCGGGCGCTGCGGCCCGACGGCATCTACCTGGTCAACGTCACCGACCTGCCGCCGCTGTTCTTCACCCGGGTGCAGGCGGCCACCCTGCGGGCGGTCTTCGCCGACGTCTGCGTGGTCGCCGACCGGCGGATGTTGCGCGGCCGCCGGTACGGCAACGTGGTGCTCGCCGCGGCGGCCCGCCCGCACCGACTGCCCGTTGCGCGCCTGGTCGTACGGGCGCTGCGCGATTCACTACCCGGCGGCGTGCTGCACGGGCCGGCCCTCGACACGTTCGTCGCCGGTGCCCGGCCGTACACCGACACCGAGCGTGGGTCCTGACCGCCCGCTGAGCCACCTGACGGTTCACCGGTTTCACCCTCGCCTGACGGGTATCCAGGGCGCACCGTCGAGGCCGGCGGTGGACAACGTCACGGAGTGAGGGAGCGCAACGTCATGCCCGATTCTCAGCCCACCATCGTCCTGGTGCACGGCGCGTTCGCCGAGTCGGCGAGTTGGAACGGCGTGATCGAGCGGCTGGGTGCCGCCTACGACGTGGTGGCCGCCGCCAACCCGCTGCGGGGGGTCGCGGGCGACGCGGCGTACGTGCGGGACGTGATACGGGGGATCGGCGGGCCGGTCGTTCTCGTCGGCCACTCGTACGGCGGAATGGTGATCACGCAGGCGGCGGCCGACGAGTCATCGGTGCGAGCCCTCGTGTACGTCAACGCCTTCGCCCCGGACACCGGTGAATCGGCGCTGTCGCTGTCCGGGAAGTTCCCCGGCAGCACGCTCGCCGACACGCTGGTGCAGTACCCGCTGTCGAGCGGCGGTAACGAGGTGGCGATCGGCCAGGACGCCTACCACGCGCAGTTCGCCGCCGACGTGTCGTCCGACCTGACCGCGCTCATGGCCCGGACCCAGCGACCGATCACCGAACAGGCGCTGAGCGACGGGCTCTCCGGCGCCCCCGCCTGGCGATCGCTGCCCAGCTGGTTCGTGTTCGGCGACGCCGACCTGAACATCCCGGTCGCCGCGCACCGGTTCATGGCCGAGCGGGCCGAACCACGGGGCCAGCGGGAGATCGTCGGCGGCTCGCACGCGATGGCGGCGGCCCAGCCGGGTGAGATCGCCGAGACGATAATCGAGGCGGTTCGCGGGTCGTGAGCCGCCGTGGCGGCTGTCGCTCCTGGCTGTCTGGTGCCGACGATCCCGGCACCGGTGAGTACCGGGCGTGGCCACGGGTACCCAGCGGGCATGGCGCGGTACACGAAGCCCGAGCTGCGGGAACAGATCAAGGAAGAGATCAAGGCGTCCGACCGGGGCGGCCGTCCGGGACAGTGGTCGGCGCGCAAGTCGCAGCTGCTCACCAAGGAGTACCAGAAACGCGGCGGCGGCTATCAAGGCCAGAAGGACGAGCGGCAGAAGTCCCTGCAGCAATGGGGCGACCAGAAGTGGCGGACCAGACAGGGCGGCACTCGGGCGCGACACGACGGCGAAACCGACCGTTACCTGCCCGACCAGGCATGGAACCAGCTCTCTGCGGAGCAGCGACGCGCGACCGACGCGAAGAAGCGGAACGCGTCGAAGTCCGGCAAGCAGTACGTCGCCAACACCGGCCCAGCCAAGCGCGCGCGCCGGAACGCCGCGTCGTCCGTGTCGCTCACCGACCTACCGGTCGCCGAGGCGACCCGGCACGTCCGCGACCTCGACACCGGTCAGCTCAGGGCGGCGCTTCGCGAAGAACGCGCAGGAAAGGGCCGCAAGACGCTCATCCAACGCCTGGAGTCGGCACTCGACCGTCGCTGACCGGGCCAGCGAGCAGGTGGGTCGGTTCGGATCCGTCCAGGGGTATCGCGGACGCCGCAGGCGGGTACTGTCGGTATCGGCGGACAGTCGTCCGCGACCGGGACGCCGCCGTCAGGCTGGTAACGAACGTCGGATGTCACGACGTCACCCGGCGGTTGATCTCGCGCAGCAGGTGCGCTCCGCTCCTCAAGAAGGATTTGCATGGCATCGAACGGCAAGCCCGGTTCGGCGTTGTTTCTCGCCGCACCCACCCTCGACGAGTCCGACGATTCGGGTACCCGGGTCGACGGCAGTGAAGAAGCGATGCGGCGGCTCCGCCACCCGTTCGCAGTAGGCTCGCCCCCGGCACGAGGGCGCACGGAGACCCCGGGCGAGCAGCGCCGCTGATCGCCTTCGCCGGCGACCACGTGCCGCACCGGCGGCCCTGGCCCGGTTTCGCCGGCTCCTGCTTGTGGGAATGCTTCTGCCGGTCGCGGCGGATGGCGTAGGGGGCATCGCTGCGGGTACGCGCGGGGCGTGGCTGTGATCAGTGACTATGCGCTGCTCGGCGACTGCCAGGGCGCCGCATTGGTTTCCTCGGACGGTTCCGTGGACTGGTGGTGTCCGCCGAGATTCGACGCGCCGAGCGTTTTCGCGCGTCTGCTCGGCGCCACCGGTGGCCACTGGTCGATTCGGCCGCTCGCGCCGTACACGACCGTTCGTCAGTACCTCGACGGGACGATGGTGCTCCGTACGGAGTTCCACACCCGGGACGGCTTGCTGCGCCTGACGGATGCCCTCGGTCTCGGCTTCGGAGAACGCGGTCACGGGATCGGCTTCGCCGCCCCGCACGTCCTGCTGCGGCAGATCGAGACAGTCGCCGGCACGGTGGAGGTGGCGATCGAGGTCGCGGCCCGGCCGGAGTACGGGCTGACGAGTCCTTCGATTGCCGAGACGCCGGCGGGGATCGAGATATCCGGAGGCACCGACCGGCTGGTGCTTACCAGCGACCGTGAAATGGCCATCGACGGTCCAGTGGTGACCGGGCGGTTCACTCTCGCCGAGGGCGACAGCGCGATGCTCGCGCTGCACCACCGCCGCGTCGCCAACCAGCAGATCGTGCCGCTGGACGGGCGCGCGGCACTACGCGACACCATCGCCGCCTGGCAGTCGTGGGATCGCATTCACCAGGGCTATCAGGGGCCCTACCGGGAGCAGGTCCGGCGTAGCGCCCTGGTGTTGCAGGCGTTGACCTACCAGCCGACCGGTGCGGTGATCGCTGCGGCCACCACCTCGCTGCCGGAGAAGGTCGGCGGCGCGGCGAACTGGGATTACCGGTTCGCCTGGTTGCGAGACGGCAGTTTCACCCTCAAGGCGCTGTGGGTCGCCGCCTGTCCGGACGAGGCGCGCAGGTTCTTCGACTGGATGGCTGTGTCGATGGGATCGGTCAGCGGGGCCGACCATGTGCCGATCATGTTCGGCGCTGGCGGCGAGCGTGACCTGACCGAGCACACCCTGGAGCACCTGGAGGGTCACCGCGGCAGCCGGCCGGTGCGGATCGGTAACGACGCCTGGCAGCAGAAGCAGCTCGACGTCCTCGGCGAGGTGCTGGAATGTGCGTGGGTCCTGCGGGACCAGGTGGCGGGTTTCTCGCCCGCTGCCGCAGACCTGCTTCGATCACTGGCTGACCGGGCCGCCGACACGTGGCGGCAGCCGGATGCCGGCATCTGGGAAGGGCGCGAGGGAGAGCGGCACTACCTGACCTCGAAGCTGTCGTGCTGGGTGGCCCTGGACCGGGCCGTCAAGCTGGCCCGGGCCCTCGACGCCGAGGCAGCGGTGCCGCGGTGGTCGAAGGCCAGGGAGGAGGTACGCGCAGCGATCCTCAACGAGGGTTGGCACCCGTCGAGCGGGGCGTTCACCGGCGCGTTCGGCTCCGATCACCTCGATGCCAGCGTGCTCGGCATGCCGATCCTCGGGTTTCTTCCCGGCGACGACGAGCGGGTCCTCGCCACGGTGCACGCCATCGAACGCGACCTGACCCGGGACGGTCTTGTGCAGCGCTGGACGGGAGCGGGCGACGAGGGTGCCTTCATCACCTGCTCGTACTGGTTGGTCGAGGCGCTGGCTCTGGCCGGGCGGATCGACGAGGCCCGGCGAATCTTCGAAAGCGTGACCGCCCGGGCAAACGATCTCGGCCTGCTGTCGGAGGAGATCGACCGCAGCGACGGCAGCCAGATCGGGAACTTCCCCCAGGCGCTTTCCCACATCGGCCTCATCAACGCCGCCTGGGTCATCGACCAGGTGGAGGCCGGAAGCGGACGGTAAGGCGCACTGCGACCGGACGCGGGCCCGGGTACCCGCCCGCTGCTTTCGTGCCGCCGCGTCCGGGTCCGATCCCGTTCGGTTAGGACCGGGGCAGGCGGGTAAGCCGCGACCCGGCAGCGATGGAGGGAGCCCTGATGACCGGACGGCTGGCGGGCAGGACCGCTCTGATCACCGGCTCGGACTCGGGAATCGGACAAGCCACCGCGATCGAGTTCGGCCGCGAGGGCGCCGACGTCGTGGTGCACTACCTGCACGATCACGCGGGCGCGAAGCACACGAAGGCCGAGATCGAGAAGGCCGGTCGGCGGGCCGTTGTGGTGCAGGGCGACATCAGCGTCGAGCATCAGGTCGAGGCGATGTTCGACGAGGCCCTTTCGAAGTTCGACCGGCTGGACATCCTGATGAACGACGCGGGCGTGGACGCCTCCGGCATTCCGGTGGCCGACCTGGACACCGAGACCTGGGACCGGGCGATCCGGACCAACCTGTACGGGATGTTCTTCTGCTGTCGGCGGTTCATCCGCCACCGCCGCGACCAGGGCGGACAAGGCAAGATCATCAACATCACCTCGATCCACCAGGAGGTGGCCCGGGCCGGTGGCTCCGACTATGACGCCAGCAAGGGCGGCATGCTCGAGTTGGCCAAGAGCATCGCCCTGGAGGTCGCCCCGATGCACATGAACGTGAACAACATCGGCCCGGGCATGGTGCTCACCCCGTTCAACCAGCAGGCGATCGACGACCCGAAGTTCCTGGAGGAGCAGGTGCAGTCGATCCCGTGGAAGCGGGCCGCGCAGCCGGAGGAGATCGCCAAGCTGGCCGTCTTCCTGGCCAGCGACGACGCCGACTACGTGACGGGGTCGACGTACTTCATGGACGGCGGACTGATGCAGAACCAGGGACAGGGCGCGTAGCCGTCACGGCCGTCGGCACTCGGCACCGTTGACGTCCCGGTGTGCCCCTTCCCCCGGAAGCGTCAGGTGCCAGGCTGATGAGGTGAACGCCCAGGAACCCGCCGACGACGTCCGAATTCCCCGGGCCCAGATCGGTTCCAGTCCGCAACATCTGCTGACGACCCTGCTCGGCGAGTATCTCGACTCCTCGGAGGCCGATCTGCCGTCGACGGCGGTCATCGCGATACTGCGCGAGTTCGGGGTGAGCGAGTCCAGCGCCCGTGCGGCGTTGTCCCGGTTGGTCAAGCGTGGTCTCATCGCGACGCGGGGCAACGGAAGGCCGCCGGTCTATCACCTCACCTCGCAGGCGATCGCCAAGCATCGCTCCCGGATGCAGCACTTCCTGAACTTCGGTGCCCATCCGCCGCACTGGACCGGCGAATGGGTGATGGTCTCCTTCTCGATCCCAAGCTCCGGCCAGGCGGCTCGTCATGCGGTGCGCAAGTCGCTGAGTTCACTGCGGTTCGTGGGCCTGTACGACAGCGTGTGGATCCGGCCGGGACGCGAGGCCGCGCCGGTGCGGGATGCGCTGAGTCAACTGCTGCACCCCGTCGAGGGTGCTCGGTGGTCGATCATGCACGTGCGCTTCGACGAGGAGGCAGGACCCCACGGCCCGGCCTCGGCGTACGACCTGACCGCACTCGCCGCTGCCTACACGGCCTTCATCGAGCAGTACGCGGAACTGCGGGTAGCCGCCCGTAACGGTGAGGTGGACGCGGCCAGGGCGCTGGTTGCCCGGACCTCCGCCATGGACTCCTGGCGCAAGTTCCCGGACACCGATCCGGATCTGCCCCACCATCTGCTGCCCAGGCCCTGGCCTCGCCAGCAGGCCAGAGAGACCTTCCTCGACATCCATTCCGCGCTCGGTGCGCTCGCACAGGCGCGTCTGGTCCAGGTGGCGACACCGTACTGGCCGGACGCCGCCTCGTGGATCACACATTTCCGGGCCTCGCACGACCCGGCCCGGCCGGAGCCGACCGGCGGAAGTACGGCGGCTCACTCCCTGCCGGCCGACGGCGGCCCGGGTCCGGCAGGTCGGACATTGCATTGACACTTTTCGTTGCGGGAGTGATAGTAACTGCACACAGCTCCCATCGGATCGCCTGTGGGGACCGCGGCCGGGCGGTCCGCGCGCTCCGACCCGTGGCCAGCGCTGGCCGCCCTGGTCGGGGCGCGAATGAACCACCGCCACCGCCACCGCGGGGAGTGCCGTCCCGACATCCGTTGGAGGGTGTATGAGCAGGAGATCAAAGATCTACGCGGGCGTCGTGGCCGCGATCGTCCCGGCCACCGCCGTGATCGTGGCGCTCGGCGCGTCACCGGCCGGTGCCGCGGTCGGCGGTTCCGGTCCTTATCCCGCCGACTACGAGACCTCGGCGGGCCTGGCCAATCACACCATCTTCCGGCCCCAGACGCTTCCGGCCGAGCGCCTTCCCATCCTGGTCTGGGGCAACGGCGGTTGCTCGGCCAACGGCCTGTCGCAGGGCAACTTCCTCCGCGAGATCGCCTCCCACGGCTTCCTCGCCATCGCCAACGGTGCCCCGAACGGATCCGGCTCCACCACCTCCCAGATGCTCACCCAGTCCATCGACTGGGCGGTCGCGGAGAACTCCCGGCAGGGCAGCAAGTACTACGGCAAACTCGACACGTCCAAGATCGCGGTAGCGGGCTTCTCCTGCGGAGGGCTGGAGGCCTACGCCGTCTCGAACGACCCGCGCGTCACCACGACCGGTATCTTCAGCAGCGGCTTGTTGAACGATGCCGACGACTACCAGCTCCGGAGACTGACCAAGCCGATCGCGTACTTCATCGGCGGGCCCAGCGACATCGCCTACCCGAACGCCATCGACGACTGGGGCAAGCTGCCGGCCGGGCTGCCCGCCTTCATGGGCAACCTGAACGTGGGGCACGGCGGCACCTACGACCAGCCCAACGGGGGCGAGTTCGGCCGGGTCGCGGTGCTCTACCTCAAATGGCGGCTGAAGGGCGACACCACCGCCGGCACCAACTTCGTCGGCACCAACTGTGGCCTGTGCCGCAGCCAGTGGAGCGTCCAGCAGAAGAACCTGACCCTCGACGGTGATCCGCCGCCCACCACGCCGCCGCCCACCACGCCGCCGCCCACCACCCCGCCCAGCACTCCGCCGACCACGCCACCCGGCGGCACCCCGGTCTGTACCGCCGTCTACGCGGTGCAGGACCAGTGGAACGGTGGATTCGTGGCAAACGTCAACGTCACCGCGGGAAGCGTTGCACTCACCGGTTGGCGAGTCACCCTCATCCTGCCGAACGGAGCGTCGGTCAGCTCGATGTGGAACGGGGTGAACAGCGGTACCAGCGGCACCATCACCGTCGCGAACCAGAGCTACAACGGACGACTGGCCGCCGGTCAGTCCACCAGTTTCGGATTCCAGGGCACCGGTAACGGCAGCGGAGCCACTGCCACCTGCACGGGCGCTTGAGTCCCGGCAACACGGTCGAACAGGCCACTCGACGGGCCGGTACCCCGGTACCGGCCCGTCGAGGTTGTCACCACCTGTCGACGCTTTCGCCGCCGCGCCCGTCTGACCCGACTCCGGCGGTCGCGGCACAGGTCCGGCGCAGCCGGTTCAGAGCCCGCGGGCCTGCCGGGCCAGGGACCTGCCGACGAGGGCGATCGAGACCAGGGCGGCCCCGGCGAGCAGCAGCAGATAGGGGAGCGCGGACGAGAACCGAGCGGGGGAGGGCTCACAACGATCGACATTGTCGAGTGTCGGTCTGCCGATCGGGGTTTGCAGTCAGGGCAGCCAGCCGGGGCGGACCAGCCCGGCCTCGTACGCGAACACCACCAGCTGGGCGCGGTCCCGGGCACCGAGTTTGACCATCGCCCGGGACACGTGCGTCTTGGCGGTGGCCGGACTGACCACCAGCCGCCCGGCGATCTCGTCGTTGGACAGCCCGGTGCCGACCAGAGCCACCACCTCCCGTTCCCGCTCGGTCAGCTCAGCCAACCGCCGAGGTGCGGCCGGCGTGGCGGTACCGGCGGCGAACTGCTCGATCACCCGCCGGGTCACACTCGGCGACAGCAGCCCGTCACCGGCGGCCACCACCCGTACCCCCTGGATCAGCTCGGCCGGTTGGGTGTTCTTCACCAGGAACCCGGCGGCACCGGCACGCAACGCCTCACCGACGTACTCGTCCAACTCGAACGTGGTGAGTACGACGATCCGTACCCCGGACAGCTCCGGGTCGGCGGTGATCTGCCGGGTGGCGGCCAACCCGTCCACATCGGGCATCCGGATGTCCATCAGGACCACGTCCGGTACGGTCTGCCGGGTCAGCCGGACCGCCTGTGCACCGTCGCCGGCCTCGCCGACGACGCTGATGTCCGGCTCGGCGTCCAGCAGCGCGCGAAAGCCGGCCCGGACCAGCACCTGGTCGTCGACGAGCAGAACCCGGATCACGATGTCGCCTCCCGCGTCTGGTCGCGCCCCAGCGGCAGGGTGGCACGCACCCGCCAGCCGCCGCTGCCGTCCGGCGCTGGCCCGGCGGTCAGCTCACCGCCCAATGCGGCAGCTCGCTCCCGCATCCCCGTGATGCCGTTCCCAGCCGGGGCCGACCCCGGCTGCCGCACACCGCCACCATCGTCGTCGACCTCGACCACCAACGCATCCTGCCGATACCCGATGGTGACGGTGGCGGCGGCTCCCGTACCGGCGTGCCGACGGATGTTGGTCAGCCCCTCCTGCACGATGCGGTACGCCGCCCGGTCCACCGCCGCGGGCAGCGGCCGGACCGTACCGTCGATCACCGTCCGGGTCGGCAGTGCGGCGTCGTCGGTCAGCTCGGCGAGCCGGTCCAGCCCGGGCGCGGGGGCTCGCGGGGCGGCCTCGCCAGCCGGGTAGAGCGTGTTGAGCACCGCCTGGACCTCGCGCAGTGCCTCCGCGCTGGACTGCGCTATCGCGTCGAGCGCCGCCCGCGCCTGCTCCGGGTCGCGATCCATCAGGTGCAGACCGACGCCGGCCCGCATGTTGATCAGCGAAAGGTGGTGACCGAGTACGTCGTGCAGTTCGGCGGCGATCAGCAGCCGCTGCTCGCTGGCTCGGCGGCGTTGCCGCTCCTCGGACAGCCGGCGCTGCTCCGCGATGCCGTTGTGCACCTCGGCCGCGACCAGGATGCCGATCTCGGTGACCAGGCCGGCACCGGCGACCAGCGCCAACGCCGCCAAGGCCTGGTTCAGGGTTGCGCTGCTGACCAGCACCCAGGTGGCGTACGACCCGGCGGACGCCGCCGCCACCAGCCAACGGTGGCCGGCGGCCATCGCCACCGCCGCGCCGATCATGGGCGCCAGCAGACTCACCCCGACCGGCCGATCCAGCAGGTGGTACGCCAGGGTGGCGGCGACCACGATCAGGAAGTTCCGCCTCGGGAACCGGTGCCGGTCGGCCAGCGCCAGCCCACTGAACACCAGCAGCACGTACCCGATGATCCCGACGTCGGCGTCCTGCCAACCGGCGATGATCGCGGTGCCGACCGGCTGCGCGAGCGCGGTCAGCACCGCCAGGCCCGGGCCGGGCCGCGACGTCGGCCGCCCGCCGGGGGATGCCACGTCGGCTTCGGGGCTCGACCGGCTCATGCTCGCACTGTAGGCCGATCGGCGTCGATCTCGGCAGCCCCGACGGTGGCAGCCCGGCGTACTCCCCGCGGAGTAGACCCGGCCGCCCGCTGCCGCGCCGGGAGTAGCGACGGTGCCGCCGTCACACCGACGCGTCGTCCGACCCGTGCCGACAGGCTGAGTCGCAGAGCATTCGACACGTGACGGCGAGGAGATTCCGATGAAGGCGATCGTGCAGCACCGGTACGGTTCACCCGACGTGCTGCGGCTGTGTGAGGTCGACGTCCCGACACCCGGCGACGACGAGGTGCTGATCCGGGTGCGGGCGAGTTCGGTGAACGCGTACGACTGGCACGCCGTGCGGGGCGACCCGTACCTGTCCCGGCTGACGTTCGGGCTCCGCCGGCCCACCGCGACGGTCCGGGGTCAGGACTTCGCCGGCCAGGTCGAGGCGGTCGGCCGCGCGGTGACCCGCTTCCGGCCCGGCGACGAGGTGTACGGCGAGGCAGGCCCCGCGGGTGGCGCGTTCGCCGAGTACGTGTGCGTGGCCGAGAACCTGGTCGAGACGAAACCGGGGAACCTGAGCTTCGAGCAGGCGGCGGCGATCCCGTTGGCCGCCACCACCGCCCTTGCCTGCCTACGCGACGCCGCCGAACTCCAGGCCGGGCAGCACGTCCTGATCAACGGGGCGTCCGGCGGGGTGGGCACCTTCGCGGTGCAGTTGGCCAAGGCGTACGGCGCACAGGTGACCGCGGTGTGCCGGACCCGCAACGTTGACCTGGTCCGGTCGCTCGGTGCGGACCATGTCGTCGACTACACCAGGGAGGATTTCACGCGCACCGACGCGGTCCGCGCCGGCCGTCGCTACGAGGTGCTGCTCGATCTGGTCGGCAACCGGTCGTTGACCGGCTGTCGGCGGGTGCTGACCCCGGACGGGACACTGCTGCTGTCCGGCGGCGGCGTGTTCACCGGCGGCAGTGTCTTCGGGCCGATGAGCCTGCTGGTCCGGGGGCCGCTGGTGGGGCGTTTCGTCCGGCACCGCATCGTCGCGCCGTTCGCGGCGGCAGGCCGGGGGCACCTCGCGACGCTGCGGGAGTTGGCCGAGTCCGGCAAGTTGACCCCGGTCATCGACCGGACCTACCGGCTGGACGAGGTGCCCGACGCGATCCGGTACGTCGAGACCGAGCACGCCCGCGCCAAGGTCGTCGTCAGCATTTTCTCGCACAACTCACGGTGATCCCGCCCTCGTTTCACCACCGATCGGGGCTGATGCTGCAACGATGCAAGGCGTGGGAACTGCGAAGACTACGACGCCCGCCATCTCGCCCCTCACCGGCGAGCCGATCAAGCCTGCCGATGCCGAGCGGCTCGCGGGAGTGCTGAAGGCATTTGCCGACCCGGCGCGGCTGCGGCTACTCAGCCTGATCCAGTCGTCTCCGACGGGGGAAGCGTCCGTGAGCGACCTCACCGCGCCGCTCGGACTTTCCCAGCCGACCGTGAGTCATCACCTTCGGATCCTGACCGAGGCTGGTTTGCTAGAGCGGGACAAGCGTGGCGTCTGGGCGTACTACCGCCTGGTGCCGTCCGCGATCGCCGCGATCGCCGACCTGTTGACGCCGCCGCGTAAGCGAGCGGCGAAGAAGAGCCGCTGACGGGCCGTCGGTGACCGGCCTCCGAGCCGGCTGACCCGGCACCCGTCCTGCGGTACGTCACTGAGCCGATGGCCGTTCTCATGGCCGTCGGCCAGTCGGCGTGTCCAATCGACGACGGATGCGGTGGCCACATCGTGGACGATGGCCAAAAATTCATCGACGTTCATCTATAGTTTACCGAACGCGTGGATCCCGTCCCATCCATCCGAGTCAGGACAGAGCCATGAAACGCATCCCGCTGAGAGCCATTTTCCCCGTCGGGCTCGCGATCGCACTGATCGCCGGCCCGCTGGGGGCACCGGCCACCGCGCAGGCGACCGTACCCATCACGCTGAACGGCGCCAGCGCCACCAGCCCCAGCGCCGACGTCACCATCGCCGGGCGGGTCGTGACGATCACCGCGCCGGGCACCTACGAGATCAGCGGCACCCTCAACGACGGCTATCTGAGCGTCGACACCTCCGCCTCGGGTGCCGTCGAGCTGATCCTCAACGGTGCCACGATCAACAATTCCAGCAACGCGCCGCTTCAGGTCGCCGACGCCGACGAGGTCGTGATCACGCTCGCCGCCGGCAGCACCAACCGACTCTCCGACGCGACCAACTACGTCTATCCGGACCCGAGCACCGACGAGCCGAACGCCGCCCTGTTCAGCAAGGCGGACCTGCGGATCACCGGAACCGGCGCGCTGGTCGTGCGGGGCAACGCGTACGACGGCATCACCAGTAAGGACGGCCTGGTCATCGAGTCCGGCACGATCACGGTGAACGCGGTCGACGACGGCATCCGGGGCAAGGACTTCCTCGACATCACCGGCGGAAACCTCGACGTCACCGCCGGCGGCGACGGCATCAAGTCCGACGACACCGAGGCGGACCGGGGCCGACTCGCCATCACGAACGGCACCGTGCGGGTGAACGCCGGTGACGACGCCATCAAGGGCGAGAACACCGTCGCCATCTCCGGCGGCACCGTCACCGTCACCAACTCCTACGAGGCGATCGAGAGCCGGCAGGTCACCATCAGTGGCGGCAGCGTCAACGTCACTGCTCGCGACGACGCGATAAACGCTGTCGAGGACGGGTACGGCGACTTCGATGTGGCACCGAACGCGTTCGTCCGGTTCACCGGCGGTACCACCCTGGTCAACTCCAGCATCGACGGCATCGACTCCAACGGTTCGGTGACCTTCGCCGCCGGCACGGTTGTGGTCAGCGGCCCGAGCACCGGCAGCCCCGGCGAGGGCGCGATCGACTCGAACGGGCCGGTCCACTTCAACGGCGGCACGATGCTCGGGGCGGGATCCACCTCGATGGCGGTGCTGAGCCTGCCGCCGACCTCGGGTCAGGGCTGGGTCGCCCCGCAACTGTCCAGCAGCCAGCCGGCCGGCACCCTGCTGCACCTGGTCTCCGGCGGCCAGGTGCTCGCCTCCTACCGCGCCCCCAAGAACTTCCGGGAGGTGGTCTTCTCCTCCAACCGGATCCAGCACGGACAGACCTACGAGGTCTACCTGGGCGGTAGCCTCTCCGGCACGACGATCGGTGGCATGGCCACCACCGGCGGCAGCATCGCGGGAGCCACCCGACTGATGACCGTCGTCGCCGGGCAGTACCGCGGCGGTCTGGTCGGCTGGCCGCCCGGCGGCCCGGGCTGGCCTCCGCCGACCACTCCGCCGCCCACCACCCCGCCCCCGAACCCGACCACCCCGCCGCCGAACCCGACGACCCCGCCGCCGAGCGCTGGCGGCTGTACGGCGACCTACAGCATCGCCGGTCAGTGGCAGGGCGGCTTCCAGGGCGAGGTGCGGGTCACCGCCGGCTCGTCCGCGATCAACGGCTGGCGGGTGACCTGGACCTTCGCCAACGGCCAGACGATCAGTCAGGTGTGGAACGCGACCATCAGTGCCAGCGGCTCGGCGGTGACGGCGACAAACGTCTCCTTCAACGGCTCACTCGGTGCCGGGGCCAGCGCCACCTTCGGATTCCTCGGCAGCTGGAACGGCAGCAACACCGCTCCGACGCTGAGCTGCACCGCGACCTGATCAGGCACAACCGCCCGATCCAGGGGAGCCCGGCACCACTTGGTGCCGGGCTCCCCTGGAAGCCGGCTGCCAGACTGCTCGCATGTTGCCCCCGCGCTGCCACGTCTGTCACCTCGAACCAGATCAGTCACCGCCCGGCGACGCGCGGAGCGACTTCGTCCTGGTGTACTTCGCCGACGCCGTCAACCCCCCACCCGGTTGGGTGGGGCATCCGGCAGGTGCGGTGTGGTTCTGCGGTGAGCACGCGTCGCTCGGTGAGGAACGGGAACATCTGGGCAGCGACACCGCATTGCGCGACATCGACGGCGTGCTCGGCCGCCTGCGGGGACGCCTGCCGGAGACGGACCGATAGCGAGCCCAGGCGTTGTCGGTGGGGCCGGCGGGAAAGCTCTGTACGGCAGGTGTTCGCCTGACCGATGACCCAGCTTTGTGGCATCGTCCAGTAGAGACATGTTCATGTTTGCCTATGAGTGGACATCATCCCCATCACTGTCACCACGACCACCGATCCGACGACGAGGTGCCGTACGGTCAGGTGAACGTCGCTCCGATGCTCGGCCGACGGGCGTTGCTGGCCGGTACCGGTGGCGCGCTGATGCTGGCCGCGCTGCCGACCTCGGCCCGGGCGGCCAGCACCACGATGGCCAGCGCCCCGACCACGACCGCAGCGGCCGGCGCCGCCCGGACGTCCCTGGTCACCCAGGGCACGATGCTGGTCCACGCCGACATGCACAACCACACCGTCGTCTCGGACGGCGACGGCAGCCCCGAGGCCGCGTTCGCCTCGATGCGCGAGGCCGGTCTGGATGTCGCCGCCCTCACCGACCACGCCACGCTCTTCGCCATCGAGGGGATCAGCTCTTCCGAGTGGCGGACCACCGGTGACCTCGCCAATGCCGCGAACGACCCGGGCCAGTTCACCGCGATCCGCGGATTCGAGTGGTCCCATCCGTTGCAGGGGCACATCAACGTGTGGAACACCTCCGACTTCGCCGACCTGTGGCGGGCCGGCAGCACCGGCAGCCTGTACCGCTGGCTGATCGGCCGGCCGGGCGGGCTGGCCAGCTTCAACCATCCCGGCCGTGAGCTGGGCCGGTTCGACAACTTCTCGTTCAACGCCTCGGCCCGCAACCAGTTGGTGGGGTTGGAGATGTTCAACCGCACCGACGACTACCTGTTCGAGGGCTGGTCGTCCGGGATGACGTCGCCGCTTGTGGCCTGCCTCAACGCCGGCTGGCGTCCGGGTCTCACCGGCGTCACCGACGAACACGGCACCACCTGGGGTTTCCACGAGGGCAAGGGTCGCAGCGGCCTGTGGGTCACCGAGAACACCCGGGCCGCGGTGTTCGAGGCGATGGTGGCCCGTCGTTCCTTCGCCACCCGCGTCTCCGGCCTGCGGGTGGACGCCACTGCCAACGGCGTACGCATGGGTGGCGTACTGAACGTGACCTCCGGCGACGTGCGGTTCCTGCTGGACCTCGACCGTGGATCGGTCTGGGACGGCAAGCCGTTGCGGATCCAGGTCCTGCGCCCCGGTACGTCCGCACCGACAGTCGTCGACGTCATCGACACGATCAACGGTCGGGTCACCGACTTCACGGTGCCGCTCGACGTCGCTGACGGCGACTGGGTGGTGCTCCGCGTCGCCGATCCGTCCCTGCCCAACGGCACGCCCGGCCCGGCCGGTCACCCGTGCAACGACTTCGGAGTGGCGTACACCAGCCCGTGGTGGCTACGCCCCTGAGCCGACCGTCCCGTTCCGGCGGAATCCGGGACCGGCCACCCGTGGTGGGCCGACGACGGAGGTCGCCGGCCCACCACGTCGCGTGTTACCGGACCCGTAGCTGCTGGTGGAACCCAGCGGCGGGCGCGTAGTTCCGGTCACCGGAGTAGGCGACGTGGACCGGGTACACACCTGCCGACAGTCCGGTGGTCGGCAGCTTCGCCACGGCCTTGCCGCCGGCCAGTGGCACCACCTGGGTGGCGCCACCGAAGGTGACGGTGATTTCACCTGTCACCTCCGGCGCCTTCTTGTGCCGAGACTGTGCCCGCACGTCGACGTGCAGTTCGAAGGTGCCACCACTGGCGATCGACGCCGGCGTGGCCTTCGCCTTGACCACTGTCCGCGCCGTGCCGACGGTGTCGACTTCCGACCACAGGTGGTCGCGGGCGAAGATCGTGAACAGTTGGCTCGCCGTCATACCGTCGTGCGCGCCGGGGACCTGGGTCGTCCGGGCGGCGTAGCCCCGAGCCCGGAAGTTGTCCGCGATGGCGTTCTGGGCGTTGAGGTTGCCTTCGAAGACACCGTTGCCGAGAAACACGAAGAGGTCGTCGTCCCCGACCGCGGCTGCGACATTGTCGTAGTCCTGAGCGGACAGGGACGGGTTACCGGAGAAGTGCCCGTAATAGGCGAACGTGGTCGGGTAGCCCCTGATGACGTGGGCGCCCGTCATTCCGCCGTAGGAGAACCCGGCGTAGGCACGGCCCGCGCGCTCGGTCGAGACGTTGTACTTCTCCTCGATCAGGGGAAGGATCGTCTGGACCAGGTTGTTGGCGGCGTTGGTCTGGTTGTAGGAACCGAAGCCGAGGCTGGTGCCGGTGAAGTGGTTCCCCATGGTGACCACCACGGTGGGCTCGACCTCGCCCTTGGCCGTCATGTTGTCCAGGATGTTCGGGACGTTCGCCGGGACCATGAAGTCGGTCTCGTCACCGAAGATGCCGTGGGCGAGGTACGCCACCTTGTACGGCTCCGCGCGGTCGGGGTCGTAGCCGGCCGGCAGGTAGACGCCGAGGTAATGGCCGCTGTCGCCCAGGATCGTGGTGTAGGGGATGTACGTGACGGTGCCCCGCTTCCTGCGGTCCGCGATCGGGAGTTCGTACTCCGCACGCTCCTTCAGCACCGGGTCGTTCTGCTTCTTGGCGTACGGCACGTACACGGCATCGAGGACGTCGTTGTTCCTGACCCGGAACGAGGACTCGCCCGGAGGGCGAGGGTTCGTCGAGGCGGGATCCCAGATGCGCTTGTTCTCCCAGCCCTGGGTGGGGTCCCAGACCCGGTACCAGTAGCTGATTCCCCCGGCATGCAGCGGCAGCGAGACCGACCAGTTCCCCTTCGAGTCCCTGGTCATGTCCCGGAGGAACTCGGTGCCCCCGGCGTGGTACCGCCCTGGTTGCCACTCTTCTGGCTGGTACCGGGTGCTGCCGGTGTCGACGTCGAGCAGCGTGAGATCCCCGGCAAGGCGGACCTGTGTCGCATTCGGGTTGTGGTAGACGAACGTGACGGTGTACCCCGTCGGTGAACCGCGATCCGGTTTGACGGTCGCACCCTCCGCAACCGGGCGCTTTCCGGCGACGGCGGCTGGTGCGGAGATGGTGGCGCTGGCACCAGCGCCGAGCGACATGATCGCGAGTAACGAGATCGCACGGCTGAGCCGGCGTCTTCCGATCGCTTTCCTCATCTGGGACTACTCCTCTGTGGTCTCTCGCGGCCTCATTGGGATCTACGGTCTCTTTCGGACATCGGCGACCGAAGGGCTTCCGGCCTCACCTCCCGCCGAGTTCTTGCGGGACGCGGCGCGGATGCCTGCCCGGCCGGGTGGACACCTCGGGCGGGCGCTGCGGTGCAGCTCGGCACCGGGGTGGGCCGGAGGTGTCGACGAGACGTGATGCGGTGCCGTGGTTGGACATGAGCCTCCTCCGGGGGCGGGTGGCTCCCTGCCCGATGTGGATGACCCGTGCTGGGTGCGGTGGTCAGCTAAATCGAATTAGCTTGCGTAGTGTGGCCGGGCTCACCTTCGGGTGTCAAGGGTGTTGCAGCGGTGTTACGGGCGCGGCCGCTGCTGGTCACGGCACCGCCAGCGCCTGGCCCAGCTGCGCTGCAAACTCGTACCGGACCTCACGCGGGTCCGGTCACCTCATCACCGAACCCGGCACGGGCTACCGCTGCCAGCCATGAGTCGAACAGCGGCGGGCCGCCGGTGAAGCCGAATTATCGATCATTGAATGCTGCTCCCCGATGTTTCAAGGCTCAGCGGTGACGCGTCGAGTCGGGTGACGACTCCGGCGAACCTGAACAACGGATATCAATAGACGATCATTGATATCTTGTCCGATTGGTGTGATACTCGCTGGAAGCGCTCCCACACCCGTCCCGGTGAGCGCCTCAGAAATGGAGGATGCACCGTGCGTTCACACCATCCCCACCGATCCGGCCGGCAATCCCGGCCCGCCGTCCGGGTGCTGGTCCTGGCACTCACCATGGTGCTCGGCATGCTGCCCTGGGCGGGTGCCGCCCAGGCCCACGGCACCGTGATCAACCCGGCGACCCGCGCCTACCAGTGTTGGCAGAACTGGGGCCACCGGCACATGGATCCGGCGCTGCAGACGCAGGACCCGATGTGCTACCGGGCGTTCCAGGCCAACCCCGACACCATGTGGAACTGGATGAGCCAGTTGCGGGACGGCCTGGGCGGGCAGTTCCAGGCCCGTACGCCCGACGGACAGCTGTGCAGCAACGCCCTCTCCAGGAACGACGCCCTGAACCAGCCGGGGGCGTGGAAGGCGACCACTGTCAGCCGCAACTTCACGCTTCAGTTCTACGACCAGGCCAGCCACGGCGCTGACTTCTTCCGGGTCTACCTCACCCGGCAAGGGTTCAACCCGAACACTCAGCGCGTCGGTTGGGGCAACATCGACCTGATCACGCAGACCGGGCGTTACGCGCCGACGCAGAACATCTCGTTCAACGTCTCGACGTCCGGACGCTCTGGACAGCACGTCCTCTTCGTGATCTGGAAGGCGTCGCACATGGACCAGACCTACATGTGGTGCAGCGACATCAACATCGTCTGATCCGCACGACCGCCAGGCGCAGTTCGGCTCCGGCCCGGGACGACCCGGGCCGGAGTCGAGCGTGTCGGCGATGGTGGTCGGTCCCGTCCTCGTGGGAAGGGTTCGCCGGTGACCTCCTCGTACGCTGCACCGGCGGCAGGCAGCGAGGTAGCCTCGGGCGGGTGCGGATCATCGCGTTCCTGGCCATCTCCATCGTCGTGCTGACCGCCGTCCTGCTGGTTTCCGCGGTCCTGACCAGCGGTGCCCGACGACGCCGCCATGCCGCGCAGATGTCCGCCCGCTGGGCGGTGCGCCACTACGCCATACCGGGGCGCGGGCACACTGTCGTCGGTGTCACCCTGACCGACGCGGACGGGCGGGTGCACGGCGAGCACGTGGTCGCACGCATTCCGGACGACGCTCAGGACTGGCAGCGCGACTTCGTCGCCGCCCGTCAGGAGGCCGAGGAGCGTGCATTCCACCTCAACATCGACCGCCCACCGATCGAGGGCTGACGGCGAACCGGTGCGGGCGGCACAGACGGTCGTGGACCGCCGGCTACCGACCCTCGTCGCGTACGTCGACGAGGGTGCTGCCGCCACCGAGCTGCCCGCGGGTGATGATGCTCAGGCTGCCGTCCGTCTCCAGGACGACGGCGGCAAGGTCGTGGAGATCGCCCGCGCCCTGGCTGCGGGCGGCCTGGCGGATCTCGCTCTCCGCCACCCGGGTGGACCGCAACGTCACGGTTCGTAGCTGCCCGTCGCGGAGCAGCATGGTGGGCCGGGCCTTGAGCACCTTCTGCGACGGTGGCCAGCGTACGGCGAGCAGTGCGACTGCGTACTGCAAGGCCACCAGCAGGATCAGGGCGAGGATTCCCTCCACCAGCGATACGTCCCGCGACAGCAGGATCGTCGCCAGCGTCGAGCCCAGCGCGACCGTGACCACGAAGTCGAAGGCGTTCAGCTTGGACAACGTCCGCTTGCCGGAAACCCGCAGGATCACCACCAGTGCCGGATAGATGATCGCCGCGACCACGAGCAGGCGTACCAGGTCGGCCGGATTGTTCAGCACCATCGTGACGACGTACCCGGACACGGGATCCGCAAAAGAACGGGAGCCGATCCGGCCACGTCGGTGCGATTCAGGTTCATCCGCCCAGGTGACGGAGCCGGTTGCTGACGTCGTGCACGCCCGGTGTGCGCCAGGCGAGGGCATGCGCCTCGGCGCTCACCTCGGCCGTGCTCACGGTGCCGTCGAGCACCACCACCCGGTTCTGCACCTCGATGCAGATGCGTTCGTGACGCAGTCGCGGATCCTGCTGCATCGTCGTGAGCAGCTGACAGGCCAGTCGGGTGTCTTCGTTGGTGGGCTCGGCGTAGAACAGCGGCGGCATGTCGTGGGGAAAGAACCAGGGGTGGGCCATGGCTGACTCCTTGAGGGGATTCGTCTGCTACGACTGCCCTACCCGGCGACCACGGCGGACAACACGACGAACCCGTGACGGTCTCTGCCCGTGACTGTGACGATCGGCGGAGGTCGGCAACTCGACGTTTGCGCCCGAGGATTTCGGGTAGCGGTCCAGCCAGGGCGCCGACCGCGGCTCTGCCGCACGACCGCCGGGAGGATCTCATCGTGACCCGCCGATCGCTCCGGGACGGCACCACGAGCCAGCGCGCGTGGACGACGTACCTGTGAACGGGCGGCACCGGTCCGGCGGTCGTGGCCACGACCGCCGACATCCGATCGGGCCATCAGGGCCCGTCCCCGGCCGGGCCGCCCGGCCGGCGCAGCGATGAGCCAGCCCACCGACGGCGAGCAGGCGCCGGAGGACGCGGTACTGCACGGCGTCGCCCGGCGGCTCGACAAGCCGATGGGCGCCCTCGGCGTGCTCTTCGTGCTGATCGTGCTCGGGCAGGCACTCGCCGGACATCCCACGCTGTCCACCGCCCTGACCGTGCTGGGCTGGGTGCTGTGGGCGGTGTTCGTGGGCGAGTTCGCCCTGCGTGCCTGGCTGGCCCGCCATGACGCCCGCCGGTTCTGGCGACGCAACTGGTGGCAGATCATCTTCCTGGCCGTGCCGTTCCTCCGTTTCGCCCGGGCCGCCTCCGCCCTGCGCGCCGCCCGAGCCGGCGGCGTCATCACCGCGGCCGTCCGCGGCTCGCGCTCCGCCGGTCGGCTGTTGACCGACCGGATCGCGTGGCTGGCGATCATCACCGCGACGGTCGTCCTCAGCATCGGCCAACTGCTGGTCGTCACCGGCTCCTACCGGTCGTACGGACGGGCGCTGCACGACGTCGCGCTGACCACCATCACGGGTGAACCACTCGGCGTGGACGACCCACTCGCCCAGGTCGTCGAACTGGTGCTCGCGATCTACTCGGTGGTCGTGTTCGGCACCCTGGCCGGGGCATTCGGCGCCTACTTCCTCAGCGCCGACCGAGAGCGCAAGGCCACGGCGACGTGAGCCGGGCCCGTACGCCCGCCGCCCGGCTCGCCGAGATACGGCAGAGTTTCTGGCTCATCCCGGCGCTCTTCGCGGCGAGCGCCGTCGTGGTGGCCATCGGCCTGTCGGTGCTGGAGCTGCGGCTGCGGTTGCCGGTCGAGAGCATCCTGCCCAGCGGCCTCGCGGGTGCCCGGTCCGTGCTGTCGTCGATCATCACGGCGATGATCTCGTTCACCGCGCTGGTCTTCTCCATCACGGTCGTGGCGCTGCAACTGGCCAGTAGTCAGTACTCCCCGCGGGTGCTGCGCACGTTCCTTCAGGACCGGGTCATCCAGTCGACGCTCGGGACGTTCGTCGCGACGTTCCTCTTCGCGATGGTGGTGCTGGCCGCGCTGCCGGCCCGGGACAGCGAGCGGCTGCCCGAACTCTCGCTCGCCGTGTCGATGTCGCTGGTCCTGGCCAGCACCGCAATGTTCATCTACTACCTGCACCACATCACCACGGTGATGCGGGTGTCGCACATCATCGTCGCGATCGGCGCGCAGACCCGCCGCACGATCGACCGGCACGTGCCGGACCGCGCGGAGCCGGCCCGGGTCATGGGCGAGGTGGTGCAGGTCGTGCCGGCCGCTGCGGCGGGCCTGGTCACCAGCGCCGACCTCGCCCTGCTGGCCCGGCTGGCCAGGGAGCACGACTGCGCGATCACCGTCGTACCGGCGCCGGGAGATTTCGTGGTCGCCGGGGCACCGTTGCTGCACTGCCACCGGCTGCCCAGCGGTAAGCCCCGGTCACTGCCCGCCGAACGCGTCGCCAACTCGGTCACCATCGACGTCGAGCGCACACCCGGCCAGGACGTGGGGTTCGGTTTCCGCCAACTGGCGGACATCGCCGCGCGGGCGCTCTCCCCCGCCTCCAACGACGTCACCACCGCCGTACGCGCCGTCCAGGAGGCGCACGACCTGCTCCGCCGGCTCGCCACACGGCCCGATCCGGTCGGGGTCGTGCGGGACGATGACGGCACGGTACGGGTCCTGGCGCACCACCCCACCTTCGACACCTACCTGGCGATGATCATCGACGAGCTGCGGAACACCGCCGACGGGGAACCACGAATCAACCGGCTGCTCGACGCCGTCGTCGCCGACCTCGACTCGGTGGCACTCCCTACCCACCGGCCGGCGATCCGGCGGCGGTTGCCGACGAGCTGACGGCGCGCGATCTCCCAGCCGGGTCACCCTCGCGACCGGTCGAGCGGGGACGATGGTCGCCGGGGCCGCGGTTCCACGTCCAGGCCCGGTGCCGCCGCGAACGAGGTGGCCCGAAGGTGCCGTAGCCATTCGTCGGGCCCGGCATCAGTGCACCTCGTCGGCCAGCGGTGGATCTTCGCCGGGAGTCGTTGACAGGTGGGCTCGCTGACCCTGCGCGCCGAAGAGGGTGAGCAGTTCGGCGGGCTGGCTGTCGGCGCTGCCGATCCAGTGCGGTGTCCGGGTGTCGAACTCCGCGGCCTCGCCGGCGCTGAGGTGGAACTCCTGATCGCCGAGCACGAACCGGACGCTGCCGTTGAGTACGTAAAACCACTCGTACCCGTCATGGGTCTGCGGTTTCGTCGTGACCGCCCGCCCCGCGGGCGGATAGATCACCTTGTACGCCTGCACACCGCCGGCCCGTCTGGTCAGCGGAATCACGGTCAGTCCGTTCCGCCGTACCGGCCGCAGATGGATGCGGGGATCGCCGGTGGGGGGTGCCGCGACCAGGTCATCCAGGGGTACGCCGTGCGCCCGTGCCAACGGCAGGAGTTGCTCCAGTGTCGGACGGAGCTTCCCGTTCTCCAGGCGGGAGAGCGTGCTGGTCGTGAGGCCGGTTTCGGCCGCCAGCACGCCGAGTGTGATGCTTCGTCCCCGTCGTAGCGCCCGTAGGCGCGACCCGACGCCGGCGAGGACGTCCGCTGCGCTGTCACCCATGTCCCCATTTTGCGGATCCGCAATTTTCCTTGCAAGCAGGCAAGCCCGGTGGTGATGCTGGCTGCGGAGGTGATGGCCATGGTCGCAACAGCGGCGGCAGTGCCCCGGCCAGCCGAGGCCGAGATGTTCTGGGAGAGGCATTACCGCAGCAGGCGGGCCGGAGCCGGGCGTCCCAACGCGTTGCTCGTCGAGAGCGTCGAGGCGCTGCACCCCGGCACGGCTCTGGATCTCGGTTGCGGAGCCGGCGGTGACACCATCTGGCTCGCCGAACGGGGCTGGCAGGTCACCGCCGTCGACATCTCCACGACCGCCGTCGATCGGGTACGGGCGCAGGCCGACGAACTCGGCCACGGCGACAGGGTGACCGCGGAGGCGCACGATCTGGCCCGGAGTTTCCCGAGCGGGACGTTCGATCTCGTGTCCGCGCAGTACCTGCACACCCCCTACGCGATGCCCCGTGACCGGGTACTGCGTACCGCCGCAGCGGCGCTGCGTCCCGGCGGTCGGCTCCTCATCGTCGACCACGGCTCCACCGCGCCGTGGTCCTGGAATCAGGATTCCGACGCGTACTACCCGACGCCCGAGGAGGTCGCGGCCGAACTCGCCCTCGACCCCGGGCAGTGGATCGTGCTCCGCGCCGACATGCCGCAGCGACGAGCCACCGGCCCCGGCGGACGGACCGCCATGATCACCGACAACGTTCTGCTCATCGAGCGAGCGGGCGCATGAGCCGGCGGGTGAAGGACGTCGGCCCCCCGTGGACCGGCGGCGATGAGAAGGCCGCCCTGCTCGGGTTTCTCGACTACCTGCGCAACTCCATCGCGGGCAAGGTGGCGGATGTGCCGGAACCACAGGTACGCGCCGGCGGCGTGCCGTCTGGCACCAACCTGCTGGGCCTGATCAAGCACGTGACCAAGGTCGAGCGGTTCTACTTTCTCGGCGAACCGATCAACAACTTGCGCCGTACGATGCAACCCACCCGCGAGGAGACGGTTGAGAGCCTGCTCGCCGACTACCGGCACACGATCGAGCAGGCCAACGAGGTCATCGAGACCTGGACCGACCTCACGCTCGACGCCCCGCGACCACCCGGCCGTAGCCTGCCACCGTCGCGACGGTGGGTCCTGGTGCACATGATCGAGGAGACCGCTCGGCATGCCGGGCACGCCGACATCCTGCGTGAGCAGATCGACGGGTCCACCGGCCGTTGACCGTCCGCGCTCGCCGGCGGGCACCGACCGCTGTGTCAGGTCGCCTGCCCGAACGGCGGCCCGGCGTCGGCCAGGAAGGCCCGTAGGCTCCGCGCGGGCTGTCCGGTCACCCGCTCGACGGAGTCGGTGACCTCCGCGAAGCTGCCCGCCCGTACGCGTTCGAAGGTCAGCGCGAAGAGTTCCCGCTCGAAGCCGGTGGTCCCCTCCACGGCCTCGTCGATCGTCAGCTCGCGAAGGGTCACGGTACGACCTGCCGCGCCGGAGAGCAGCTCCACGGTGCGGGGCAGCGAGAGCGCCTCCGGGCCGGTGAGCTCGTACACCTGGCCGGCGTGCCCCTCGTTCAGCAGCGCCCGCTCGGCCACGGCGGCGATGTCCCGCGCGTCGATCCAGGCCAGGCTGGCGCCACCGCTGGAGAACGGCAACTCCCCGTCGGCGATCGGGTCGAGGTAGAAGCGCGGGTCGATGAAGACCTGCATGAACCAACTGGGCCGCAGAATCGTCCAGGCGTGCCCACTGTCACGTACCGCCCGCTCGGCGCGCGGTGCCCATCCGTCGGCGCCCATGTAGTCGGCGTCCTGCTCGGACAGCAGGACGATCCGGGCTCCGGTGGGTGTCTCGTCGAGCAGCGCGGCGATGAGGTCCGGCGCGTCCGCACGATCCGGTCGGACGATGTACACGGCGTCCACGCCCTCGGTCGCCGCCTTCCACCCGGCTGGGTCGTCCCAGGAGAACGCGGTCGGGCGGACACCGTCGATGTCGACCGAACCTGGGTTGCTGCTGCCGCCGAGCACGTCAACGCCCTCCCGCGCGACAAGCAGTCTGGCCAGCGGCATCCCGGTCTTGCCACGGACCCCGGTCACCAGCACGCGGGGCGTGCCGGCCCCCACCGAGCTCGGACTCTTCACGTCGAACCACCCTTTGGTTGATTCACTAAAGTTCCTCGACCCACTAAAGCAGCGTTACCTGAGGGAGTCAACTAATCTGTGCTCATGACCGAGGTGGCGGACGCCCTTGCCCAGCAGGTGTGGGACCTCGTCTTCGCCTACGACGCAGCCTACGACCGCGCGGCGCAGGTTGCCGGGCTCAGCGCCGCACAGGCCTGCCTGCTCGAACACCTCGTAGGAGACAGCCGCCCGATGGGGGAACTCGCCTCGGAGCTGCAGTGCGACGCCTCGAACGTCACCCAGCTCGTCTCCCGAATGGAAACCCGCGGCCTGGTGGCCCGGACGCCCGACCCGGACGACCGGCGGATCAAGCTCGTGTCGATCACACCGGCCGGGCGTGACGTGCGCCGCGTCGTCCGGGGCGCGTTCGAGTTCCCGTCCGAGCGGCTGGCGCTGCTCACCGACCAGGAGCAGCGCCTGCTTTCCGGCCTGCTGGGGAAGATGTTGGGCGCCACGTCGTAGGGCCGTGCCGGTTGAGCCTGGACCGCCGCCCCGGCCGCGAACCCGCCCAGCCCGACCCGGGTGCCTGCGGGTGCCCGACCGGCTGGCGTCCGCGCCCCTGCAAGTCTCCCAGCGGATGGGTAGACATCGATGTTAGCGTCACCATGCTGGCGGGTGTGGGGTGCTCGGTGGGAAGTTCGGCCGGCCGGGACGGTGTGGGTGTCGCAGGCGGTCGGTGAGTGGCTGTGCCGTGGCGGTAGCAGGTCAGGTGTCCGATAATTCGGGAACGTCACGGCCTCGTGATTCCGGAACATTACGTCTTGACGAACGACGTGTTATCGCCCACAGTCGATGGTCAAGGACGGCGATGCCTACGGCTTACCGGGCGAGCCTGCTTCGTCCGGCCGGCAAATCAGGCGTGTGCGGGGACGCGTCGACATTGATGTTAGCGCTAACACTGACGGCGCAGATGCTCGACGGTGTGCCCATCCTCGGGCGGACCGGTCGGCTCTCGGTCATTAAAGGAGGAACATGTCTGCCTTTGGTAGATCTCCCGCTCTCCCGCCGCCCGCGCGGCAGCGTAGGTGGTTGCTGCGGGTCGCCGCAGCGGGCGTGACAGCGGTGGTGGCGGGTAGCGCCGCCGCAGTGGCGGTGTCGACACCCGCCGCAGCCGCGACGGTAGACACCAACGCCTGGTACGTGTTGGTCAACCGCAACAGCGGCAAGGCCCTCGACGTGTACAACCTGGCTACGAACGACGGCGCGCGGATCACCCAGTGGTCGCGGAACAACGGCAACCAGCAACAGTGGCAGTTCGTGGACTCGGGCGGTGGCTACTACCGGTTGAAGTCGCGGCTGTCCAGCAAGGTGCTGGACGTCTACAACTGGTCGACCGCCAACGGCGCCAGCATCGTGCAGTGGGCGGACCACAACGGAGCGAACCAGCAGTTCCGGTTGGCCGACTCCGACGGCGGCTACGTCCGGTTGATCAACCGGAACAGCAACAAGGTGATGGAGGTGCAGGGCGCCTCGACCGCCGACGGCGGGAACATCGTCCAGTACGACGACTGGAACGGCGCCAACCAGCAGTGGCAGCTTGTCCGCGTCGACGGCGGCACGAACCCGCCGCCGACCACGCCGCCGCCGTCGGGTAACTGCAATCTGCCGTCGTCGTACCGGTGGTCGTCGACGGGTGCGTTGGCGCAGCCGCGGTCGGGTTGGGTGTCGTTGAAGGACTTCACGCACGCGCCGTACAACGGTCAGCACCTGGTCTACGCGACCACGCACGACACGGGCACGACGTGGGGTTCGAT
>NZ_JBIAYZ010000035.1:0-36873 GCF_042898635.1 Micromonospora sp. NPDC000442 | reverse complement strand
GCGGAACTGCACGGGCTGCAACCCGGTGAACGGGAAAATCCACTCCTGGCGGGCTACCGAGATCACCTGCACCCCGACATGATCCATCATGGACGACCGACGGAGTTACGAGACGTCCCTTAGCAGCGGTCCTGGAGAACGTCGACAGCGATCCCGAAGCGGTACTCCGTGACGACGTCACCGCTGGCCTGGCTTCCCTGATCGAGGCGATGCCCGGCCAGCCGTGGGAGCCGGCCGCCCGATACGTAGCCGGTCAACTGCGGCTCATGCGCGCAAGGCTCGGCGTGGCGCCGACGTCGACCTGGCCGACGCGCCCAACCCGGAGCTGCTCGCCGGGATCGAGTTGCTGCGTCCGCTGTCCGACAAGCACCCGGATATGCTGCGTCCGCTGGTCCGCGGCGTCCATCGCGGCACGCATGTGGTGGTGGGCAATGGCATCGTCGAGCTCGTAGAGATGTGGAACGGACGGCTAGCGGACCTAATCGCAGGCGACTTCGACCAGCCGGACGCGTTGGCGGCCGGCCGGGTGGCCTACCGCCAGGTGGAGAGCCGCTCCACAAACGACCATCGGAGTCGTGCGCAGCACCTGATCAACATGGGCTCGTTCCAGCGGCAGCTCTTCCACGCCGATCAGGATCCCCAGGCGGCGCTCGACCGGGCGGTCGACCTCGCGCGCCGCGCGGTGGCGGCGCCGGCCCCGGCGGACACGCACGCCGTCGCCCTGCTCCTGTTGGCGGTCTGCCTCGCCGACGGGATAGACCGGGCGTCGACGGTGGCCGACTACACCGAGGCCATCGCCGCACACCGGGCCGCACTGGACGCCCTGCCGGACGGGCACCCGTACGAACGGACTCTCCGTGTGCAGCTCGCGGGCCTGCTCGGCGACCTCGGTAATCGGCTGAACTCGGAGGAACTAGTCGCCGAGGCCCTGGAGATTTTGCGCGGCATCGGGGCCTCCACCGGTGAGGCGGACGGCGAGCTGGCGCTGATATATGCGATGGGCCTGTCGGTGTACTCGACGCTAACGGGTCGCCGCGAGGACCTCATCGAGGCCGTGGACATCCTGCAGCGGATGGCTGCAGACCTCGAATCGGCCGGGCGACCGTCCGCCAGCGTCTACCACGACCTGGCGAACGCGGTCAGCGATCTCAACCAGCAGGTCGGGGACGCGCGCCTCGGCGCCGAGGCCGTCGAGGCGGCACGCCGGGCCGTCGACCTGGAGCCGACGCCGCGTCACCACAGCAATCTGGGCATGCGGTTGCGAGAGCAGTACGAGCAGGCGCCGCGCGCCGAGTTGCTCGACGAGGCCGTCGTCGAGCTGCGAGCTGCCTACGACTTGGGCGTCGACGATCCGTACCGGCCGCGGTACCTCGGCAGGCTCGGTCACGCCCTGGTGCTGTGGGCTGAGCGCACCGGCGACGGGCAGGCACTGCGCGAGGCCATCACCGGACTAACCCGCGCCAACGAGGAGACCGCTCCCGATGACTCGTTCCGCGCGAGCCATCTGGTGAACCTCGGCTTGGCGTACACAATCGCGGCCCATTGGCGGTGGCCGGGCGCCCGAGCCCGGGCCATCGAGGCGTACCGGGCAGCGCTGGCCGTGCTGCCAACAAATCACATCAAGCGCGGCCGGTATCTGGCCAATGTGGCATCTGTGCTGCTGCTCGGGGACGACGCAGAGCGCGCCGAGGGCATCGAGAGGCTGCGCGAGGCCATTGCCGTCACCCGCGAGGACCAGCCGGACCGCAGCCTCGCCGAGGGTAACCTTGCCAGCGCGCTGCTGTCGCAGTACCGGTCCGGGCACGACCCGGCCGTGCTGGACGAGGCGCTGAAGCTGGCCCGATCGGCTGCCGGGCGCCTGTTCCAGGCGAATCTCAAGGTCCGGCTACTGCTGGCCGAGCTGCAGCTGGAGCAGGCGGCTACGGACGATGCCACAAGCCTGCGGGAGGCGCTGGACCTGTGCCGGGTGGCGGCGCAGGACCCGGGCGCCGCGCCGACGACAGCCATTGAGGCGGCATCGCTGTGGGGCCGCGGCGCCGCCGATCACCAGCTGTGGGCGGAGGCCACGACGGCCCTGGCGTTGGCGGTGCGTCAGTTCCCGCTGCTCACCGCGCGGGAGCTGCGACGCAGCGACCGTGCGGCGGTCCTCGCCCGGCATTCGTACAGCGTGGCCGCCGACGCCGCCGCCTGCGCGCTCAACAGCGGCGAGCCGGAGCTCGCGCTGGAGCTGATCGAGGCCGGCCGCGGGGTGCTGATCGGGCAGGCGCTGGAGCTGCGCGACGATCTCGCGCGGTTGGCCACCTACGCGCCTGACCTTGTCGATGCGTTCGAGCGGCTCCGGACTGACATTGAGACGCTGGAGGGCGCCCACGACGAGGGGCTGGGCAGCGGCGCAGATCCGGCCGAGTTCCGGGCCTGGCGAGACCGATGGACCGCCCTCATGGCCGAGGCCCGGACCCGGCCGCATCTGGAGCGCTTCCAGCTGCCTTCGACCTGCGATGAGCTGGTCGCCCTCGCCGGAGACGGGCCGATCGCCGTCGTGAACCTCAGTCGATACCGCTGCGACGCCCTGCTCCTGACCTGTGGTGGGCTGATCGCGGTACCGCTGCCCGGGCTTTCGCTGGACTCCGTCCAGCAGCGCCTGCCGGACTTCGTCGGCACCGTGGACGACATTGGCAAGACGGCGCCGCTCAAGCGGATGCGAGCCCGCGAACAGGTGGTCGAGGAGATGCTGGAGTGGCTGTGGGAAGCGGTCGCCGAGCCGGTCCTTCGCGCGCTCGGTTTCACCGGCCCGCCGGGCGAGGGCCAGCCCTGGCCGCGGATGTGGTGGATGCCGACGGGGTTGCTGGAGTTCTTCCCTCTCCATGCGGCGGGCCGCCCGGGCGACGGCGGGACCGCAGTCCTTGACCGGGTGGTGTCCTCATACGCCTCGACCCTCGCCGGGCTGCGCCGCGCCCGCCACCACGTCGGCGGCACCATGTCCGGCGGCGGCGCCGTGATCGCCGTCCCCGCGTCGCCAAGCCACGCGCCGCTGCCGGGCGCCGCGGCGGAGGCGGCCGCGATCTCGGCACGCTTTCCGGAAGCGTCGCTGTTCATCGGGCCAGACGCAACCACCGGTGCGGTCCTGTCAGCCCTGCGCGAGCACGAGTGGGCGCACTTCGCCTGCCACGGGTACGCCGACGTCGTCGAGCCGGCCCGCAGCCGCCTGCAGCTGTACGATGGCCCTCTACGACTGGGCGACCTGTGGCAGCTGCGGCTGGGGGCGAAGTCGTTCGCGTTTCTCTCCTCGTGCGACTCCGCGCAAGGCGGCGTTGCCAGCATCGACGAGGCGCAGCAGCTGGCGGCGATGTTTCAGGCTTCCGGGTATCGCCACGTGATCGGTTCGCTGTGGCGAATCGTCGACGCCCTCGCCGCCCAGATCGCTGACGACGTCTATGAACGCCTCGCCGCGGCCGGGCGCCGCCTCGACGCCGTGCCGTTTGCGTTGCATGACGCGATCCGCCGGCTGCGGGCCTCGTACCAGCGCACGCCCGGGTTGTGGGCCGCGCACGTGCACTTCGGTCCGTGAAGCTGCCCGGTGCCTTAGGTCCCCTTGTGGAGCATGCGGTTGAGTCGATGGCCGGCGCGGGTTTCCGAGATGCCGGTCGGCATGCCCATCGCCTCTGCCAGCTTGGGCAGGTGCAGGTCGGCGATTGACTCGACGAGGTCGCCGTAGGCCGCGGCAGCTTGCCGGCCGCGGCGCCAGCCATGTAGCGCGACGACAACGCCAAGGATGGCGAACGGCCAGCTCAGCAGGCCGAGGACCGTGTACAGCACACCCCAGGCCAGCAGCGTCGCTGCGCCCGCAAACGCCGACCACACGGTGCGCACCTCCGTGCGCTGCTCGGCCGGAACCAGCAGCCATAGCCGCGGCCAGGCGACGGCGAGATCCACGCCGTACTCCGCCATGACGAGCGCTTGCACCGCGGCGATTCGATCGCCGATCCACGTGGGGCGGCTCGGCGGTACCAGGCCCACCCGGTTGCGGCGGCGGGCCAGCTCGGCCGCAGGCAGCGCTGAACCCCCCGGCGCGCGGGCCGTGCCGAGCCGCTCGGCGCGCACGGCTGCCTCGTACTCACCGTGGCGGCGCTCCCACCGCTCGGCCCGGCGTTCGCGCAGCGGTCGCCCGAGCGCGGCGAGCGGCGCCGGCCAGTCGCCGCTCCACAGCCAGCGCACGGCCCCGGCACACGCCGAGGCAAGCAGCGCGGCGGCCGCCGCCGACAGCAGCACAGTCAGGACCGCGAGCAGTGGGTCCCGGCGGGCTGAGGCGGACAAGCTGGCGAGCTCCAGCCGAAGTGTCGTGGTCACCGTGCGCGGATGATGCCCGAGCGAGTGGGCGGCGACCGCGGCGGCACAGTACAGCAAGCCCGGTACCGCGAGCGTCAGGAGCCACCGCTCGGCGAGCTTTTTGCCTAGCTCCGACAGGAACGTCTGCACCTCAGCCGTCCTCGGGCTGTAGCGGCATCTGGTTCAGCAGGCAGTCAGGCACGGCCATGCCTGGCCGGCGCACCCACGCGTAGCTGCACAACCCGAGCGGGCAGACGTAGATGTCCGTGCTCGGCAGCCGCTCGCCGGGCCAAGTCCCTTGGAATAGCGGGCCGAACGGGTCGGAGCGCGGCCGCCCGGCGACCGGCAGCCCCAGCGACCGCAGCACTTTGCGCAGTGCCGCGCCGACGTCCTCGCCCAAGCGTGCCCGAGCAATTAGCGCGTCGAGCCGCTCGGCGAGGCCCTCCTGGGCCGCAATGTCGCTCAGGTCGTCCAACTCGTCGCAGACTCGAAGTTCGGGATTGAACGGATCCACATTCTGATGCTAATCACTCACCCAAGCAGGTTGAGATCCTCGGATGAGAGGAAAGTCCGCTCGTGGGGCTGGTCCCTCCGAATGACTACGCGTTTCGATGGGAGCCGACACACATCGACCAGCGGATGAGGATCCGTCGCCGTGCACGCTCATGTCGCCGACCGCGCGTTGCGTCGTGTCGGTGACCGTCCCCTTCGGTATATCGGTCCTTCTGCCCGCCGTGGCTCGCTCCCCGCCCGTCTGCCGAACCCGAGGATGCTCAGGCACCCGAGTCTGCGGGTGTAGATCGGTGATGGCTGCAGATCGCGTTCTCTAAGAGGTCCTGACTCTTTGAGTGTTGGAGTCGGCGCCAGCAGATGATGGCGCAGGCGAGGGTCATGAATGCTTCGTGGATGTCGTCGCGGATCTCCCAGCGGATGCGCAGGCGGCGGAACCAGTGCAGCAGGGCGATGGTCTGTTCGACGACCCAGCGTCGGGTGCCCAGTCCTGTCCCGTGGCCGGTGCCGCGTCGGGCGATGACGGGGGTGATGCCCTTGGCGCGTAGGTCGCGGCGGTAGCAGTCGTAGTCGTAGCCGCGGTCGGCGTAGATGCGTTCGGGTCGTTGCCGGGGCCTGCCGCGAGTGCCTGTGATCCGGGGACCTTGTCGACCAGGGGCAGCAGTTGGGTGACGTCGTGGCGGTTGCCGCCGGTCAGCGCTGTGGCGAGGGGGATGCCGCCCGCGTCGGTGATGACGTGGTGTTTCGAGCCTGGCTTGCGGCGGTCGACCGGGCTCGGACCGGTTTTGGGCCGCCCTTGAGCGCCCGGACGTGGGAGCCGTCGATCACCGCCCGGGACATGTCCAGCTGCCCGGCGGCGCGGAGTCTGCCGAGTAGCACCTCGTGCAGTCGTTGCCACACCCCGGCGTCGTTCCAGTCCCGCAACCGGCGCCAGCAGGTCATCCCCGACCCGAAGCCGAGCTCTTGAGGCAGGTACTCCCACGGAATCGCGGTGTAGAGGACGAACAGGATCCCGCACAACACTTTTCGATCGTCGAAGGGCTTGCGGCCCGGGTAGCGGCGCCGGCGGGGTGCTCGGGGCGGCAGCAGCGGCGCGGTCTCGGCCCACAGATCGTCCGAGACGATCCACGGCAGCTGCTCACCCCTCCTCACGTTCAGACAGAACGACCCTCACGTCCCAAGGACACGCCCAACATCATTTCGTTAGGAGCTCTTAGGGGTAGCTGTCCTTGTGAAGATCGCCTGCCGACGAGCCGGCGTCCAACAGATCGACTGCTTCCCTGACGATGGCCACGAACTCGTCCGGTGGGATCGTCGCGACCAAGACCTTGCCCAAGTCATCCGGCAAGGGATGCCTCGCCCGCCAGAACTGAAAAAGGATCACTAGTTCATCGTCCAGATAGGCGTACGCCGACACATTGTCAAGGGTCTCGCTCCACTGCAGGAACCAGAAGTGCTCCCGAAGGCCGGTCTCGTTCCCGTGTAAAAGATGAAAGATCTCTTCCGGCGCTCGGTCGTGGAACGGGCAGGGACTGACGTCGCGCCGACGAACCCGGTCCGCGTCCGACCACATGTACGCCGAGAAGGACGGAACGTAAACCATGTTGTCGTCAGTGGTCAGCCGTCTGTCAGCCGCCCAAACGTCGACGACGCGGAGTGCGGGCGGGCTCATCGCGCCGATCTCCACCGCGAACGTCGCTCGGTCACCGAATCGTCGGGTCATAGGCCAGGGAGGCTAGCAGCCACGCGGGGCCAAATACCGGCGGTGAGCGCCAGGCCAGGCGGCGCACGAAATTCGGCATAGCACAACGTCCGCGCCAGCCAGACTCAGCTACCGACGGCGACGGGTGAACCGACCGCACCTGCGCTCAAGGCGGCAAAGGAGTGCACGCGCTCTGCTGGTCGACGGCGGGCTGTGTGGCCGTCCGACATGCGATCATCGCCGCATGTACGAGCGGGCGGACGAGTTGCGACGATTGCTCAACGAGTGGGATTTCATCGGTGTCTTCGATCCGGAGACCAACGTCGACGAGTACGACTGCATGCTCTCGCCGCTGTTGACGAGGCTGGCCGGTGGAGCGGACAGTAACGAGATTCGGGAGTACCTCGACGAGGAGATCGGCGGTCACTTCGGTATGTCGCCCGAGGGTGCCGGCACTGGGCCCATGGCCGAGCGTCTGGTTGCCTGGCGGGAGGTGGGAGACGGCGAGCACTGACCGATCTGGCGGGCCGCCGCGTCGGAGCGGGTGCTGCGCGACCTCGTCCGGACTGGCTTCGCGTCTGCCTGGGCTGCCTCGGTCAGTTGCCGAACAATCTCGGCGAACCCGACGTCGGCCACGATGGAAGCCGATTACCGCGCCATGCCGCCCCGGAGCCATTGATATTTGGCCAGGCCACACTCGGACGGCGGCACGAGCGTGCGCCTACCTGTGGAGGTCCGAACATTGGCCCACCGAAGTTTCGCGCCCACGGAGTGGCGTCCTAGCCCATACCACCCGACGTTGGCGCATGATGGTTTCTCATGTTCGTAGACCAGCGGCAGTTCCCCTTCCTGGCCGACCTGCGGGCACGGTGGGATGCCATGCGGGATGAGTGCCTTGCTCTCCCGCTTGATGCCTACCAGCCGTGGGTCCAGCGCGAGATGTACGGCCAGGGCTGGAGTGTCTATGGACTTGTCGCCTTCGGGGATCGGATCGAGGAGGCGCTCGCGGCATGCCCGGATACCGCCTCCGCGTTGACGAAGGTTCCTCACCTGACGACTGCTGGGTTTTCTCGGATGGCTCCTGGCACCCAAATCAAGCCACATCAGGGATGGGTTACCACCGTTTACCGCGCGCATCTCGGGCTCGTTGTGCCGCAGGACTGTGCGCTGCGAGTGGGCGACGAGACTCGACAGTGGCGCGAGGGTGAAACCTTCGTCTTCGACGACACCGTCACGCATGAGGCGTGGAACTACGGCACCGGCGACCGCGTCGTGCTCTTGTTGGACTTCGTCCGTCCCGGCTGCGAGGACATGCCGCAGGATGAGCTACCGGCCTCGGTGGCCGGCTTCGTACGGCGCGGCGAATGAGCCAGACCACGCCAGGGCACTCCACGCCCCTCATATCCTCCCGTCCCGGGAACCCCGCCGACCGCCAGGCCGCGCTGCAGCACCTCTGGGCACACGATGCAGCGCGGTGTGCGGCCAGATGTGCACCGAACACGGCCCGCGCATGCCGTAGCGCCGACGAAGGTGATGATCATCGAGTCTCAGGAAGCACGGCAAGGAGCATTTCGATCACGAGCCGGCCATCAGGCGGGTAACGACGGGGCGGAGCCAGTCGAACCAGGCCGGGCTGTCGTAGAGGCGCTCGGGTACCAGGAACCGGGTCTCGTCGATCGGGCGGACCTTGTCGTCGCGGACCGGCAGCAGGATGAACTCCAGCTTGAACGGTGCCGACCGCCGGCCGAGGGCACGCTCAATCTCGCCGACGAACGTGCTGTGGTCGGCAGTGCCGGGCGGGTGCGCGAGCATGCCCGCTCGGCTCCGCGTGCGGTGCCAGTCCTCGGCTTCGGACCAGCGCCGCACGACGACCTCGTGCAGCGCCGGCCAGGCGGTCAGGCCGGCGAAGTCGGGCGGTCCGAGTTCCGTGTAACGGGCCAGGTCGACCCGGTCCGCCGGGCGGGGCAGGTCCAGCACCGCCCGCCACCAGCCCAGCCAGCCCTCAGCCAGCGGCGCTGCCGAGGCGAGGGCCGGCGCCGGGAGCGGGGCGATGTCGAGCGGGCCGGGCACCACGCCCCCGGCCGACACATCGATCCGCTCGGCCGTCCTGATCCATAATGGCCAGTCGTGCTGCTGAGTCCACCTGCTGATTTGCATGCTCCAGGATCCGGACGGTCGCGTGTGCATGCCGCCTCCATCGAGTGAAGATCCGCTGACGGATGTACCGACTCATCATCCCTCCGACTGCTCCAAGGTCAGACGCACTGTTCTCGGCTACGTCCGCGCGGCTCGCGGCAGAAGCGGACGTTTCCTGGGGCTCGTCGTTGGCGGGGGTTCGTCGGCGGGTCGACATCAGTTGATCGCCGTTTCACACTTGGTACCGTGACAGCCGATGGGCTTGGGCGGCCAGGCCGACCCCGTGTGACCACGCTGGTGCCTGACTGGGTGTACAGCCGAGCCGGGCACCTCGTCTTCACCGGCGAGTCGGGTATTCCCGATCCGCCGCTCATTGCGGCGTTGCGAGCTGCCGCCTTCTCCTCGCTGGTCGGCGTCCTCGTCGGCGTGGTGGTCGTCTTGGCGGCCGTTGTCATCGGGTGGGATGACCCCGCTGTCGGCGTGGCCGCTTTCGGCGCCTTCGGAATGCCTCGGATCCGCCGGGGATATCGGCTGCTTGCAGCGCTCGCCCTAACGATCACCACCGCCGGTTGCCTGGTAGCTGGCATCCTCATAGATCGGTGGCTGCCCGCACCGTGGGATCTCTTCCTCCCACTGGCCCTCGCCCTGACCATCGGCAGTCTGGCAGGGACCGCCGTCACCTACCTACCGCGCCACATCCGGAGCGGAAACCTGAGCCCACACTGCAGATCGCAGACTGCGCGAACGGCCGTGCCGAGCGCAGCGCGAGTCGCGCGATCTGTGGAAGAGGGTGTCGGGCTGGCTCACACATCTCATGAAGGAGCGGGCCGTGCGCTCGACGCTGACCCTCGCGGCGATCACGCTTGACTGCGCCGACCCTTTGGAGTTGGCCGCGTTCTACCAGCGGGCCACCGGACTCGCATTGCACCCCAAGTCCGACGACGAGTTCGCCGGGCTGACCCGGGAAGACGGGCTGTTCATCGGCTTTCAGCGAGTCAACGAGTACCAGCCGCCACGCTGGCCGGCACAGAGCGCGCCTCAGCAACTACACCTCGACTTCGCAGTCGAGGACCTCGACGCAGCGGAGGCCATGCTGCTGGCACTGGGTGCGGCCAAGCCCGAGCACCAGCCGGGCGGAGACCGGTTCCGGGTACTCACCGACCCGGCCGGGCACCCCTTCTGCATAGTCCCAAACCGGCACTGACAACGCCGACGTCACCCTCGCAGACGAGCGCTTCGCGGCATGTCCCGGGTGTCCGATCTCAGGCAGAACCCGCAAGCGGTGCTGGCCCCCGGTCACTGATACGTCTGCGGCTGCCCCTTAACCGTCATCCTTCACCAGGCCAGCAAGGTGCGCACAGGGCCGCTCGACCTCGCGGTGCCAGGCGCTGCCGATCACGGCGACGGGGTAGCTGACCTCCCTGACCCTCCCGTCAGCGGTCTCTACCGCAAATCGCATCGACAACGGCTCGCTGTCGAACGGGATCGAGCAGTCGATGTTCACCTCGACGTCAATCCAGCCGGTGCCGCCGGGACGCAGCAGCCGAGACTGTCCGGTACCCCGGACCCGGATACCCGGCAGCTGACCGGTAGCCGCACTGGCAGTGACCGGTGCCGGCCCCGCATTGATCACCGCCAGTTGCCCCGCCATCTGATAGACGCCCTCGCTGTCCCCGCCCCCGCTACCGCCGGACGCAACGAAGGCCACAAGGGAGACCGAAGTACTCTGCTGCCCCCGAAACGCCAGGCACGATAGTCCCGACCGCTGACCTTCCCGGCAGTACAGCAGCCAGTACAGCAGCCCAGCTGTCGGTGCGGCAGGGGTGGAGGCTGGCGCAGTCCCCTCGGTACGAGCGTGCTCCGACAGGTTGCCCGACAACGTGCGGAATATCGGATGATCTGTGCGTGGAGATCATCCATCTGCTGCAGGCGGGAGTGACCCGGCCGCACCTGGATCCGGTGGCCGGTGCCACCTGGCTAGCCATGGTGTACGACAGCGCCAGGGCACTGCACGGTGTGGTCACGACGTCGGTCGAGGAGCCGACGGTCGGCCGAAACCACTACCGGGTCGGTGTGCGGATGCGTGATGCCAAGCCGTTGAGCATCCTGTTCAACGCCGCGGTCTTCCTGGTCGCTGCAGCCGAACAGCAAGACCCCCACATGATCAACGCGGTGCTCGTTGACGTCCCCGGCGAGGACATGTACCGCCGCGCAGGGCTACGGGTCGCCACCAGGGCAGAGCTGAATCAGCCGCTCCGCGAGCGGCACCTGCATCTTCTGACCGAAGAAGAACGCCGGGATGTCGCCTACCACCAGCCGAGCCGGCTCGGCGACCTGCTGTTCAACTGGTTCGACTGAGCCGCCCTCCGCGCGCACCATCGGCGGCATAGCGGATGTCTTCATCGGCGCTGCCGGAATGAGCAACGCCCAGATCGTCGAAGCATGCCAGAAGTCCTACGATCTTCAGATCGTGGACAGCGACGAAGACCAGGGTGCAGCCGGACCTGCAGTGATCAGGTGCGTTCAACGCGCCTACCTGAAGGTGGCGCCGGCGCAGGATGCTGATGGGTTGGACTTCGATCCGGCACACGTCACGCAGCTGGTCGGGCTCGAACCCACGCGGGTCCACCGGCGCGGCGAAGCCATGGGCCAGCGCATTCACAGGTCGAGCGGCTGGTACGTCGACGTGCCGCAGCGGGATGAGTACGACACCGAACTCCTTCTCACGGAGTTACTCGATGTAATCGAGCCTCACGCCGAAGGGCTTGCGCGCGCCCGGCAGATGCTGGCACTCCAGGCGGGCGTCAACGTCGTGATCGAAATGCACTCCGGACAAGACGGGGCCGGCGATGTCCTGGTGACGACTCCCGCTCTCCACCTCACCGTGGGGACGATACGGCGACTGGCCACCCTTCATCTGTGGCTCGACTGCGATCAGTACGTCTACTGACAGGCGACGCCCGTCATGCCCACCTTCACCGAAGCCGACGAGATTCGCCGTACCTGCGAGCCCTCAGCGCGGCAGATCCGTGCATGGCGGAGTGGTCCCATTGATCCGCTCTTTTCGGGCCCGCCTGTTGCCGGAGACTGGTGGGTGAGTAACGAGCAGCGAGGCGTGATCCTCTACGGCTATGGAGTTGACGCCGCGGCCGAAGCACTGCGGGAGCTCGATCAGCGGTATGTACCGGTCGATGCGGCAGCATCGGAGTCAGGGCAGGTGTTGGTCGTGTGTTGCCCTGACGGAGCGGAGGCAGATGCCGTGCGAGAGGCGGCACCGGGTATCGCCTGGCTGGTGGTTGAGCTATACCGACCAGAGGATGAGGTACAGCACGCTCGTGATGTTCGGCTGTGGCTGAACACCTCCCAAGTCGAGCCCAAGTCGGCGGCGATGGCAATTGACCAGCCTGATCTCGTGACTTGGTACGAGGTCATCCATCCCATTCGCGTCGGCACGGTCGACGATGGCGCAGGTCGGGATGACTACAGCAACCTCACCTTCAACCTGCCGGATGGAAATCGGATGGTGGCGCACGCGGTCCAGGCGGGTCTAACAGCGCCGCCGTGTCTGCCACCAGGTGCCGAGATGGTGCTACCAACGGATGATCTCTGGGTGTTGTCCCAGTTCCCGTCGCTCGGAAAACTGATATGCCGGACTTGCGCAGCCCGGCACGCGTGATGCGGTCTCGGTCGACGCACAGCTCGGCCATGCTCGCTCATCGGCCCGATCGAACCCAGTCTGAGGATCCCCGCAGAGCGACGACCGGTCCGCGGCAGATGCGGATGCCGAATTTCTGCTCCACCAGCTCGGCTCGTGGCTCGAATCCGCAGACCAAGCGGAGACGACGTACGACTCGAACATCTGCGGTCGCCACGGATGTGCCGGTGGGTTCAGGCATTGAGGCGCGCTCGTCGAAGCACGAAGGTGCGGCTGCGGGACTAAGTTGGCGCGCTGCGTCAACGGCGTTACTGTGCGACCCATGGCCGTGGGTGTTGTGCCGCACCCGCGGTACATCGGCCGTGAACTACTCCCCCTTGCTCTGGTCTTTCTCGCCGTCGGCATCTCTACAGCGGTGGTCGAGCCGTTCCGTTCGCTGTTCCTGAGCACGGCTGTGCGGGCCGACCCAGTCCAGCTGACGGTGTTCCTGATCGTCACACCGCTTGCCGGCGTGATCGCGTCGACGCTGATCGGGCGGCTGTCCGACCGCCGGGCCATTCGTCGAGGGCTGTTGATCGGCACATCCGTCGCGGGCCTGATCGGCATGGGACTGACCGCATTTGTACGCGACTATTGGTTCCTGCTCGCGCTGACCGCGACCGCGACAGCGCTGGCCGGAGCGCTGTTTCCACAGACCTTCGCCTACGCCCGCCAACTGCTGGCCCACAAGGGCTCCAACCCCGCGATGGGTATCAGCACGCTGCGGACGGTCTTCTCCCTCGCCTGGGTGGCTGGACCGCCGCTGGCCGCTGTCCTGCTGGATGCGGGCGGCTTCGCCTATATCTTCGGCACAGCCGCGGCGATGTACGCGACCGCCGCGCTCGTGGCCATCTTCTGGCTGGACAAACTCGACACGCCAACAGCGCCGACCGACTCCCCGGACGACGAGCCCCTTCCTGACCTCGCCGGCACCCCTGCAGCGTCACGGTCAACGCTGCTGCTCACCGCGGCAGCGTTCACGATCCTCGTGTGTCCGTTGACCCTATGCGTGCAGGCACTACCGCTGTTCATCAGCACCGATCTGGGCGGCGACGCGACCGACGCCGGCCTCATTCTCGGCCTCTGCGCCGCGCTGGAGATCCCGCTGATGCTCGGCCTCGGGATACTAGCGACCCGGATCCGGGTCCGCGCGCTGGTACTCGCCGGCGCCTGCTGCGGTGTCGCGTACCACGCGTTAGCCGCGGTCGCGTCGACGATCTGGGTGCTGGCCGCCGCGCAGATCCTCAACGCGGTCTTCATCGCAGCTGTGGCGGGGCTTGGTATCACCTACATGCAGGACATGCTGCCGCTACAACCGGGCCGCGCCACGACACTGTTCACCAACTCCTTCCCAATCGGCGCGATCCTGGCAGGTCCTCTGTTCGGCCTGGCCCAACACCTCGGCTATCGATCCGCATACATCGTCGGGGCGGCTCTCTGCTCCGCCGGCCTGCTAGCTCTACTGATAACCCGCCCCTCCGGCTCCGCGTCCTCGATACCGCGATAGCCGTGGCCATCAGTGAGACTCGAGGTGGTGGCGGAAACAACGCACCATCTTCGGCTAATCAGCTACAGCGTTGGCGGAGGATCGGCCGGGCGGCTGCTGGCGTTGTATGAGTTCTTGGCGGCGACAACGGCCGGCTGGATATGTTCGGGGTCGACGCCGTGGACGTTCAGCGGCGGGTGCATACGCCGGACAAGTTCGGTCTCGATGGTCGCCGGTTCCGGGTCCTGCGCCCACGTCAAGCGCAGGTGTGTGTGCATCCACGTGGTCAGCCGCGCCTCATCCTCGGAGACCAGGACGACCCCGTCGGTCCAGGTCGTCCGGTATCTCTCGGACACCAGAAGCCCGGCCAGGGTACGGCGCAGCGTCGAGCTGCCCGAACGCCTCAGATGGTTGCGCAGGATCCGCCCCCGCAGGCTGGTCGCCCGTCCGAGATACAGCAGCCGTAACGACGGGACGTTCTCATTCGGCAGCCCGGGAAGATCGGGCAGGACCGACGGGGCAGCCCACCAGGCGTAGACACCGCTGCCCCGACTGAGCCGCTTGACGGCAGCGTTGAGCTCGACCGGCACGCCGCAGAGCAGCCGCAGAGCCTCGTCGACGCGGACTTCGTCGGTGGGCACGTCGTCGTGTCGCCGTTCAGGAATGATCTTCGAGACCATCGTAGGTCCCGGACAGATCGTGGCCGGGGCCGGAACGACCGGCTGCCCCACGCAACGGCACCTGCACCACCCTGGCGGGGACGCTGCCATGCGCTCGGTGTGGCTAGATCAGTGCGTGGGCCACCGCTCGAGGGACGGACGCGTGCGAAGCCTGACTGCGGTGTGCACCCGCTCGGTTGCCGGCGGCAGCGATTCAGTTCAGGCTCCGGCTGGCCGCGATGGCGGCGTACCCGCTGGTGCTCGGTTTCGGGGTACGAGAGAACGTCTTCCTGTCTACCATGTGTAGCCCGAAGCGGATGGTGTCGTAGCCAGCGGCCCACTCGAAGTTGTCCAGCAGGGTCCAGTGACAGTAGCCGAGCACCGGTACGCCGTCGTCGATCGCGTCGAGCAGGCCGGCCAGCGACGATTTGATGAAGGCCGCCCGTAGGGCGTCGTCGTCGGTGCCGATGCCGTGTTCGGTCACGAAGACCGGCACGCCGCTGATCTCGTGTGCGTACCGCACGGCGCCTCCAAGCGAATCCGCGTCGATCGCCGAGCCCAACTGGTTGAGGATAGCCCCCTGCGGTGGCGGCAACAGCCCGTCGGCGTCGTAGAGCGCGCTCTCGTAGTTCTGAATGCCGATGAAGTCGTCTTCGCGTGCCAGCCGCAGCCAGTGGTCGTACACCTCGGCTCGCTTGCGGTCCCGCAGCGTCGCGTCGTCGCCGGCCACGCGGTCGTCCACGATGGCGATGGACAGGCCCACGGGCAGGTCGGGCCGCTTAGCCTTGAGCGCTGCCCGTCCGACGAGGTGGCCCACCGTCATGCCGTCCCGCATGGCGTCAAGTTCTTCCGGCAGCATGATGTTGCTGACGCGGTAGCGAGGCACGCCCGCGGCGGCGCTCGCCGCCTCCAGCATGGCCCGCTCCGATTCCCGGACGGATGCTGGCAGGTCCGCCCAGGACAGTAGCTGCGGCAGGTTCGGTTCGTTGAGCGTGACGGCTGCGGCGATCCGGTCACCGAAGTGGTCCATCACCTTGGCGCAGTACCGGGCGAACAGCTCGGGTGCGGCGGCATCCAGCCAGCCACCACGCTTGGCGAACCAATGTGGACAGGTCATGTGGTTGACGGTCACGACCGGAGCCAGACCCCGCTGCGAACAGCTGTCGACCATCGCCGCATAGTGATCTAACGCCTTGCTGGAGAAGCTGCCTTCCCGTGGCTCGACCCTGGCCCACTCCACCGAGAACCGGAAGGCACCCAGTCGCATGGCCTCAACCAGGTCGAGGTCCTCTCGCCATAGCATCCAGCTGTTGCAGGCACGGCCGGAGCGTTCGGCGAAGACCGTCGGCTGGACGTTCTCCAGGAACCAGGTGTCGCTGCTGGTGTTGTCCCCCTCGGTCTGATGACCGGAGGTGGCCACACCGAACAGGAAGCTGTCGGGAAAACGCCTCATGCGGCTAATCATCCCTCGACCGCCCCAAGATCGGACGCACTGATTTCGGCATGAGCGAGCGTGCATCCCAGGGTGATGACCTGAACCCTTCGAAGGTCGACGCCTTCGGGCTCGCCGAAGACGTCACCGAGCAGGAAGCCCTGTTCAGAAGGTTGGCGGTGGGATTCGAGTCCCATTTCCCGGGATCCAGACCGCCGCCATCACGACGGCACCCAGAGCCGTGCATCGATGGAACACCGCCCTCGTGAATGGGCGTCAGTGGGGCCGGGGACCACAGCCGGCGCCATCCAGACAGGGAGCAGCGAACCGTGACCACTTCGGTGTTCTCTGGGAGGTCACGCCAGGCCGCTGGCCCACATCGCCGCAGGTCAGAGCCTCGGGGCTGGCCAGAGCCGGTGAGCACTTCGGGCGCGGTGACCACTTCGCCAACCTGCACCCGATCTGCTCCCACTTGCAAGGCCAGCCGATCCAGCAGCTCCTTACCGCCGTGACCTGCGCATACTCCCCTACCAGGAGACATAGAGCGCTGTCGACTGCCGTCCAAAATCGTGGAGCACTCCGTGTGAAGCGGGACGCCGCACCGACTCTGACCTGCGGAAACAGAAACCCGCAGGTCGGGGTGGGTGCAGTTGAGTGCCGTTCAGTGCCGTTGGGCGCTGTTCAACGGTGTTCCGAGCACCCATCTGCTCCCAACGTGCTCCCTAATCTCGGAGGTCGGCTAACCGACTTGCGCGGCCTTGGCCGCGCGGGCCAACGCCGATGCGAACAACAGGTTCGCCGTGCTGGGCGCCTCGGTTCCCCACGACCAGAGGCTCCCAACCCCCGGAATACATCAACCAGACGGCGCAGACGCTGCCTCACGAAGTCTCTTCTGCCGGCTTTTACTCGGCTGTGGCCGCCGCTGCATCTGCGCCCTGCCAACGGCCTGACCCTTGTCGTCGTCCGCAACGGCTCCGGCAATCTCCCGCAATACTGGCCAGCCAGGACTGAGCCGCACGTCGTAGCCGTACGTCTCGGCGAACTGAATGTACTGATCTTCGGTGAACCAGCCGCACTCGTAGTAGAGGGCGCTGAGGGTCAAATCCCACTCCGGCGGTCCGACACAGACGGCTTCCAAGTCGACGAAGGCATGCCTACCGTCGGACGTGACGAGAAGGTTCTCCATGTGCGCGTCACCGTGCAGAACCGCCTCCCCCAACTCGAAGGGCGCCTGCTTCCACCGTGCCGCGAGGCGATCGCGAAAATCGCACAAAAACGCTCGATCGGCAGCGTTCAGGGCCGCGCCCGTCATCATCTGCTCATTGAACCTGGAGAACGGTGACAGACGAGGCAGCAGCCCGCCCGGCTGCTGAACACGGTGCAGCTGATGCAGACACCGGGCCAGCGTCACCAGATCAGCAGCTCCGGCACCTGCCAGATACTCCCAGAACGAGACCACGTAGGGGCCGACGAGGATTGGCTCCGACCGGACGGGCCGCACAACCGGAACATCCTGCGACGCCAGCCAGAAGGGGACCGCGATCTCCTGCCCCACGTCACGACCCGCTTCACCACCGGGCACCACCCGGGCCAGCGCTTCTGCGCCGGGCAATACGACCACGCCGTTCTCACCGACCCGGACTACCTGCGCGTCATCAGCCGGTACACCTGCCACTGCGGCAGCCGACACGGTGACGCGGACAGCCTCATCAGGAAGCACGAAACCATCCTCCCCGAAATCCTCCTCATCCCGCTTGGTCACGATCTTCCAGGTTCGAGCGTGGCGACAGCGCGCTCGCCACGGGCACGGATCTCGCGTGCGCTCGATTGACAACCTTCTGCCGACCTGACAGCTTCGGCCATCCTCGGCACCGCCCGCGTCCCCGGCCTTACCGATACGCAGACCAGCGCGGACGTGACCCTTCGTCGATAAGGAGGTACCAGTGCGTCCGTGCATCTGCGCACGCCGTTCAAGCGGCGCCGCTTCCGGTGCGCCGAACCCGCCTATGCCGGTGAGGCGTATGTCTGGCGGACCGCAGCGTTGGCGATGACCTCCCCGCGATGTCCGGTACGCGGTCAACCGCCCTCAACAGCGGCGAGTCGGAATCGACGGACGGCGTTCAGTCAATCGAGGTGAAGCGGTCGGAGAGGGCGTAACGCTGGAACACGACGTCCCCGACCTGTCGTACCTCGGCAAGGCGGGCCCGGCTCGTTGATGTCCATGAGAACGGCCCCGGGTTCACGAACCGGGGAGCGTCGGCCTCGCCGACGAAGAAGGGCGCCACGACAAGGCGCAGCTCGTCGGCAAGATCTGCCGTCAGCAGTGCGGTGTGTACGCTACTGCCGCCCTCGACCAGGAGCCGACCGATGCCGCGCCCGGCGAGGTCGGCCAGTACGCGCGGGAATGAGAACGGTTCGCCACCGTCAACGACCGTCGCCACGGACCTGGGTCGGAGTGGGGGCTGCGGCGAGCACGGCGCGGGCTTCGGGTCGGGTGATACCGCCGCGGGTGTCGCGGAAGGCCTGCAGAGATGTCGGGTAGTACTCGCGTAGCAGTGAGCGCAGCTTGTTGTGGGCCTGGGTGCGGTCCCATACGGCGTCTTGTTGCGCCCGTGCGAGGACCGCGATTGCCTGGACCAGTTCGGAGTCGTCGGGCAGCGGCCGGTGCATGGTCATGTCGGTGCGCAGAATGTTGGCCAGGACCACCGCGTCGACATGGTCGGACTTGGTACGTGAGACGGTGTATCGGTCTCGATAACGAGCGACCGCGACCGGGTTGATCGCGTAGACCTGTCGACCGGTCGCCCGCAGGCAGGCCACCAACAAGCCCCGAGAGGTTTCGATCGCCACGGGGATCGGCTGTTGCGGGTTGTCACCAGCGTCAGCGAACAGGTCGATCAACTGCCGGTAGCCGACCGCGTCATCAGCGATTCTCAGGCGTGCGACCAACACGCCGCTGTCGTCGACGATGGCAACGTCATGGTGTTCCTCGGCCCAATCTATTCCGCAGTAGACAGTCATAGGCACCAACCCCTGGAGACGACATCAGAAATACGGGCAAGCCCGCCACGACCACGCCGCAACCTAATGAAAGGACTCTCGGGTCCACCATCCCACCAGCGTTTTGTGACCGTGGACGCCCGCGTGGCCCTCCACCGTTGTCGAAGGATTCGATGATCCAGGCCAGTCCAGAGGTGGCCCACACGAGCCGGGGCCCCGGCAACGCGGGCGATATCCCGTTGGAGCAGGTGGCCGCCCTTGCCGCTCCGGAGGGTGTCGAGGAGTCGACTCTGTCGGGCTACCCCCGGTTGCTCGGTGCGGACCTCAAGCACCACTTCGGGTACACGGTCAGCGCCTACGGCGGCAGCAACGGCTACTTCGACGCCGAAGACGACGATGGCTCCAGATGGGAATGGGAGCCCGACACGTACATCAACGTCGTCTTCTCCATGTCAAAGCAGGACCCCTCAGATCGGGCGATACCTGACATGGTTGCGGCCGTTGGCCGTGTGCTCGCCGGCCGCGCCGAGGACGCCGCGCTGATCCTGAACGGCAACTGGCTCCTACTCACCCGCACCACCGGAACCCTGTGCACGCACCAGCCCGAGTGGTGGGACACTTACGGCACCAGGAACCTCCTTCCGTAGGCGAGACCTTTCCCGGGGCGGCCGTCACCTCGGTGGGCACTCCGGCCCCAAGGCGCGGTCCCGCCACCCATGACGGCAGACCCGGCAGCGCCGGACATGACGCACTCGGCATCGACAATCTTTAGGAGCATGCGTCCAGCGGTCGCCACTCGACGAGGGACCACGCCGCAGCCACCGCGAGCCAACCTGCCCGGCAACCATCCCGCACTGCTCGGCGGTGGCGCTTACCCGACGTCGCATCGCCTTTTTGGATCTTGCTGGCGACAGTGTCGTGGTGGAGTTGTCCCGGCACCGGTAGACGAGGGCTTTGAGGCTGATGCCCGGCGGCGTCCGAGTTCGAAGTCGAGCCAGGGTGCCAGTTGTCGGCCAGGAGCGTGCTGGGGCGAGGACTCGGCGGCGAGCGCGGTGACCTCGCGTTCCAGGACCTGGCTGCCGGGCTCGGCGTCGTGGTGCAGGAGTAGGTGTCCGCGTTCGTGGGCGGCTCCATCCGCGAGCAGGCCTTGTCGGTCTTGGCGGGGTTGAGGAAGACGAAGGCCGTTGGCCGCACCAGCGAGAGAAGTCGTCGATCCATTCGAAGACCTCGGGTGGCTGCCGGCATTGCCATCGGGTGGCAGGCCTGCGGGCACTCAGCGGTGTCCCGACCTCCAATGTGGGACAAGGTCGACAGTGCCTGCAGGTCAATGGCGGTTAGAAGAATCTCCGCGACGCCCACCGGTCCCAGAACCGACCCGTCCGGGCCTCGGGATTCCGGATCCTGCTCTGACGATCTCGACAGCGACCACGCGGTCGTCGGCCCCCGGAATGGCGGGCCGGGGGCCCGGCCGGCGTCATCGCCAGCCTGCTCCCAACCTGCTCCCAATTTAAGGGGTCAAAGCCAAGAAGCTCGTTACCGACCCATCCGGCAACGAGCTTCTGACCTGCGTATATTGATGGTGGGCGATACTGGGATCGAACCAGTGACCTCTTCGGTGTGAACGAAGCGCTCTCCCGCTGAGCTAATCGCCCTCAGCGCGGATGACTCTACCCGATCCGGCGCGCGGACCGCGAACCCGGGGTCAGTGGGTCGCGAGGTAGTGCAGCACCTGGGCGATCACGTCGATGCCGAGGCTGTACTTGATCGACAGCAGGGCGACGGCGCCGACGAAGACGAGGCCGACGGAGCCGATCACCAGGCGTACGGGAAGTGATTGTTTCTTCACCCAGGCCGTCCAGCCGTGGACGTGGCGGCGGGTGAAGGCGAGCAGGCGTTTGGCCCAGTGGAACTCCACGGCCCAGATGCCGAGGCCGGCGATCACCAGCAGCCAGCCGGGGCCGGGCAGCGGAATGAGTGCGATACCGATGGTGACCACGAGGGCACCGAGCACTCCAAAGATGATCTTCAGTGCGATTCGGCCGGTGGGGTTGGCTCGGATCAGGGCGAGGGTGGTGGATATCCGTTGCCGCCACGCCGCCGGGTCGCGTCGCTCGGACACGGCGACACCACCCCTCTCGCGCTGCGCACCACCGGTCATCTCCCCACGATGCCCCTTCCCGGTCGATCTATCCCGACTTCCCCCCGGGTAGCCACGTCCGTTACGCACTCGGACAGCCGCCGCGCCGCGCTCACCTACCCGACCGCGGTCGATCACTGACCGACCGTGCCGGCTTCTCCGCTTCTTCGGCACCCCGTACCCCCGCTGTTCGGCTGTGCGGACCGCGACGTTCGACGGGTCTCGCCCGGTCGCCGCATCCACTGAGGATGACGTCCGCGACCATTTCACGCCCCAGTGTGGCGCGGGCCCGTCACTGCAACCGCCGACTGGACGTTACCGGAGTAAGTCGACGACTCAACAAACCCGATGCCGGGCAGGATGAACCCACTGGGCAGAATCGGAAATCCTACATGAATTTTCACATTCACGAGGCCCTTCCGACCCCCTTCCCACCACTGGGTGAAGTCAGCGCATGGCGGAGCGTAGCCAGGAGTAGCGGCTGAGTATGGGAAAAGCGGGACACGCGCGTTCCGCAGCGGTGCCGGGGGGAGAACGTTCATGAGTGTCATCCGACCGACGACCGTAGAGGTCGAGACGTCGCTAAGGCTCGTCGCACCTGACGCCACCGCCTTGCCGGTGCGCGCCAGTCTGCGCTACGACCCTGCTGACCCGTATGCGGTCCATGTCCTGTTCCATGCGGAATCGGCTGGCGGCGAGGCGGTGAGTTGGTCCTTCGCCCGCGAACTGCTGGTCACCGGACTGGACGAGCCGGCGGGCATCGGGGACGTACGGGTCTGGCCCTGGGCCACCCCGCGCGGCGATTTCGTCGCGCTGGCGCTGTCGTCGCCGGACGGCAACGCCCTGTTCGAGGTGCCGCGCAGCGTGCTGGTGCGCTTCCTGCGGCGGACCTACGTCGTCGTCCCGCGCGGCCGGGAGGCCGAGCACCTGGACGTCGACACCGCGGTGAACCGGCTGCTCGCCGGTCGCTGACAGACCGAAACCGGGGCCGCGCGAATCTGCCGAGTTCGCGCGGCCCCCGCCCATCCCCCCACACCCTCCTCCGCGATCTTGCACTTTCGGTCGTCGCTATGCGGCTCTTGTGGCATATGCACCGACCAGAACTGCAAGATCGCCGTGGGAGGGCGGGGGCAAGGGTCGCCGTGGGAGGGCGGGGGCAAGGGTCGCCGTGGGAGGGCGGGGGCAAGGGTCGCCGTGGGAGGGGTGGGGGTGGGGTGGTCAGCCGTGGGTGGTTAGGCCGCCGTCTACGGGGATTACCGCTCCGGTGAGGTAGGCACCGGCTTTTGAGGCGAGGTAGATGGCGGTGCCGGCCATGTCCTCGGGGCGGCCGATGCGGCCGAGTGGGACCTGGGCCTCGATGGCGGAGCGGGAACCCGGGTCGTCCAGTGCGAACGCCATCATCTTGCTCTCGAACGGCCCGGGGGCGATCGCGTTGACGGTGATCTGCTCACCGGCCAGTTGGTGGGCCAGGCTGCGGGTCAGCATGTGCACCGCCGCCTTGGTGGCCGAGTACGCGTACACCTCCATCATCGGCACCCGGATGCCGTCGATGGAGCCGATGTTGATCACGCGCGCCGGGTCGTCGGCGTTCGCTGCCGCCCGCAGGGCCGGCAGCAGCGCGGTGGTCAGCCGGAAGACGGACTTCACGTTCACCGCCCACAGCTTGTCGAACGCGCTCTCCGGGTAGCTCTCCAACGGCGCGCCCCAGGTGGCACCGGCGTTGTTGACCAACACGTCCAGCTTGTCGACCCGGTCCTGGACCGCGGCGGCGAGGTGCTGCGCGCCCTCGTCCCGGCCCAGGTCGGCGGGGATCGCCTCGCAGCGGCCGTGCGCGGCCAGATCCTTGGCCACCGCCTCACAGACGTCGGCCTTGCGGGAGGAGATGATGACGTGCGCCCCGGCGGCGACGAAGCCCCGGGCGATCATCAGGCCGATGCCCCGTGAGCCGCCGGTGACCAGGACGGTCTTGCCGTCGACGGAGAACAGATCCTTCATGCCATCCCCTTGGGTACCCGGCCTGGGGGCAGCCGGTGTCGGGGCCGCCGTCACGGACCGCTCGGGGCGCCACGACGACCAGGTCACTACCGATCAGTAACCTAACCGTCCCGCCGCGTCGGGAACAACCCCGTGCGTACGGGTGTCCGTCCACCACGCCGCGACCCGCGATACCCGGGTGGCGAGGGATGCGTACGGGCCGGGCTCGGGCTAACGTCGCAGGTGATGGTCCCTTCCGGTCACCTAGCCACCGCGCTGCCCGACGCTGCCGCCAGCCCAGCCGAGATCGACACGGTCACCCTCGGTGATCTCGCGCCCGACTCCGGGTGGCGACGACCGGTGCTGCTGGACCGCGAGCTGATCGTGCTGACCACAAGTGGTCACGGGCTCGCCGAGGTGGATTTCCGTGCCCTGCCCTGCCGGCCGGGCACGCTGCTGCGGATCCGCCCCGGCCAGGTGCTGCGCTGTGCCCTGCCCCAGCTGGATGCCACGGTGGTCCGCTGGCATCCGGAGGCGCTGCACGGGCTCGACGTCGACGTCGACGACGTGCCGATCTGGTTCCAGCTCGCCGGCGAGGACGAGGACGCGATCATCAACGAGGTCAGCCAGCTGACCGTGGACGCCAGCCGGCACCGGGACACCCGGGCCGCCCGCAACCTGTTGCGCCATCAACTGAGCGTGCTGCTGCTGCGGTTGAGCATGCTGCCCTCCGGTGCGGGGCGGACGTCACGGCCCGAGGAGGAGACCTTCCGGCGGCTGTGCCGCGAGGTGGAGCATGGTTACCAGGCCACCCGCCGGGTCGAGGACTACGCCGACCGGCTGGGCTGCTCGGTGCGTACCCTCACCCGGGCCTGCCTGGCGGTCACCGGGCGCAGCGCCAAGCAGGTGGTGGACGAGCGGGTCGCGCTCCAGGCCAGCCGGTTGCTGGCGGCCACCGACGAGCCGATCGCCCGGATCGGCCGACAGCTCGGCTTCACCGAACCGACAAACTTCGGCCGGTTCTTCACCCGCGAGGTCGGCATGAGCCCGGGCGCGTTCCGGGCCGTCCGCGAGCGGCCCGCGCCGGCACCGATGGTGCGCCCCCGCCCACCCGTCGACGTCCGCATCGACGTCCGTCGGGCGTGACAGCGCGGCGCACGTGACGCGCCACCGGCGATCCGGCAGGCTCGATGCGGCACCGGCCGCCGCGCATTGGGCATGATGACGGGGTGCAGATCTCCGCGCGTGGCGACTACGCGATACGGGCGACACTGAGCCTCGCCGCCACGTACCCGGCGCTGCTGTCCGCCCAGGCCATCTCCGCCGAGCAGGACATGCCCCGCAAGTTCCTGGAGGCGGTCCTCGCCGACCTGCGCCGGGCCGGCATCGTCCGGGCCCAGCGCGGCGCGGAAGGCGGCTACGCGCTGGCCCGACCGCCCGGCGAGGTGACCGTCGGCGCGGTGCTGCGGGCGGCGGAGGGCCCGTTGGCCGGGGTACGCGGCCTGCGTCCAGAGGAGACACGGTACGAAGGGGTGGCCGTCCACCTGCCGCAGTTCTGGGTCGCGGTCCGGGCCGCACTGCGCCGGGTGGTCGACGAGGTGAGCCTGGCCGATCTGGTCGAGGGCCGGCTGCCGCCCCACGTCCGCCGCCTGACCGAGTTGCCGGACGCCTGGGAACCCCGCTGATGCCCACTCCCACCCTGCGCACCGAGCGACTACTACTGGAGCCGTACCGGCCGACGGACCGGGACGACTTCGTCGCGCTGTTCACCGACGCCGAGGTCGGACGGTTCATGGGTGACGGGCCGCTTGCCCCGGCTGCGGCCGAGGCGCTGTTCGAGCGGGTGTTCAGCAAGGTCTACGCCGATGACCTGTTCGACGTGTGGGCGATCCGCAGCGCTGGCCGGTTCGTCGGGCACGCCGAGATCAAGCGGACCGACCAGGTGTCCGGTCACGAGATCGTGTACGCCTTGGCGAGGTCGGCGTGGGGCGGCGGTCTGGGCACGGAGTTGGTCCGAGAGCTTCTCCGGTACGGTTTCGCATCCCTCGGACTGTCCCGGGTCTACGCCACCGTGGACGAGCAGAATACGGCGTCACTGGTCCTGCTGGCTCGCCTCGGTTTCGGTCACGAACGCGATGTCGCCGAGCCCAACGGCAGCACCACCCGGGTGTTGTTCGTCGACCGGCCGAGCGACTGATACTCCACTGCGGAGAGGGCCTGGTTTGGCGAATCGACGCAACGGGCATCTTCGAGCTCGCACGGGAAGTCTCGAAGGGAGCCCCACAATGGGTGTGATGTTGCGTAAGCGCAAGAAGTTCGGGCCGCTGATCCTGCACTTCACGCAGAACGGCTTCTCGTCCTGGAGCTTCAAGCTCGGTCGGTGGTCCTGGAACTCGCGGGCCAAGGCACACCGCGTCGACCTGCCGGGGCCGCTGCACTGGAAGCAGGACAAGTCCTGAGATCCCGACGTTCAGCGGGGCGCCGGCATCCCCGGCGCCCCGGCTTTGTTTTCCGCTGATCGGCTTCCCGCCGGTCACGCGCCTGCCCGAGCGGGTGTGACAAGCACGTCGCCGCCGAGCCGACCGTCCTGTGGGGTGCGGGTCACCTGGCCGGTGTCGAGCAGGGCGTTCAGTGCCCGAACCGCGTCCGCCGCCTGGTAGGCGGTCTCCGTCACCGCGTACCGGCGCAGCTCGGTGACCGTGCGGGGGCCGTGCCGGGTCAGCTCGGCCAGCAGGGCGCGGCCCAGTGGAGCCGGATCCACTGGGAGTGCGGGCGACAGCGGCTCGCCGTACGGGTCGCGGAACCGCAACCCGCTCGCCCACAGGGCTTCCTTCAGCTCCTCCAGGCTGCGGTCCGATCCGGTGCCGAAGCCGAGCCGCCGGTCGGCGTCGACCAGCTCGACCTCGGTGGCCAGCGCGAACCCGGCGTCGATCAGTCCCGCTCGCAGGGCGGTCGCCGCCGCGGCGACCACGAACGCCTCGGCGGACCGGCCGGCCGCGGCGGCGGTCAGCGCCACCGGATCATCCGCCTCCAGGTAGGACAGCACCGGCGCGCCCGCGGCACCGGCCGCCCGCAGGGCCACCGGCAGCCGGGTCGGCGGGCCGGGCATCAGGTGTACGGCGACCTCGGACGGCAGCCCGGCCTCGGCGGCACCGAGCCGGGCCGGTAGTTCCTCGGTGCCCTCGGCCAGCACGAGGACGGTGAGCCGGCAGCCGCGCAGCCGCGCGGCGTGCTCGCCGGCCAGGCGTACGGTCTGCTCGGCCAGGCTCGGGGCGCTGCCGTCGTACCCGAGGGCGACGGTGGCCCGCCGGGCGCGGCGCAGCGCGGCCGGCAGCCACCTGTCCAGGTGTCGGAGGAACGGCGCGTGCCCTACGGCTTCGGTCGGCATCCTGTCGTTCTACCGCAACCGGTCACGCCGGCCCCGACTGGACGGCGTGTCACACCGGGACCGAGATGCCGACGCCACCCCGGGTGTCCCCGCCGTAGCGCTGGATCTCGGCGTTCAGGTCGAGGCGACCGATCCGGGTCCGGGCGGCGAGGGTGGCCTCGTCGAGCCGGTCGGCGGGCACCAGCCAGACCACCTCGAACTCCAGCCCGTCCGGGTCCTGACCGTAGAGGCTCTTCGTGGTGCCGTGGTCGGAGGTGCCGACCAGCGCGCCCGCCCCGGTCAGCCGGCGGGCGGTGGTGGCCAGTTCGTCGAGGGTGTCCACCTCCCAGGCCAGGTGGTAGAGGCCGACGGTGGCCCGGCCGGCGGTCGACCGTCCGGCGTTCGCGCCGATCTCGAACAGGCCGAGGTCGTGGTCGTTGGTGGAGCCCGGCGCCTGCAGGAAGGCGGCACCGCGGAAGCCCTCCGGGGTCATCGGTACCCGGCAAAAGCCCAGCACGTCGCGGTAGAAGGCGACGCTGCGGTCGAGGTCACTGACGTAGAGGACGGCGTGGTTGAGGCGATGGATTCCCATGCGCCAAGGCTAGCCCGCTTTAGTTGAGAGTTAAACTATCAGGCTATGATGCTGGTCATGACCCGCTGGCTGGACCCGGACGAACAACGCACCTGGCGGGCGTTCCTGACCGCCTCCCGGGCGCTGATGGACACGCTCGACCGCGAGTTGCAACGCGACGCTGGCATGCCGCACGCCTACTACGAGATCCTGGTACGGCTCTCCGAGGCACCCGGACGTCGCCTGCGGATGAGCGAGTTGGCCGAGTCCAGCGGCTCCTCGCGCAGCCGGCTGTCCCATGCGGTGGCACGCCTGGAGGCGGCCGGCTGGGTGCGTCGCGAGGACTGCCCCACCGACCGGCGGGGCCAGATCGCCCACCTCACCGACGAGGGTTTCGCGAAGCTGGCCGCCGCGGCGCCCGGCCACGTCGAGGGGGTACGCCGACACCTGTTCGACGCCCTCAGCCCGGCGCAGGTGGAGCAGTTGCGCCGGATCAGCGAGGTGTTGGCCGAACGCCTGAGGCGAGCGTGACCGGATCCTGACCGAACCACTCCGGCGCGGGTCTTGTACTAAACGTCGTCGAATGAGCACGATGGGGCGTGCCCTCCGGCTTCGGTGAACTGACTGATCAGGCGCACGACCTGGTCTCCGCCGGCGATCTCGCCGGCGCCCAACGGCTGCTCGCCGACGCGCTGACCGGCGCCGACCCGCGCCCGGCCAACGCCACGTCCGAGTTGGCCGAGGCGGCCAGCCTGCACGCGCGGGTGCTGGTCGCGCTCGGCGAGCCGCACTCGGCACGGGGCTGGGCCGCCTACGCGTACGCCGCCAGCTCCCGGCTGTACGGCCGCTCCGATCCGCGTACGGTGGCCGCCGCGGCCACCCTGGCGGCGGTGCTGCACCGGGTGGGCAGCTGGTCGCGGGCGGCGCGGCTGTACCAGGAAGTGATCATCGAGCTGACCGCGTCGGACGGACCGGAGTCGCTGCGGGTGCTCGCCGCCCACGCCGATCTGGCCACCGTGGAGTACGCCCGAGGTCAGTGCCAGGTCGCCCGCGACCGGCTCCAGGACGCGTGGGAGCTGCACCGCGAGGTCTACGGCGACGGGCACCCGAGCGGGATCAAGATGCTGGCCCGGCTCGGCTCGATGCAGCGCGACTGCGGCCAGTTCGCCGAGGCGCAGGACAATCTCGCCCTGGCCCGCGAACTGGCCCGCCAGCACCTCCCTGCCGACGACCCGCTGGCCGCCCAGGTGGCCACGCTGGCCCGGGCCGCGGCCAACCCGGCCCACGTCTGCGCCGACAACCCGCCGGTCAGCGTGGAGGAACCGGTCGTTCCGTCCGCCCGTACCCCGCCGGCCGACGACATCCCACCCGCGCCGACCTGGCCGCACCCGCGCCTGCCCGACGACGACGCGCCCGCCTCGGCGGCACCCCCGCCGGCCGGGACGGGCCCGGCCGCCGGGCCGGAAGCCCCGGCGGACTGGCCCGACACCGCCGTGACCGGGACGGGCCCGGCCGGCTGGCCCGACCACGAGGCCGGATCCACCGCATCCCCGCAGGACAGCTGGCCCCCGGCGTGGAGCGCCGCATCGGCAGAACCCGTACCGAACGAGCCGACCCGGACGACGCCGGACAACGAGCCGGCCCCGGCGTCCTGGGCGGCGACCCCGGAGGAGGACGATCAGCCGTGGCGGGTGGCTCGCCACGCCGGTGGGGAGGAACATCCGGCAGAGGGGTACCACCCGAGCCACGGGTACCCGCCGGCCGCTTCGTCGGCAACCGGTGCCACCTCAGCCGTGCCCACGCCTCGGCAGCCGGTCGACGGCCCGGCCGGGCCGCCCGAGGACTGGTGGGCCGGGCCGGTGACCGAGCAGCCCGGTCCGAACCCGTACCCCGAGCCACCACCACCGGCGGGCGGCGGCCCGTATCCGGAGCCACCGCCACCGGCGGGCGGTGCGGTACCGCCGAGCGTGGTCGGGCTGACCGGTACGCCACAGGCCCCCGGGGTGTACCGGCTGCGCCGGGTCGAGCCGGAACGCCCCGGGCCACCGTCACGCCTGCTGCCGGTGCCGGTACGCCGCACCGCCGTACCGACGTCGGACGCCCAGCCGAACCGGCTGGTGCTGATCGTCGCGGCCGGAGTCCTCGTGGTGCTGCTCGGTGCCGCGGCGGTCATCGCCGGGGTGTCCCGGGTCGGCGGCGGCGATCCGGCGCCACCGGCGGCAAGCGGTGACCCGAGCGGCGCGGTACCCCCGGCAACCACGCCCACGGCCGGCGAAGATCCTCCCCCCGCCTCCCCCGGTGCCGCGCCGACCGGGCTGTCGCTGCGCGACAACCGGGACAGTGTGACGTTGCGGTGGTCGTACCCGGCCGGGGCGGAGGGGCCGGTGATCGTCTCGGGCGGTCGGGACGGCCAGCCGCAGAACCCCTTCGCGGATCTGCCCGCCGGCAGCGACAGCTTCGTCGTCTACGGGCTCAACCGCAGTCTCGACTACTGCTTCACGGTCGCGGTCGCCTGGTCCACCGACACCGTCGCCCGCTCCGACGAGGTCTGCACCGAGCGCCGCTGACCATCGGAGCGCGCTATCTTTGGCAGTTCAGGCACAAAAAAGAACGGCTTATGGAAGCCGTCCTGAACGCGAATTCTAGCTAATCGGGAGACGGATTGTCAAGGCACTCCGGCGGTTCGCCGTCCGACGACGAGATCGGCCGCGAGCAGGAGTACGTCTCGATGCTCTACCAGCGCCTCGACGACCTGCGTGACCAGGCAGCGACCCGGTTGACCGAGCAACTACGCGCCACCGGCGGCACGTTGCAGGCCCGCTCACAACGCGACAGCTCGGTACGCATGTACGCCGACCAGGTCGAGCAGTTCTCGGCGGTGGAGAACGGCCTCTGCTTCGGCCGGCTGGACACCGACAGCGACAAGCGCCACTACATCGGTCGGATCGGCATCTTCGACACCGAAGGTGACTACGAGCCGCTGCTGATGGACTGGCGTGCCCCGGCCGCCCGCGCCTTCTACCTCGCCACCGCCGCAAATCCGCAGGGCATCCGGCGACGCCGGCACCTGCGCACCCGGCAACGGAAGGTGGTCGGCGTCAACGACGAGGTGCTCGACCTGGCCACCGCCTCCCCCACCGCCCACGAGGAGCTGACCGGCGAGGCGTCGCTGCTGGCCGCGCTCAACGCCGGACGGACCGGCCGGATGCGCGACATCGTGGAGACCATCCAGGCCGAGCAGGACCGGATCATCCGGGCCGACCTGCCGGGCGTGCTGGTGGTCCAGGGCGGGCCGGGCACCGGCAAGACCGCGGTGGCGCTGCACCGGGCCGCGTACCTGCTCTACACCCACCGGCGGGAACTGTCGACCCGGGGTGTGCTGCTGGTCGGCCCGAACGTGACGTTCCTGCGTTACATCTCGCAGGTGCTGCCCGCGCTGGCCGAGACGGGCGTGCTGCTGCGTACCCAGGGCGATCTCTTCCCGGGCGTCAGCGCCCACCGGGCCGAGCCGGCCACCACCGCCGCCCTGAAGGGGCGCCTGACTATGGTCGAGGTGCTGGCCAACGCCGTACGCGATCGGCAGCGGGTGCCCGACGAGCCGGTGGAGATCGAGCTGCCGCAGCGGGAGGTCCTCGTCCTCGACCCGGCTACCGTGCACGCGGCGCGCGACCGGGCCCGGCGCAGCGGCCGGCCGCACAACCTGGCCCGCGCCGTCTTCGACATCGAGGTCATTCACGCGCTCGCCGACCAGGTGGCCGAACGCATCGGTGCCGACCCGCTGGGCGGGGAGAACCTGCTCGAAGAGGCCGACCGCGCCGAGATCCGCCGCGAACTGCGCGAGGAGCCGGAGGTACGGGCCACCCTGGACGAGCTGTGGCCGGTGCTCACGCCGCAGCGCCTGCTCGCCGACCTGTACGCCGCACCCGAGCGCATCGACGCCGCCGCGCCCATGCTCAGCGACGCGGAGCGGGCCGCGCTGCACCGCGAGCCGGGCGGCTGGACACCGGCGGACGTGCCCCTGCTGGACGAGGCGGCGGAGCTGCTCGGCGAGGACGACCGGGCCGCCGCCGCCCGCCGGGACCGGATCCGCGCCCTGCAACGCGAGTACGCCGAGGGCGTGCTGGAGATCGCCCGGGGTTCGCGCTCGATCGACGTGGAGGACGAGGCCGAGGGCGGCGAGATCCTCGGCGTGACCGACCTGCTCGACGCCGACCGGCTGCTGGAACGGCAGGAGGAGGCGGATCGGCTGACCACCGCCCAGCGCGCGGCGGCCGACCGTGGTTGGGCGTTCGGGCACGTCATCGTCGACGAGGCGCAGGAGTTGTCGCCGCTGGCCTGGCGGCTGCTGATGCGCCGCTGCCCGAGCCGTTCGATGACCATCGTGGGTGACGTGGCGCAGACCGGTGCGCTGGCCGGCACGCCGTCGTGGGCCGAGGCGCTGGCGCCGTACGTGGCGGACCGGTGGCGGCTGACCGAGCTGACCGTCAGCTACCGCACCCCTGCCGAGATCATGGCGGTGGCGGCGGAGGTACTGGCCGAGATCGATCCGGCGCTGCGCCCGCCCCGCGCCGTACGCTCCAGCGGCTTCCCGCCGCAGCAGCGGTCGGTGCCGGCGGAGTCGCTCGTCACGGAGCTGGTGGCGGTCGCCACGGCCGAGGCGGCCGGGCTGACCGACGGGCGGCTCGGGGTGATCGTCCCGGCCGGCCGGCTCGACGACCTCGGTTCCGCGCTGACGGCGGCACTGCCCGAGGCGGCCGTCGGTGAGCACCCCGAGCTGGAGAGTCGGGTGGTGGTGCTGACCGTCGCCGAGGCCAAGGGCCTCGAATTCGACTCCGTCATCGTGGTCGACCCGGCCCGCATCAGCGCCGAGTCCCCCCGAGGCCGCAACGACCTCTACGTAGCCCTAACCCGAGCCACCCAAAACCTAACCACCCTCACCCCCACCCACCCCTAACCCGCTCACCCACCCCCACTAAACCCCCCACCCCCACCCCTGACCCCCACCCCTGACCCCCACCCCTGACCCCCACCCCCACCCCACCCGCCCACCCGGTTGATCATGAAGTTATTGCCCGACACGCCGACGGCGGCAGGCAACAACTTCATGATCGACCGGGTGGGTGGGTGGGTGGGGTGGGGGTTATTCGAAGTTGCCTTGGTGGGTGGTGGGGGTGGACTGGTCACTGGTTGGGCCGCCGGCCGGGGTGCTCATGCCGCCGGTGGTGGCGTCACCGGTCGTCGTGGGGGCCACCTTGCCCCGGTGACGCTCCGGCTGGCGGGCCACCCGTCGGGCGCTCGCCGGCCCGGCGGTGCCGCCGGTCGTGGTGATCGCGCCCTGGCCGCGCGTCGGCCCGCCGTCGCGCAGCACGTTCGGGTCGATCGGCACGTCGGCCGGGTCGTCCGGGTCCTCACGCTGCAACTGGCTCTCCACATCGGTCGGCGGCACGGTCACCTCGTCCAGGGCGCCTTCGCCGTACACGCCGCCGGCGATCCGCTCCTCGGCCCGGCGGGCGGCGTCTTGTCGCATCTCGTCCTCACGCACGATCCATCACCTCGCAGAAGGGTCGGTCTGGGTGCGTGCCCGGTGACCGGCGCGGCAAACCCGCACCGCCGGTTCACCGAGCCGTCGCACTGCGCTTGCCTGCCCGCCTCGCCGGCTGCCGATGCTGTGCAGCGGATTCGGCGGGAGATCCCCGCAGGAGGGAGAGGACAGCGTGCGCATCGTACGCCGTACCGCCGTCGCGGCCCTGGCCGCGACGATCGTGACGACCATGCTGGCGGCGCCCGCCGCGGCACGCCCGCGGCCAGACCGGGACTTCGACCTACAGGCCCACCGCGGCGGACTCGGGCTGCGGGTGGAGAGCAGCCTCGCGTCGTTCGGCAACGCCCTTCAGCTCGGGGTGAGCACCCTCGAACTGGACGTCCAGATCACCGAGGACGGACGGGCCGTGGTCACCCACGACCGGCGGGTCAGCGCCGCGAAGTGCTCCGACACCACCCCGGTCGTCCCCCATGACCCCGAGTTCCCGTACGTCGGGAAGTACGTCAACACGTTGACCCTGGCGCAGGTACGCACCCTCGACTGTGGCTCGCGTACGCTGCCGGACCGGCCGGGGCAACTCGCCGTGCCTGGCGCTCGGATGCCGCTGCTGAGTGAGGTCTTCGCTCTGGTGAAGCGGTACCGGGCGGACGACGTGACGCTAAACGTCGAGACCAAGGTGGAGGCGGGAGCGCCGAGCGAAACCGCGCCACGGGAACAGTTCGTCCAGGTCACCGCGAAGGAGATCCGGGCCGCCGGGCTGCTGCGGCAGGTGACGATCCAGAGCTTCGACTGGGGCGCGCTGAAGCGGATGCGTCAGGTGGAGCCGCGGCTGCCGCTGGTGGCGCTTACCAACTACGACTTCCTCCAGGTCGGGCAACCGGGCGCCTCCCCGTGGCTGGGTGGGCTGGACATCGACGACTTCGGCGGCGACCCGATCCGGGCGATCCGCAGCCTGGGCGTCACCGCCTTCTCACCGGTGCACGGCTTTCCGCAGAACGGCACCGTCACCGACCCCGGCTACCGGCCGTACGTGACGCGGGAGTTGGTGACCCACGCGCACCGCAACGGCATCACGGTGATCCCGTGGACGGTGAACGACGTACCGACGATGGCCAAGCTGATCGACGACGGGGTGGACGGCATCATCACCGACTACCCGGACCGGCTGCGCACGCTGCTCACGCAGCGCGGCTACCGGCTGCCCCGGGCGTACGCCTCGCCGTTCGACATCCAGGCACACCGCGGCGGCCGGGCGACCCGACCCGAGAACACCCTGCCCGCCTTCGCCAACGCGCTGGCCAACCCGGCGATCTCCACGCTGGAACTGGACACCGGCGTGACCTCCGATGGCAGGCTGGTCGTGCTGCACGACCGCACCGTCAACGGGTCGCACTGCCTCGACACCGCACCGGTACGGCCGCACGACCCGCAGTTCCCGTACGTGGGCAAGCTGGTGCACCGGCTGAGTCTCGCGCAGCTCAAGACCCTCGACTGTGGTACGAAGACGGCCGCCGACCTGCCCGACCAGGTGCCCGTCCCCGGTGCCCGGATCCCCACCCTGGAGGAGGTCTTCGCGCTGGTGAAGGCCAGCGGCCGGACGGACATCCGGTTCAACATCGAGACGAAGATCAGCCCATTGGTGGACGACACCGAGCCGTACCGCAGCTTCACCCGCAAGCTGGTGACCGCCGTGCAGCGCGCCGGCCTCACCAGCCGGGTCACCATCCAGTCCTTCGACTGGCGCACCATCACCTACGCCCGGCACCTGGACCGGCGCATCGAGACGGTCGCCCTGGTGTGGCAGTACGGGCCGGCGGAGTGTGCCGGGCTGGCCGACGAGTGCTCGCTGCGAGCGGTGTACGGCGACCGGTCGGTCAAGAGCCCGTGGACCGCTGGACTGGACTGGTGGAAGCACCGGGACCTGGGCAAGCTCACCCGGGCAGCCGGCGCTTCCACCGTGTCGGCGAACTGGCAGGTGCACGACCCGGCGCAGGGTTCGGTCATTAACCCGGACTGGTACCTGCGGCAGGACCCGAGGTACTTCCACGGACCGGACGTACGCACCCTGCAGACCCGGTACGGCCTGAAGGTGATCCCGTACACCGTCAACGACGCGGCGGTGATGCAACGGGTGATCGACCTCGGCGTCGACGGCATCATCACCGACGACCCGGATCTGCTTGTCGGCGTGGCAATCCGCAACGGCCTGCGGTGAGTCTCGGCGCGGGCGGCGCGCCCTGTGCGCCGCCCGCGTAAGCCGCCCGCCCGCGTAAGCCGCCCGCCCGCGTAAGCCGCCCGCCCGCGTGAGCCGCACGGCACGGCCACAAAGGCGGGAATCGCGGTCCGGGCTTGCGTTACTGCCCCGGCTGGAGGGGTAGACCCGGGGTGCCCCCGCCAAGCGCGCGAACCGTGCCGTGGCCGACACGCGGTAGCGGGGCGAGGGTCGCAGGTTACGACTCATCAATCCTGAGGAGGACAGATGAGCACGCAGGCTGCATCTACCAGGCCGATGAACCGCCCGGCGCAGGACGTGCAGAACCGCGCGGCCATGCAGGAGGCACCCACCCGTCAGATGCCGATGATGCACGACGGGCACCGGGAGCCGGCGCCGGCACCGGGTACGGAGACGAAGCAGTCGTTCCTGACCACCGAGTTCTGGATCTACGCGGCTGCCGTCACCGCCGTGGTCATCGCCGCCTTCTGGCGTGGCACCACCGACTACGGGCTGAACCTGAACAACCCCGGCCAGGCGTGGTTCTTCATCACCCTGCTGACCCTCGGTTACCTGGGTAGCCGTGGTCTGGCCAAGGCCGGTAGCCCGAAGCGTTCCGGCGAGGAGCGTAAGCGGGGGCGGTGACCCCGCACAGGCGAGGCCGTGACCGGCCCGCGTACGCACGGTGGCCCTTCGGGATTTCTCCCGAAGGGCCACCGTCCCGTCGTGTCCAGGCCGCCTCGTCCGACCGTGGCCGGCTGGCGGACCTCAGCCGGCGCCCAGCGGCGTTGGCCTAGAACTCCTCGAAGCCGCCGAAGTCGCCGCCACCGAAGTCGCCACCGAAGTCACCGGCGGCGTCGGTCACCTCGTCCTCGGCGCCCTCGAAGGCGTTACCGATCATGTGGCCGGCGAGCATGCCACCGGCGGCACCCAGCGCAGCGCCGGCCACCACCCCACCCATGCCGGAACCCCGGCGCTGGTGCGGGTGGCCGAACTTCTGCGCGCCGCCGTAGCCGTGCGGGCCGAATGCCTGGGTGCGCAGGGCACCGAAGCGGCCGATCGTCTCCTGCAACCAGCCGTCGACCACCTGCACCCAGTCGGAGCGCTCCGCGTCGGTGTGCGCCACCTGGTAGCGGCCGAAGACGTCGTGGCCGGGTGCCAGGAAGCCACCGCGCTTGTCGCACTCCAGCACCACGTCGACGCCGTGTGGGCTGGTGACGAAGGTCAGCTCGAGTTCGTTGATGGTCTGCGCGTACTGCGGCGCGGCGAAGAACTCGATCTCCTGGTAGAACGGCAGGGTCTGCTGCACCCCGTGGATCAGGCCGCGCTCCAGGTCGGCCTTCTTGAACCGGAAGCCGAGCTGGAGGAACGCCTCAAGGATGCGCTCCTGCACCGGCAGCGGGTGCACGTTGATCTCGTCCAGGTCGCCCTTGTCGACCGCGCGGGCGATCGCCAGCTCGGTACGCAGCCCCAGCGACATGCCGTGCAGACGCTGGCCGTAGACCGCGGTGATCGGGGTCTCCCAGGGCAGCGGCAGCTGGAACGGGATGGACAGCGCCTGCTTCGGCGCGAGTTGGAGCGGCCCGCTGACCACCTGGCGGTGGAACTCCATCACGCCGGCCTGCTCACCGATCTCGACCCGGGTGACCAGACCGATGGCGATCTGTTCGATGTCCGCCGCAGCGTCCCCACCGAGCAGGTTGACCTGACCGTCGAGTGCCAGTCCGGGCCGGGTGTTCGGGTTGGCGAGGACGGTGTCCACACTGGGACCGCCCACGCCCAACGCGCTCAGCATCTTCTTGAAGACCATCGGTACTCCTGCGGGGTCTGGTGCCCGAACTCCACATTGGGAGCGGACGCGGACCAGCGCACCCTATCGAGTGGGCCTGTGAGGTCGCTGAAAAACAAGCCGATGCGGTACGGATTCGTGCCCGACGAAACCACGCTCCGGTCAGGCGCGTCGGGTCGTCTTGGTGTTCGGCCAGGCGTACGGGCACTGGGTGCAGCTGCCGTTGCCCGACAAACGGCGGTGGGCGGGGCCCCCCGGGGCCCGCCCCCCCCCGGGGGGGGGGCGCGCGGGGGGGGGGGGCCCCCCGGGGGCCCGGCGGGGGGCGTGCCACCGCCG
>NZ_JBIAYZ010000034.1:0-38599 GCF_042898635.1 Micromonospora sp. NPDC000442 | reverse complement strand
ACCGCCGCGCCGAAGACACATCAAACAAATCCGCAGCCACCACCAACACACCCTGCAACCCAGCCGGACAACCCCGCCCGTCAAACAACTCGACCGTCTTCACTTCAAGGTCGAACTTGGCCATCGGGCTGACCTTGGGAACGATCTCGGCCTGTACGTCCGCGAACTCCAGCGCGCCGTCGCCGGTGTTTCGCAGCGTCAGCGACACCTGGAACAGTGGGTGGCGGGCCAGCGACCGGGCTGGGGCCAGCTCCTCGACCAGGCGCTCGAACGGCACATCCTGATGCGCCAGGGCGCCGAGGTTCACCTGCCGCACCCGCCGCAGCACCTCGGTGAACGTCGGGTCGCCGGACAGGTCGGTGCGGACGACCAGGGTGTTGACGAAGAAGCCGACCAGGTCGTCCAGCGCCTCGTCATGCCGACCCGCCACCGGGAAACCGATCGGGATGTCGGTGCCCGCCCCGAGCCGCGACAACAACACCGCCAACGCCGACTGGAGCACCATGAACAAGGTCACGCCCTCGGCCCGCGCCAGGTCAGCCAGCCGCTGATGCACCTCGGCCGGCACCTGCAACGGCACCAAATGCCCGCGGTGCGACGCCACCGCCGGGCGGGGCCGGTCGACCGGAAGCGCCAACTCCTCCGGCGCCCCGGCGAGCGCCTGTCGCCAGTACGCGACCTGCTTCGACAACAGGCTCTTCGGGTCGGACTCCACGCCGAGCAGTTCCTGCTGCCAGAGCGCGTAGTCGGCGTACTGCACCGGCAACGGCGCCCACGCCGGGGCCTCACCGCGCAGCCGGGCCTCGTACGCCGTCGAGATGTCCCGCCACATAAGCGCCTGCGACCACGCGTCGGTGGCGATGTGGTGCACGACCAGCACGAGCACGTGCTGGTCCGCGGCGGTCTCGAGCAGCCAGGCCCGTACGGGGATCTCGGTGGCCAGGTCGAAGGCGTGCGCCTCCGCGCGCGCGATCGCGTCGTCGACGTCGGCGGTCGCCAGCCGCACGACCTCGAGGCGCCACCCGGCGGCGTCGACGATGCGCTGGAACGGCTCGCCGTCCACGGTGTCGAACACCGTACGCAGCGACTCATGGCGGCCCAGCACGTCGCGCAGCGCGGCGCTCAGGGCGGCGACGTCGAGGGCGCCGGTCAGCCGTACCGTGACGCCGCTGTTGTACGTCGGATTCGGGCCTTCCATTTGACTGAGGAACCACAGCCGCCGCTGAGCATAAGACAACCGAACCATGAACGGATCTCCCCTAAGAGCTTGTTGCCGCGGCCGAATTCCAACGCATTGATGGCGGTTCAACAAGGAAGCAGTCGAACGGTGCGCCGGCGCTGTTCAACCGTGTTGTTCAACCGCCGGAAAGGGCGTGGTTGAACAGGGCAAGAAATTGCGCCGCGGAGGTCGTCCCTCCACGGCGCAGCGAACGCGTCGCAGCTGGTTCAGCCGGCGATGAGCCGGTCCCGCTCGACGGCCTCGTAGAGCGCGCGGATGTTGGCGCTGCCGAAGCCACGGGCGCCGCGGCGCTGGATGAGCTCGTAGAACAGCGTGTTGCGCGGGTACGGGGACCGGGTGAACAACTGCAGCAGATAGCCCCACTCGTCGCGGTCGGCCAGCACGTTGGTCGCCCGCAGGCTTTCGATCATCGCGGATCGGTCCGGGAACCGGTCGGCGAGCGCCTCGTAATAGGTCCCCGGCGTCTGCAGGAACGCGACGCCTCGGTCGGTGGCCTCGGACACCGCCGCGACGATGTCGTCGACCAGCAGCGCCAGGTGCTGGACGCCCGGTCCGCCGTTGCGGTGCAGAAACGCGTTGAGCTGGCCCGAGCCGGTCGCCGAGCCCGGCGCCACCAGGGTGAACGTGATGTCGTCCGAGCTGCTGCGGACCACGATCGAGTCCATCGAGCTCCCGCCGACGTCGATGAACTCCGACGAGTACCGGTCCAGACCGAAGGCGTCGGTGTAGAAGTCGGCGTACTGCTCCAGCGTCCCGGCCTCGAGGCAGATCGCGACGTGGTCGAGCAGGCGGATCCGCTGTTCGGGCGCCGAGTCGTCGACCAGCGGCGTCCAGGTGCGGCCACCGGGCAGCAGCACCTCCGCGCTCGCCGGCACGAGTGTGTGGCGGACCGGACCGAAGCTGCCGACGACCGGGCTGCCCCGCACCGTCCCGAGGTCGACGGCGCCCGCCCCGACCGCCCGCGCTCGGGCGGCCGTGACGTCGTCGCAGCCGAACGCGATGTCGGCGACGCCGTCGCCGTGCGCGTCCAGGAACCGCGCCGCCTCCGCGCCGGCGGTCACCACCATCTGCAACCGCCCCTGGCGCAGCAGGATCGAGCGGGACTCGTCGTCGGCGGACTCCGCTACCCGGGTGAAGCCGAGAGCGTCTCCGAGATAATCGACTGCGATTTTGGGTTCGCTCACGTAAAGCTCGATGAACGCGATCTGCCGTGCCGCCATCATACCTCCCGAAGACGGGACTACGCGGGGCTTTCCTACGCCGCGTCAGCGTCACAGACGGGTCCGATAGAGGCAATGCCGGTCGCGATCCGGCAATCAAACAGCGGGTGTCCAACCGTTACCGGCGACGCAGTCGAACACTTCTGGTCCCGCGGTTTACGCTATTCAGGCCGGTGGCGGGGTGAGGGCGTGCTGCTCGGCCGTCGCCAGCTCGCCGGCGCCCACCATCGAGAACACCACCTCGACGACGAGGCCGCCGTGCGGCTGCGGGTGCGCGGTGAGCTCCGCGCCGTGCGCCCGGGCGATCGCGCGGACGATGGACAGCCCGAGGCCGTGATGCCCGTCGTCAGCCGTGCGGCGCAGCCGCTGGAACGGCTCGAAGAGACGGTCCACCTGATCCGCGGAGATGACCTCGCCGGTGTTGGCCACGGTGAGCACCACCCGGCCGATCTTCCGGTGCACGCTGACCTCGACCGTGCCGCCGGGCACGTTGTGGTGGATGGCGTTGTCGCAGAGGTTGACCAGCAACCGGCCGAGCAGCACCGGATCGCCCGGCACCGACACCGGCCGCAGCGAGGTCACCACCTGCACCCCGCGCCGTTCGGCCTCCGGCGCCCGCTCGCGCAGCGCCAGCTCGACCAGCCCGGTCAGGTCAACCATCTCGTCCGCGGCCCGACCCTGCTCGCTGCTGGAGAGGGTGAGCAGCGACTCGAGAAGCTGGCCCCGCTGATCGCTGATCACCAGGAGCCGCTCGAAATTGTGCCGGAACGATTCCAAGCTGGCGCCCGGATCGATCAGCGGCTCCTCGAGCAGCGCCCGCTCCACGGTCAGCGGGGTGCGCATCTCATGTGCGGCGTTGGCGACGAATCCCCTGTGGGCGTCGAGCGCGGTCTCCAACCGGCCGAGCAGGCCGTCGACGGTGTCGGCCAGATCCTTCAGCTCGTTGCGGTTGCCGGGCAGGGCCAGCCGCTCGTGCACGTTGCGATCGGAGATCTGGCGCAGGCGCTCGGTCATCGTCAGCACCGGGCGCAGCACGCGGCCGGCGATCAGCCAGCCGAGGAACAGCGAGATCAAAGCCATGATGGCCAGCGCGATCAGCGGCTGGAGCAGCCCGCTTCCGGCCGTGTCGGCCGCGTCGATAGCGGGCAGTGTGCCGTCGTCGGCGGGGCCGGGCGATGGCGGGCCGGACATCGGGCCGGACGGGAGCGGCGGCGGCGTCACGGGATTGAGGCTCTTGGCCAGCGCCCACATGATCACCAGCAGGACTGTGCTCGACATTACGGAGACGAGGACGTACAGCAGCGTCAGCCGCAGGCGGAGAGGGTGTTGTCCGAGTCGCATGATCAGATCCGGTATCCGGCGCGGGGCACCGTCTCGATCAGCGGCGGATCGCCGAGCTTGGTCCGCAGCCGGTTCACGGTGGCCTTCACCGTGGTGGTGAAGGGGTCGGTCGCCTCGTCCCAGACGCGGTCGAGCAGTTCCTCGGCAGACACCACCCGGCTGCCACAGGTCAGCAGATACTCCAGCACAGCAAACTCCTTAGGACTCAAGTTAAGCCGGGCCCCGGCCCGGGTTGCGGTGCGCTGCGCCGGGTCGAGGCGCAGGTCACCGTGCTCCAGCACGGGCGGCGCTGCGGGCTGCGAGCGCCGGGCCACCGCCCGGATCCGGGCCACCAGTTCCGCGTATGCGAAAGGTTTGGGAAGGTAGTCGTCGGCACCGATGCCCAGTCCCTCCACCCGGTTCGCGATGGTGCCCGAGGCGGTCAGCATCAGCACCCGGCTCAGCGATCTCTGGCTGACCAGCGTGCGGCACACGTCGTCGCCGTGCACCACGGGCAGGTCGCGGTCGAGGACGATCACGTCGTACGGGACCACCGTCGCCCGCTCCAGCGCCGACCCGCCGTCGTATGCGACATCGACGGCCATGCCCTCGCGCCGCAGCACCCGAGCGACCGAGTCGGCCAGGTCCGGCTGATCTTCAACCACGAGTACCCGCATCACACGCCTTCCTGTCTGTGTGACTCAACTGTCGACGACGGTTCCGGACTGACGCTAATAAGACTCCTGTCACAAGCCGGTCACAACGACACGGACCGTGCTGTGACCGCCCGCCGTCTACAAATTCTCACTGACAGCAAGAGTCCCGGAAACAAGGCAGGAGGATGTGATGACCCTGGCCATCCATACTGAATCTCTCAGTAAGCGCTACCGCCGCCACCTCGCGCTCGACGACTGCACGCTGGCGATTCCAGACGGACGGATCGTCGGTCTGGTCGGTCCCAACGGTGCCGGTAAGTCGACCCTTCTCGGGTTGGCGTCCGGCATGATCGCGCCGACCAGCGGAAGCATCGAGGTGCTCGGTCAGCGGCCGGCGGTCAGCGCGGAACAGCTGGCTCGGGTCGGATTCGTCGCTCAGGACGCGCCGGTCTACAGCCGGCTGACCGTTGCCGACCACCTCAAGCTCGGCGCCCGGCTGAACCCGAAGTGGGATCAAGCGTTCGCCGAGCGGCGAATCCGCGAGCGTGGGCTCGACCTCAAGCAGAAGGCCGGTTCGCTCTCCGGCGGTCAGCGGGCCCAGCTCGCGCTGACCGTCGCCGCGGCCAAGCGGGGCGAACTGCTCGTCCTCGACGAGCCGGTGGCGGCGCTCGACCCGCTGGCCCGGCGCGGGTTCATGCGGGACCTGCTCGACTTCGTCGACGAGCTCGAGGTGAGCGTGATTCTCTCGTCGCACCTGCTCGGCGACCTGGAGCAGGTCTGCGATCACCTGATCGTGCTGGCCAACGGCCGGGTGCATATCTCCGGCGACGTGTCGGATCTGCTCGCCGTCCATTACCGGATCACCGGCCGTGCGGGCGACCCCTACCGGCTGCCAGCCGACGCCGAGCTGATCCACGCCGAGAACAGCCGCGGCGAGTCGTCGGTGATCGTGCGGTCCACCTCGCCAATTCCCGGGGCGGAGGCCGTGGACCTCGAGGACATGACCCTCGCCTATCTGACCCGGGCCACCACCACCGGCCCGGTCGGGCCGACCGCAGCAATGACGGGAGCCGACCGATGATCTGGCTGACCTGGAGGCAGTTCCGCGCCCAGACACTGGTGGCCGCGGGGGCACTCGCCCTCCTCGCGATCTACCTGATCTACCTGGGCAGCGAGATCCGCAGCTTCTACGACACGAGGATCGCCAACTGCACGGAGCAGGCGTGCTATCTCGCACGGCTGGACCTGCGGGCCAGCTACGACGACGCGATCTCGGTCATGGTGGTGCTGCTCATCGCCGTACCCGGCCTGATCGGGGTCTTCTGGGGCGCCCCGCTGGTGACCCAGGAGCTGGAGCAGCGCACCGATCGGCTGGTGTGGAACCAGAGCGTCACCCGCACCAAGTGGCTGGCGGTCAAGCTCACCGTGATCGGTCTGGCCAGCATGGCGGTGGCCGGCCTGTTCAGCCTGCTGCTGACGTGGAGCGCAAGCCGGTACGACGAGGTGATCGGTGAGCGGTTCGCGGCGCTGAGCTTCGGCTCCCGCAACATCGTACCGATCGGGTACGCGCTGTTCGCCTTCGTGCTCGGCACCGTGGTCGGCATGATCGTCAAGCGCACGCTGCCGGCCATGGCGATCACCCTGATCATCTTTGCCGGGCTCCAGTTGCTGATCCCGACGGTTGTCCGGCAGAACCTGATGCCCCCGGTCACCGACCGGGTGGCCGTCGACGCCAGCGTGCTCAACAGCGGCGTCGGGATGAATCTGAAGGAGGACAACACCTTCGACATCCAGGGATACACGGCCAACGGGAGCTGGGCTCTCGAGTTCTCGTCACCGCTGTACAAGGCGGACGGTACGCCGTACCGCGGCGAGGACGCGAGGCCCTGCCTCATCCCGGACGACCGGGAGGCCGGCGACTCCTGCACGGCCGCACAGAACCTGCACTTCGACTACATCCACCAGCCGGGCCACCGATACTGGACGTTCCAGTGGATCGAACTGTCAATGTTCCTCGGGCTGTCTATTTTGCTTACCGCGTTCGGGTTCTTCTGGCTCCGGCGCCGCTCCTAGCGGTGACCCCGGCATGGCTACGGCACCGCATTGATGCGGTGCCGTAGCCATGCCGCACTGGGCCCGATGCCCGAATTCTGGAACTCCGGCTGATCCGGCAACCCCCGCCGGCCCCGTCACCACCGGCAGCGCCGCCTCCTCCACGTACTCCACGGGTAGCGGCCGCCGTCGAGCAACTCGCCCAGCTCAGCCAATCCCGCGTCGGTCAACCAGGACCAGAACAGCGCCCGACGCCCGGCCGGCAGGCCCAGCCGCTGCGCCCGGTCGGTCTCGTCCGAGCGCAGCGGACCACCCGCCGCCGGCTCTCCAGTCGCGAATCAGCCGTGGACCAACTCCGGCGTCACCCATGCCGGCAGTGAACCGCCCCGGGTTCTGTGGAGAGTCTCTACAAGATCCGGGGCGGGTCAGATCGGCGGCAGCGACCTCGACTGTGACATGGGCGTACCGGAAGGACCGGTTGGTCTGCCGCACGAGCTGGAACGACGCCACGACCCTGATCGTTTCATCCAATCGCACCCGAACTTTTCGGAGGACCCAACCTGAAGGTTGGCGCGTCACCGAGATCCGAGGACCTGCTCGTGCTGTATCTGTCCACGCCAGTCGATGAGTCCATGATCGCCCGGCCCGAAAAGGCCGGCGGTCGGCGGATCACCCAGGGCACGTATTGGGGGCTTTGAGGATTCTCGCTCGATGCGACTGCGGCCCGCGGTGTATACCCGACCGGGTGCGACCAGTTCCGCGCCTTCGGGGCGCCGGAACCCAATGCCCACGTCGCGGTCGAGCCGGTCGCGCCGCTGGGCCCGCCCGAGCCGGTGGGCGACCTACTCGACCGTCACGCCGAGGCCGTCATCCCGCTACGCGTCCTGATCAACCGATGGGCCTTCTGGGACGCCGTGACCGCCAGCACGGTCTGCTACAGCGGCATCCGGCTCCACAACGCGACACCCTGCCCCCTGACGCCAGTTCCGTCCGACGCGCCCCCGCCCCGTCCGTGGCCCGCCACTCTGGCGCAACACCGCCGAAACTCCAAGGCCAGATCGCCGAACCGCCACGGATGACGCAGCGTGGTCACATCGCCGACCGACTCCAGGCGCGTGTACTCGGACGTGTTCGACTATGTTACGAAGTCGTCTGCGCGCGGGTCGGCATCCCACCCAAGCCGAGCCAGTTCCCGAAGGACTGCTCGCGCACGATGAGTCCAGAAAAGCAGAACTTGATCACGTTCTGCGGTCCTGAAGGACACCGCGAGTGCAAGGGCCCAATGCCTGCCCAAGATCGGCCCGTGTGGCAATGCGGTCACCTCAGCGTGTTGCAACACCTCGGAGCCGGCCCGCGAAGAAAAAATCAACTTGCTGTCCTCGACCCAGAGGCATACTGACGGCCAGCGCATCCGCTTGACGACGCGTAGTGAATCGCCGCGGGTGAAGTCACGACGATCGACATAGGTAAGTCCACCGCGTGCCAGCAAGGTCTTGGAAGCCATCGCGGGATGATATGCCTACAGCCCGATAGCTGGGCGCGCGCCGGCAAGCCTCAGCGGTTCCGCAGGAACCTTCATGGCCAGCGGTACGGATCAAGTAGCGGCCGAGCGGGGGCGCTGGTTAGGCATTCTGCTCGTCAAACGGCTCGTCACTCCACCGCCACCACGCCTCGTCGCCATCGAGGTGAAGAAGAAACTCAGGAACCTCCTGGCCATCCGGGTACCGAAGCGTCACGGCGTTCCGGACGGTCTCGTACGCGTGCTCCCAGGACTCGACATCCTCATCGATGCCATCGAGCAGCCGCAGTTCCTCGGCGAAGAGCGGCCGAAGCTCCGCCAGTCCTTCTCTCGGGTCGACACGAGCGTTCAACCACGGGAAGTCGCCACCGTTCACCACGAGCTCAGCAAGTACCTCGCCGTCGTCACGTCGGTGGAGCGTCCAGGCGCCACCGTGATGATCAATCATGATCGCCACATTAGCGACCGTAGAAGCGTCTCTGCTGACCTGCCCGGCTTCGACACGGTCGCACCTCCGGCCAGCAAATGCACGCATCTGCCGCGGATAACGTATGCCGGATCAAACAAGTGGCTGCCCGGTTTAGCGACGGTGGGCCGGCACGCCGTCGTCTGGTGTGCCAGGATCCTGCTGTGGTCGTGATCGAGATTGTGATGGGTGACATCACGCGGGAGCACGTGGACGCCATCGTCACGGCCGCGAACGAGTCACTGCTCGGTGGCGGCGGTGTGGACGGCGCGGTTCACCGCGCTGCTGGGCCTCGCCTGGCGCAGGCTGGAGGTGCGATCGGCCCCTGCGAGCCGGGAGACGCAGTGGCTACCCCGGCGTTCGACCTCGACCCACCGGTGCGGCACATCATCCATGCTGTCGGGCCGATCTGGGAAGGCGGCGGTCACGGTGAGGCCGACCTTCTGGCCTCCTGCTACCGAAGGAGCCTGCAGGTCGCCGACGAACTCGGCTCCCGGAGCGTCGCCTTCCCGGCAATCGCCACCGGCGTGTACGGCTTCCCCGCCGACCAGGCCGCCCGGATCGCCGTAGCAACGATCAGGTCCACTTCGACAAACGTCCAACTTGCAAGACTCGTCGCCTTCGACGACGACACCCGCAAGCACCTACAAGCCGCAGTGACAGCCATGGGCTGACCCATCCGGATCTCATAAGTTCTGTCGGGTCGCCCGGCCATGACCAGTGACACCACGTCACCTCAGACGTCCGTTGAGCGTCTCCGTCTCCAGCCAGCGGGCTTCTCGATCCAGGATCGGCAGGAAGCCACGGCGCGTCTGGTCCTTGACGCTGCATGAAGGTGCAGGGCCGGTATCGTCGGCGGCGGCACGTCCTGAAGTGACCGCGCGGCCGCTGGTATGCGTTTACGCCGCCGCGGTGACGGTGTCCACCGTAGTGCAGCCACTGGCCGGGCTCAGGCTGAGCGCGATGACCGCGTCGAGCCGGTCCCGGACCTCAATGAGTCGGGTGATCTGCTCGTCGATGCGGTCGCGCTCGCCGTTCAGCATGGCTCGGGACTGCGGTGTGGTGACCTTCGCGTCGACGCAGGGCAGGAGGTCCAGGATCGTCTTGCTGGACAGGCCTGCGCCGTACAGCATTTGGATCAGGTGCACCCGGTCGGCCGCCATGTCGCCATAGTGACGCTGACCGCCGTTGCTGCGCGTGCTGGTCAGTAGTCCTTGTTCCTCGTAGTAGCGCAGCGCTCGCACCGACACCCCGGTCTTGGTCGCGAGTTCACCGATCCGCACGACTTCTCCCCCTCAACTGGTGACGCCAGACACAGCACTTGCCTCTAACGTCAGCGTCAGGTTCTAGCGTAGCCCCCGCAACGAAACATCTTGAGCCTGTGGAGGCATCCCATGCGTATTTCTGGTTCGGTCGCGCTCGTCACGGGCGCCAACCGTGGACTTGGCAAGCACTTCACCCAACAGTTGCTGGAGCGTGGCGCGACCAGGGTGTATGCCACGGCCCGCAACCCGGAACTGATCGACATCGCTGGCGTTGAGAAGCTGCGCCTGGACGTCACCGACCCGCAGTCGGTGGCGGACGCGGCGGCCGCCGCCCCCGACGTCACCCTGCTGATCAACAACGCCGGACTCGCCACCGGGGCAAACCTGGTCAGCGGCGACCTGAGCAAGATCCGGTTGGAAATGGACACGCACTTCTACGGCACCCTCGGCATGGTTCGGGCGTTCGCGCCGGTGCTCGCCAGCAACGGCGGCGGGGGGATTCTCAACGCCCTGTCCGCACTGTCATGGTTCTCCTACGACGGGGCCAACGCCTACAGCGCGGCGAAGGCAGCCGAGTGGAGCCTGACCAACGGCATCCGCATCGAACTCGCCGAGCAGGGCACCCTCGTGACCGGGCTGCACCTGGGCGCTGCCGACACCGACATGGCGGCCGGCTACGACGGCGACAAGATGGCCCCCGCCGACGTGGTCCGTGCCGCACTCGATGGCATCGAGGCCGACAAGCTCGAGGTCATTGCCGACGAATGGAGCGCCTACGTCAAGGCATCCCTCGCCGGGGACCCGAGCGCGTTCTACACCGCCGCCTCGGCGAGCTGACGAAGCAGGTCGACGAGGGCCCCGGGCACGGCGGCCAGGTCTGCGCGGCCGGTGGGGACGCGCAGACCCGCCGAACGCGCGGCGTCCCGAGCCACCTCCGCGAGCCGCTCACCCTCTGGATCGAAATCTCAGTCACCACCACAGCGCACGGTCATCAACCTCCCACGGTTACAGCCTTCACGCTCAGTCACGCAGACTCCGAGCATGCTCACGCTGCGCCAGCCAGGCATCACCGCCCAGTTTCCGGTGAGCCTTTCGGGTGACGTTGGGCGAAGTCCCAGACGATGGCGCTGGCGTCCGGGCCTGCGCGATCGGTGAAGAGGCCATCGCCGGCAGGGCCTGGCCAGACGTGCCCCATATCGTGGACGAGGTACGACTCGACGACAGACGTGCCGTCCGGCGTGGTGATGGTGGCGTGCGTGTACGAGTGCCTGCCCGGTTCCGCGGGCACCGTCGTCGTCTCTTCGACAAGGTCCAAACTCTCGTTGAGTAGACCATCGTCGACGAGGTCGCTCACCGCGGTCCAGTGCTCGACGAGGCGAGTGGCGACGATTGGTGGGACGACGTCATCCTCCTCGCCCTGGATGACGAGCAGCGGCACCTGCCGCGCCCGGTCGCCCATCTGGGACCACGCCTGACGTGCGGTGTAGTCCGGCGGGGTGCCGCCGGGGTCGTCCGGGTCCACCTGGTTCAGCCCGTACTCGCCTCCAGCGACCGACGTCGCGGTCGCGAAGACGTCGGGGTAGGTCGCCGCGAGGATGACGGCGGCCCCCGCACCGGACGACGCGCCGGCGACGTGCACGTGGTCCGGGTCCGCGTTGTACTCCTCGACCACCTTCCGGGCCACGCCTGCGAGCAGCGCGGGTTCTCCGTCGTAGCGGTGCTGTTCCCGCGGGTCACCCGAGTTCCAGCAGTTGATCGCGCTGCGGAACATGCGCTGCGTCGGATAGACAACGATGAAGCCCTCACGGTCGGCCAGATCGTTGAACTGCGTCGTGAACTTCATCGAGTTCCACCCGTACCCGGACATCCCGCACCCGTGGATCGCCATGATCACCGGCAACCGGGTCGTGCCGTCGTACTGTGGCGGCAGGTGAACCTGGTAGCGCTGGGAGCCGACGTCGCTTTCGTACTTGTGATTGCGATCTCCCTCCCCCATCCACCATGGCAGGCCAAACTGGAAGACCGCAGCACCGACACCGATCGCGGCCACGAGCACCAGCACGACGCCGGAGGCGATCCAGAGCCATCGCCGCCGACGAGGCCGGTCGGACAGCGGCTGATCAGACTCGAGCCCCTGGTTCGGTGCGGTCATGGAGTGCTCCTCTCGCCGGTCGGCGCTCACCTGCTGGTAGTTGCCACGCTGGCGGTGCTGGCGGCGACGATCGCCGCTGCTGTGCGAGTCACCGCGGTGGCGACCGTCCCGGGTCCCCAATGGCCCCGTGCGATCTCGCTGGCCCGGGTCACCGTCGTCGACGTCCAGGGCAACGGGGGCCGCAGCGAGGGCATGGCGCCGCTGGCGAAGAGCAGCCCGATGATCGCCGAGGTGCGGGGATCGGGAGCTTCACCTGCCTCCAGGATCCGGCGAATCCGCGCTCGCAGCCGCGCCTCGTGCGCCCCGTCGGCCGCAGGCCACCGGGTGGTGCGGAACACTCGCAACACCCGCGTCTCCTCACGACGAAGCAGGCCGCGGGCCACGAGCCGGTCGACCACTTCCCGCCAAGGTCGGTGCCAAGCGTGACGAGCAGCGGTTGTACCCGCTGGGTCTTCTCGGCGATGGTGTCGTAGGCGGACTGCAGCAGCGGGTCGGGCAACGGACCCTCGCCCGCCGGGGTGACCTGTGGGCCGTTCAACTCCCCGGAGCCGTCGGTTTGGATCCGATTGAGCCGCGCGGGTTCGGTGAGCACCGCGCCGCCAAGCGTGTAATACAGGGTGCCCGCCGCCTGGATGGAAGTGCCGTCGTCGCCCATCAGGAGCAGCATGAGGTCGTCGACGATGAGCAGGTCGTTCCGTGCCGACATCGGCGTCTCGCCCACAGGTGGTTCCTTCCCCTAGTCTTCGCGCGTTGCCCCTTCCCGTCGGCTCAGCCCAGGAAGGTGCGCAGGGCGGCGTTGACCTCTTCGGCGTGGGTCCAGAGCAGCCCGTGTGGGGCGCCTTCGACCTCGACGTACTCGGCGTCGGGAAGTTCCCGGCGGAAACGCCGGGCGGTGGTGTCGATGGGGAGGATGTTGTCGGCGGTGCCGTGCAGGATCAGGGCCGGCTTGCCGCTGGCACGGACCGCCTCGACGTCTTCGCGGAAGTCCTCGATCCAGGATGACACGACGGCGTAGGCCGCCACCGGCGCGCTGGAGACGGCGACGTTCCAGCTGCCGGTGACAGCCTCCTGGCTGATCCGGCTGCCGAGGTTCTCGTCGAGGTTGTAAAAGTCCGAGAAGAACTGCGTGTACCAGGCGTAGCGGTCACCTTTCGCCGCGGCCTCGATCCCGTCGAAGACCTTCTGCGGCAAGCCCTGTGGGTTGTCGTCACGGGCGACCAGGAACGGTTCGAGTGAGGCGAGGAACGCCAGCTTCGCCACCCGCTGGTGGCCGTACCGCGAGACGTAGCGGGCCAGCTCACCGGTGCCCATCGAGAACCCGACCAGGACGACGTTGCGCAGGTCGAGCGTCTCCAGCACGGTGTTCAGGTCAGCGGCGAACGTGTCGTAGTCGTAGCCGGAACCAACCTTCGACGAGCGCCCGAAGCCGCGGCGGTCGTAGGTAATCACTCGGTACCCGGCAGCGAGCAACTCGCGTGTCTGGAGCTCCCAGCTGTGGCCGTTCAGCGGATACCCATGGATGAGGACAACCGGCTGACCTGCACCCTGATCCTCGTAGTACAGCTCGATCGGGGTGCTGTTCTCGTTCCCGACGGCGATGAATCCCATGATCGTTTCCCTTCTGTCATCGGTTGCGGAGCATGGAGTCGGCGAGTGGGACTCCGCCGTTCCAGGCGTTGACGACCGGTTCGGTAGCCGAACCTCCGGGCAGAATCCGTTTCAGCAGCGCAAGGCTCTCGGTGCCGGTGATCCGACCCAACTGGCCACGGCGACCACACCCAGACTGAGCGGAAACGCGGTGACCTGTGCATGCTCCGGGCAGTTCGTGAACTCCGGCAGTGGCGATCGCGAAGGCGAGCATCATCACCAACGTCGCGGCCAGGGACGATCAGCTCCGGCCGTCCGTACACAGCGGTGGCGAAGTCAAATCGCCGCTTCTCCCCGCCGGACAGCTGCTTGTCGACGGGTCTGGCTGACATCGCGGTTCCTTTCGTCTGACACCATGTTCCCGTCAGCGCCGCCATCTTCGCGTCGGTATAAGCCCCTTAGCTGTCACCGTCAGCGCGCTGCCGCCTGCTCGAAGCCGCTCTCGACCGCGGCATCCGAATCATCAGTCGTCCGTGCGCAGAACGCGGCATTGTGAATGTGGTACGCATCAGGAGTAAGAACGATCCGCGTCGGCAACAACGGCCTACTCCGACACCGACAGACTCACCCCACACTCGGGTGGGAGCGAACTTGGCCGACCTTCTAGGCCGGTACATAGAGCGCGTCGCCGTCGAACACCCTCTCGCCCAGGCACAGGCCGGACGCAGCGGGGCGTTCGTGGTGCGCGGAGAAGCAGGTGGCGCTCCGGCTGACCGCCATCAACTTCGGGCCGCCCTACACATATCTTCCGCAGACTCGACATCACTTCCGCCGGCAGCTCAAAGAACTGCCGCGGCCTGACCGGGGCGGCGCTCTCGCGCAGTCTCAGAATGCCAGCGCGTCAGATCGGCGTGGCGAAGGTGCCGTCAGTGGCGAGTTCGGGCAGCAGACAACGAGCGGTCGCTATGCTCGCCGCGTCCTCGTGCAACCTGATCCAGCGTGACAGCGGCACCTTTCGCCCAGAATCACCTGAGTGGCCGCATCGAGCACGGCCCGCCGCGTGCGCTCGTTGTTCCGCGTCCGTCGCCCCTCAGCCACACCAGACCACCCGCCGCACATGGACGACGTTACTGACCGAGCGTTCTGCAGTACGGCACAAGCGTAGGTGGCGGGGCCCCCGGATCAGGACACGAGTTCGCGTTCGTGTTCTGCGGCGAGATCCGTGTTCGCAGCCGCGCCTCGGAGCGTGACAAGGGCCCAGATCGCCGTGAGGACCATGATCCCGATGCCGGCTATGCCGGTGACGATGATCGCGTCGGTGAAGGCGGACTCGGCGACCTCGAGGATGGCCGCCCCGTCATCGCCACCGACCTCGCCCGCTACCAGCAGGGCCTCTGCCATCGTCGAGGACGCCCGTTCGGCGATGGACGCCGGAAGGTTGAGCGCATCGGTTCCGGCGGTGACCACCCTGGTGTACCAGGCGACGAGTATCCCACCCAGTACGGCTGTTCCCAATGTCGTGCCGACCTCGTACGCGGTCTCCGAGGTCGCGGCGGCCTGTCCCGCACGTTCGGGCTTGATGGAGCTCATGATGATGTCGTTGCTCAAAGCAAGTCCCATGCCGGCGCCCAGCGAAACCAACGCGAGAGACGCGGCGATCAGGGCGGGGCTCGATGTCGGCGACAGCAAGTTGGTCAGCCCGAAGCCGACAGCGGCGATCAGGAGTCCGGCGGTGATGACGTAGGCGGGGAGGAGGCGCTTGACCACCACTGCCGCAACAAATGCGGCGGTAGCGGCGAATATCGCCTGGGGTATGAGCCAGATGGACGCCTGGAGCGGGTTGAGGCTGAGTACAAGCTGGAGGTACTGGATGAGTGCCACCAGCGCGCCGACCATCGCGAAGATCGACAGCAGATCCGCGACGACGGCGCCGCGGAAGTATCGCACTTTGAACAGCCTGACATCCAGGAGCGGAGCGGAGAGCGTGAGTTGCCTGCGGACGAAGAGGGCGATTGCGGTCACGCCGAGGACGAGAGCAGCGATCCCGAGAGCGGTGTCCCTGCCGCCCGTGAGGGCCTTGATGGCGTAGACCACGCCGATCATGCCCACGAAGGAGAGCACGACGCTGCTGATATCGATCTTGCCTAGGTCGGGGTTGCGACTCTCTGGCAGTAGGAACGGGCCGAGCATGAGCAGAAGCAGCATGACCGGGATGTTCATCAAGAACGCCGCCTGCCAACTGAATGTCTCGATGACCCAGCCGCCGACAATCGGTCCGACCGCCGCGCCGACCGAAGCCATCGCTGCCCATGCGGCCATCGCATAACGGCGCTGCTGCCGGTCGAGGAACATGTTGCGCACCAGCGACAGCGTCGAGGGCATCATGATCGCACCGCCCACGCCCAGGAGAGCACGAGCACCGATCAGCATCAACGGCGATGTGGCCAACGCGCCGGTCACGGATGCGGTCGCGAAGACGACCGCGCCGATGAGCAGGTTGCGTCGACGACCGAAGCGATCACCCAGGGTGCTCATGGCCACGAGCAGACCGGCGAGCACGAGCGAGTAGATGTCGATCATCCACAACTGTTCGACACCCGTGGGGCTCAACTCAGCGGAGATGGCGGGCAAACCCAGGATCAGGACGGTGCCATCGATGGCTATCAGCAGCAGAGGCAGGACCAAGACGGCAAGACCAATCCAGCTCCTGGCGGTGGCCTTGGGGGCGGCGTCATTCATGAAGGTTCCTGATCACTGGTCGGGTGGGCTGTCGCACACAGCCTACAGTCCAGATGGTCGGTTCGACAAAGCAGTTGTGCTGCTGTGCAGTCTAATCATTTGGCTAGCTGAGGGGCGGTCGTCTGACGCGCTCCACCACTTAGCCGCAGATACGCGCTGGGGCTGCCCATGCCGATCACCCCAGCAACCCTCGTTGCCGGTCGTTGCCGTGTGGTCAGGCCCGCAGCAGTGGCGGCGGCTGGGCGTCGGTGGAAGTTCCGTCCGTGGATGACGCGTTTCGCACTCACCAGAAGTCCTTAACTGGTGCGGTTTTTGCCTCGTTGTCAGGCTGGCAGCAGTGGCCGCACCTTCGAGTCCGTCGGAGCCCCTGATGTCGTCGCCGGTCGTCACCGTGGCGCGAGGTGGATGGTCGCTGCCTGCGGCCTGCCAGGACCAGCAACAGCGCCGGCGGGCGCCGGCCACCCGGCCACTCGGCCACGGTTGAGACCCTGCTCTGGCGGCCGCGGTTCGCGTCGGTGATAATCACCTAGTTCTTAGCTCCTTGTACGCTGCCGACGGACTCAGGTGAGAGCGAACTGGCGAACCTTCTGGGCCGGCGTGCAGAGCGCGAGGCCGTCGAACACCTACTCGCTCAGGCACAGACCGGACGCAGCGGGGCATTCGTGGTGCGCGGGGAAGCGGGCATCGGGAAGACCGCGATCCTGGAGCACGCCCGCGACACCGCGGCTCCCTTGGGGTTCCGAGTCGAGCAATCGGTCGGAGCGGAGTCCGAGACACAGTTCGCGTTCGCCGGTCTGCACCAGCTGTGCGCGCCACTGCTTGACCACACGGATGCGCTACCCGAACCGCAGCAGGCCGCCCTCGGCGTGGCGCTCGGCTTACGCGCCGGAGCGGCACCGGACCGGTTCCTGGTCGGGCTGGCCACCCTCAACCTGCTCGCCGAGATCGCCGAGGAACAGCCGCTGCTGTGCCTCGTCGACGACGCCCAATGGCTGGACGAGGCCTCCGCGCAGGTCCTGGCGTTCGTGGCACGCCGGGTGGCAGCCGAGCGGATCGCTCTGGTCTTCGCGCTACGTGACGCCAGCACGAGCGAGGGTCACCCGCTCTGCGGACTGCCAGAACTGCGCCTGGACGGGCTCGGCGAGACCGATGCCGAAGCGCTGCTGGCGGCCGCGGTGCGCACCCCGCTGGACGACAGGGTCCGTGACCGGATCGTCGCCGAGGCACGCGGCAACCCGCTTGCGCTGCTGGAACTCCCCCGCAGCACGCCGCCCATGCAGCTGGCCGGCGGGTTCGAACTGCCCGACACCCTCAGCGTCCCGCACCGCGTCGAGGACGAATTCCGGCGCCGCTCCGGCAATCTGCCCCCCGACACCCAGCTGCTACTGCTGGTTGCCGCCGCCGAGCCGACCGGCGACGTGGCGCTGCTGTGGCGCGCCGCCGCGGAGCTGAGGATCGCCCGCGCGGCGGCCGCACCCGCAGAAGCCGCCGGACTGCTCGAGATCGATATCCGGTTGCGGTTCTGTCATCCGTTGGCGCGTTCGGCGGTCTACCGGGCCGCCACGCCACCCGACCATCGCCGCGCCCACGGCGCCCTGGCCGCCGCCACCGACCCGCAGACCGACCCGGACCGGCGCGCCTGGCACCGCGCACAAGCGGTCCTGGGCACCGACGAGGAAGCCGCCGCGGAGCTGGAACGCTCGGCGGACCGGGCACGGGCCCGTGGCGGGCTGGCCGCCGCGGCCGCGTTCCTACAGCGCGCGGCAACCCTCACCCCCGATCCCGCCACCCGTGCCCGGCGGACGCTGGAAGCCGCCCGCGCCAAGCACGAGGCCGGCGCGTCCGAAAGCGCGCTGGAACTGCTCACGGCGGCGCCGCTCGGGCCGCTGGATCCCCTGCAACGCGCGCATCTCGACCTGTTGCGAGCCCAGATCGCTTTCCACCTGACCCGAGGCACCGAGGTGCCGGGCATGCTGATGGATGCCGCCAAGGCACTCGCCCCGTTGGACGCCGCACTGTCCCGCGAGACCTACCTACATGCGCTGGATGCGGCGATCATCAACGGAGGGGGCGACGCGGTGCGCATCGCCGAAGCGGCCCTGGTCGCCCCCGCACCCGAGGCGCCGCCGCGACCGGTGGACCTGCTCCTCGACGGGCTCGCGACGACCCTGACGAGGGGCTATGTGGCGGGAGTGCCGGGGCTACGGCTCGCGCTGGAAGCGTTCCGCGACGGCCCGCAGGCAGAATCTGTGCAGTCCAGCCAGAGCGACCGGTGGCTGTGGCTGGCCGGCCGCAACGCCGTGGCGGTCCTCGACGACGAGCTGCTCTATGTACTGGCCAGCCGCAACGTCCAGCTCGCTCGTGAGGCCGGCGCGCTGGCGACGCTCCCCGCCGCACTCAACTTCCTGTCCATCACATCGGTCCTGATGGGCGATCTCGCCCACGCCGACGAGCTGGCCACCGAGGCCACGGTGATCACACAGGCGACCGGGGGCGTGCCGCTGCACCATGCTCGCGTCATTCTCCACGCCTGGCGTGGCGACCAGGCCGAGACCACCGCGCTCAACGCCATCATTGCTCAAGAGGACATCTACCCCGACGGCGGTACGGATGTCTCCCTGGCTCAGTACGCGATGGCGGTGCTCCACAACGGGTCGGGCAACTACTCGGTCGCGCAGGAAGCGGCGACGAGGGCGTGCAGGTCCGACGAACAGTCGATCAGCAGCGCGGGCCTACCCGAGCTCATCGAGGCTTCCGTCCGTGCCGGCGACCCGGCACGAGCGGCGCTCGCACTGGAGCAGTTCACCTCACTCGCAGATGCGTGCGGCACCTCATGGGCGCTCGGCCTGGCGGCGCGCTCACGAGCGCTGACCAGCACGGGACCCGAGGCCGAGGAGCACTACCGCGAGGCGATCGAACGGCTCGGAAAGTCCCGGATGGCCAGCGAGGCGGCTCGTGCACAGCTCGTCTACGGCGAGTGGCTGCGCCGCGAAGGCCGCCGCCAGGACGCGCGTAAGACCCTCCGCACCGCCCACCAACTGCTATCGGACATGGGTGTAGAAGCGTTCGCCGGCCGGGCCGCCCGCGAGTTGCGCGCCACCGGTGAACACCCACGCAAACGCAGCACCCAGCCGGCCCACGCCCTCACCACTCACGAGCTGCACATCGCCCGATTGGTCGCCACCGGGGCGACCTCCCGGGAGATCGCCGCACAGTTGTTCCTGAGCCCACGCACCATCGAAGCGCACCTGCGCAGCATCTTCCGCAAACTCGGCATCACCTCGCGCCGACAGCTCAAGGATCTGCCGCTTCCCTGACCAGACATGCACATACGGCCGAAGCCCTTGCGAAGGCCGAGCGTCGGCGCCCGTCCTACCAGCCGCGTTCGGCAGCCTGACCTCATTACTCGTGATCGCGGCTCATGAGCGGTGAGCGCGTCCTGGTCGACGGAGCCCGCGACGCTGGGCGGACGATGGCCGACCGTCCCGCGTGGCGGATCTGCTCCGGTAACGGCTGGTGGAGCGGCCTCCGGCAAGCGCAAGAAACGCGGCATGGGCCGCAAGTTCGGCCCACCGGTCCATGACGACCTCGTGCAACGCGACTTCACCGCCGAGGGCAGAGGCTGTCGGGGCGGAGTTGACCCACCGCGATCATCGCCCGAGTGCCTGGCGCATTCCGCTACGAGATGCGAGGGGGAAGCGCAACAGTTTCACCCGCCACATCGATCGCGACCTTGCCGCGGAGTGCATACGACCTCCTGTTCTCCAGGAGCTCATGAGCCTCGCCCATTCGAGCGAGCGGAAGAGTCGCGCCAATGATCGGCTCAACGAGACTGCGCTCGACCAGCGTGGTGAGCGCGTCCAGCTTTTCTCGGTTCTGTCGAGTGAAGACGAAGTGATAGGTGGCGTTCCTGCCCCACGCCTCGATGAGGTTCTGCGGGTGCGCGATGTCGACGATGCTGACGAGGCGTCCGAAGTCGGCAAGCGTCAGCGGGCTTCTCGTGAGCGTCTCGCCACCGATCGTGTCGAAGACGACATCGACCCCCTTGCCTCGCGTCATCTCGGCCACGGCCTCGACGTAGTCCGTCGAAGTGAAGTCGATCGCCGCATCCGCCCCGAGAGAGCGCACGAACTCATGGTCGGCGGCTTTCGCGGTGGTGATCACTCGTGCGCCCATCGCCTTCGCGATCTGGATCGCGATCGTGCCGACACCGCCCGCGCCTGCATGGATGAGGATCGTCTCCCCCACGATGAGTTGAGCTCGCGTCACCAGGGCCTCCCAGACAGTTCCGCCGACGAGGGTCAGGCTCGCCGCCTCCAGGTGCGTGAGGTTTTCCGGCTTCCGACCGACGAGGTCGACGTCGGCGACGTGCTGCTCGGCGTAGGAGCCGGGGCCGCCAAAGATCCGGGGCGTGTAGTACACCGCATCACCGACGCGGAACTCGCTCACGTGGGATCCGACTTCCTCGACCACGCCGGAGATGTCGTGCCCGATGATCGCCGGGAGCGGCACATAATCCGCGTAGTCTCCGCGACGGATCTGAAAGTCGAGCGGGTTGACGGCCGTCGCATGGACGCGCACCCGTACCTGGCGGGATTCGACTCGCGGTACGGAGACGTCGCGCAGCTCGAAAGCATCGGCCCCTCCGAAACGAGCGAGCACAACGGCTTTCATCGAATCAGTCATATCGATGTTCCTCGTCGTGGTTCTGAGCGCGCGACGCGCCGGGACGGGCGCTTCTTTCTCAGTGTCAGCCGCACGATCCACACACTCCAGTGGTGACAATGCCAAAATCGGCGCCAGGTGGGGCGCCGTTGCGAAAGGTCACATCGCGGATCAATTCAGCCGGTTCTCGATCGCCATTCAAGGCGGGCCCATTCCGGCAGGTTAGCAGGTTGGGCGTGGGTGGTGGGCAGAGACGCCACCAGATAGACCGTCTCTCGGGTGCGTTTGCCAGCGATTACGCGGGACAAGTCTATCGCCGCCCCGGGACATCCGCTCGCGTCACGAACAGGGGGTACTGACCGGCTCACCGCTGGCGGTCGATCTCCACCCAAGTCAGTCTGTCGAGCGCCGACTGCACCTCGAGAAGCGGGGTGTGTGGCACACAGTACCCGGCAGGGCCGGGCGTGCGGAGCCGCGCCGGCAGGCGCTGAGGTACCTGGTTGGGTTGCTGTCGCCGCTGGCGAGCAGGAACGGCTGGACCCTGACCGAGGCCGCCGGTGACATGTTGTTCGCGGCGACCTGTTTGCCCATGTGACCGAGCACCTCGGCCATGACGACCGAGTGCTGATCGTCGACGAGACCGGCTGCCTGAAGAAGGCGATCAAGTCGGCTGGGGTGCCGCGTCAGTACTCCGGGACGGCCGGGCGGACGGAGAACTGCCAGCTCGGGGGTGTTCCTCGCCTACCCGAGCCTGGCGGGGCGCACGTTGATCGACCGGCAGTTGTATCTGCCCCGCCGCTGGTGCGACGATCCGCCCGCCGCGAGGCTCCACCTCCACCAGGTGCGGCTGAAGTACTAATGCCCATTTGGTTCAGCAGCTGCCGGGCTGCGGTGAGCAGCTCGGGTCTAACTCGCGCCTGAACGCATGGACCTGGCACCTCCGAATGCCGAGACTGCGAATGCGCACACGCCCTCCTCGGTCGGCCGTATGGTGACCGAGAGACTGCTGTCGGGTCATCTTCCATGCTGGGGTGGAGTCGGTCGCGATGCGAGAAATTAGCGACGATTTTCTTGTGACTATGGCACAAGTTGCTGGCACGCTCGTCGGCACATTCCTCATTGGAATCTTTTTCTACCTCGACTCCGACCTGCACAAGACCCGCCGGGGCGCAGCTGCGGCCGACCGTTACCTCCGCTCTGGAGTGCGGTGGGTCTTCTTGGTCTTGGCCGTGCCGCTCATCGTGTCCCTCACACTCGCCGGCCTGGAGCCGATATGGGGTGCTCTTACTTTCATCGCGCTCTCGGTCCTGCTGGTTGCCTCAACTGCCGACACGACCTACCGTGTAGTCGCCCGCGGCAGCTCAGCCATCTCGACGGCGTTCGTTGTCAACGAAGTCACCTCCACGGCAGCGGTCGTCGTCCTTGTCACGCTGCCCTGGGTGCTTGGTGGCTGGGTGCCACCGCCATCTGCCTTCGTGCCCTCGCTTCTGCTGGCCTTGGGATCTGGCTTCTTCAGCACCGTGGCGCTCGTCATGACTCTCTTCGGGCCGGCCCGGCAAGACGACACCCCTGCGTAGCACCGGCCCGTGCGCCCGGCCACGCTTCCGCGACGACGACCGGTTGTCCCTCCGGCGGGCGATGTACGGCGTTACCGCTTCTGCGCTCGGTACTTCCGGAGCAGCGCCGTGATCTTGGCGTAGTCACGGGCGCCATTCAGCTCATTGAGCAACTCGTCTGGGCAGAGCTCATATAGGTCGCCCCACCACTGGCAGGCCCGGTTGTCCCAGATCCGGTAGCCGCCGTCAGCGCCTCTCGCCACGTACCTTCGCCTCGCCATCGGCGGCAAGGTAGCAATGTCGTCAGCGGACAGCATGCGGTTTGCGGCTACTGTATCCAACTCGGAACGCTCCGCTGCCACCGACAGTGCACGTTCGTGAGGGCCAACGAGCGCCGCGGTGCCGCGCGGACCGAGTGGTGCCGGGCGGCCGATTCGGCGATTGCCGCCTGCGCCCCTCGTCTGATCGGTCGGTTCGTGCAGCTGTCAATCAGAGCGCCACGCAACGACGCTGCGGAAATGTCGTTGGCTTGTCCCGCCGGTGTTCTTTGACGTGCCGCCTCCACCCGGACGACATCGAGGACCCGCAGGATGCTCGCCTTGTCGTCCACGCCCACGGTCCCGCGAACCTCGGCGAGGGCAGCCCGCAGCTCACCTTCGTGCTTGGCTTGCTGGTCGTGCAGCTTCAGCCACACATGCTTTGGCGCTCCGAACTGGCAGCTGACGCGTGCTCGAGCAGGTCGCGGGCTACAGTAGCGTCGGCCGTGCTCAGATAACTTGCCGGCACGGTGCGACCGGTCGAGATCTCAGTAGCTTCCACTGACGCGAACTGTCGCCACGGGTGCGAGTCTGGTGACCCGACGATGACTGACGGCGATTCGGATCGCCAGACTTCATCCCCGAAATAACCTGAAACTATGCGACACCATGTCGCACAACCAATTTGGCCACTGAGTCGCCCTCAGGCCAGACCACGAGAGGACGATCATGCCTACCCTCAGCCACACGATCGACATCGCCGCGCCCGCGGATCGCGTATGGGCGATCCTCACCGACGCCGCTGCGTACCCGGAATGGAACCCATTCATCACGAACCTTGATGGCAGCCTGACCCGTGGATCTCGGCTGGCGGTGACCATCGCACTTCCCGGGGCTAAGCCGCGCCGCTTCACTCCCACCGTCACCGCCGTCGAGCCCGAGCGGCGGCTCGCGTGGCTCGGCCGTTTGCTCATCCCAGGCATCTTCGACGGCGCGCACTCCTTCGACATCGAACCGCTCACCACCGACTCGACCCGGTTCACCCAGTCAGAACGCTTCTCCGGACTGCTCGTGATGATGATGCCCGGCGTGTTGCGCTCAACCGAGTCAGGCTTCGCGGCAATGAATACGGCCCTCGCCGCGCGGGCAGAGGCATGACGCCGTGTACGCGGCCCCGAACGCGATGAGTGGGGGGCATCCTTCACATTCACGACCATATTTCCTCCCTCGGATCTCATCCCCGATACGGGCCGACCGGGCACGCCGGTCCGATCAGAGATCGCTTGCGACGTGTCCGGCGAGCAGTTGCGTCTCCCAGCGCGTCGCGCAGTTCGACCATCGGCCGTACCACCGGTTACCGCCACTCGTGTTCGCGGGGGTAACGCGGCGATCGTGCGGTCACACTGCTGGCCTCACCGAGCAGGGCTCCGGTCGTGCCACCGCAACGGGTTGTCCTCCAGTGCGGAGCGGTCCCAGTGCCCGAGGTTCGCGGCGGCTTCGTAGGTGCTCTGGAGGAACTCGGCGACCGCGCGGTCGGGGTCCGGTGCGGTGCGGGCGACCTCGTAGGGCAGCAGGAACTGCTTGAACTCGGTGCTGAAGTACGCGCCGTCGGGGCCGACGTGCTGCTCGGCGAATCCGTCTGGTTCGGGATAGGCGTAGGAGTAGAAGGCGCCCTCCTCGCCGCCGCCGGGCCAGAACCCGCAGCTGGACAGTTCCCGGGAGTAGCCCTCGACCATGACCCAGTCCCCGCAGTTGGGCACACCACCGGGGTGCGGTGGGGCCGACCGGCCGGAGAAACGGGTGCAGGCGAGGTCCATCCCACCCCAGAAGAAATGCACCGGACTGACCTTGCCCACGTAGTGCGACCGGAACTCACCGATCACCCGGTTAGCCTGCAACAGCTGTCGCCAGAACAGCACGGCGGCCTCACCGTCATAGGAGGCGTGTTCGTGGTCCTCGGCGAACGGGATCGCCGGATCGACCTCGTTGGGGCGCGCCCGGATCGGTGCCTCGATCCCGAGCTCGCCGAGCATGGCCATGACCCGCGAGTAGAACTCGGCGACCGGCATCGGCCGCAGCGGGAGGCTCCGCGCGCCACCGTCGCTGCTACGGACGTCGAGCCGATGACCGAGGAAGTCGAACTCGATCTCGAAAGCCCCCGTGCCGTACGGGATGGCCGACGTCGTCAACCCACGCGGGCTCACGTACAGGGTCACCTGCCACCAGTGATTGACAAACGGAGCATGCGCCATGCGGATCTTGCCCACGATCTGCGTCCACATGTGCAGGGTCTCGCGGGTATCGGTCCAGTCCGAGACCCGCAGACTCGGCCAACTCATCATCGCCAGACTTGTCATCACTACTCACATCCTTGGCCCTGTCACGACAAGGTGACGGTCGTCATGGTCGTGTCCCGCAGCCGGTAACTTCCAGGGGGACCACCGGTCTGCTGATCGACGATCTTTTCTGGTCAGCGGTACTCCGGGTTGGCGGCATCCGGATGAACTCCGGCATCCCAGGCCGTGCGCTGGTTGCCGTAGGCCGGGAACCCACCGGCACGACGCATCATCGACGCGAGATGCAGCAGGTTGTAGGTCATGAACGCAGTATTGCGGTTGGTGAAGTCGTTCTCCGGCCCACCCGAACCCTCGTCAAGGTAAGACGGCCCCGGACCCACCTCACCGAGCCAACCCGCATCGGCCTGCGGCGGAACAGTGAAACCGATGTGCTGCAAGCTGTAGAGGATACTCATCGCACAATGCTTCAGACCGTCCTCGTTGCCGGTGAGCAGACAGCCACCAACCCGCCCGTAGTAGGCATACTGCCCCTGCTCGTTGAGCACACCGGAGTAACCGTAGAGCCGCTCGATCACCCGACGGGTCACCGAACTGTTGTCACCGAGCCAGATCGGCCCCGCGATGACCAGAATGTCAGCCGCCAGCACCCGGGCCAGCAACGCGGGCCATTCGTCGGTATCCCACCCATACTCAGTCATATCAGGTCGCACACCGGTAGCGATGTCATGGTCGACCGCGCGAATCTGGTCCACACTCACCCCGTTCGCCTCCATGATCGCCACACTGCGGTCGACCACCCCCTGAGTGTGACTACGGCCAGGGGAACGGCTGAGGGTGCAGTTGATGTACAACGCGCGCAGCCCAGTGAAATCGGGCTTCTCGATCCCCGTCGCGGTCATGGGGTCCTTTCCTTTCGCAAGTGATCAATGAAATCGATGACCGTGAGTCGGCCACCGTCGCCGGGATCCGGGTCCGGGATCATCGTCTCCGGATCTACGAGATAGACCTCGTGACCGTCGAGCGTGAGCCGACGGGCGAGTTCCAGGAGCATTCGTCGGGCCACATCGTCGATGGAGTGCACAAGCGAGACGTCGAGAACCACTCGGGGCTCCGAAGGGGAACTCTCCACGAACTCGCGAACGATCCGCTCGGCTCCCGCGAAGCGGATTCCGCCCTGCAGCCGGAGAACCCGGGTCGCGTCCGCTCCGCCGCCCAGTACCCGATTGGAACGCACGATCGCGCGCGCCGCGGGAGGAACCTCCATCACATGCAGCCCCATGTCGGACGAGAACCGCTCGAACAGCGACACTCCGCGCACGCTGTTGCCGTGCCGGTCCAACCGAGGCGAGAAGGTGGCGATACCGAGCTGACCAGGGAGCGCACCGATCAGTCCCCCGGCCACACCGCTCTTCGCCGGGATGCCGACCTGTGTGGCCCAGTCGCCGGCGGCGTCATACATTCCGCAGGTGGCCATGACGCTCAGGACCTGGCGCACCACTGCCCCGTCCACCACCTGCTCGTTCGACAGGGGATTCACCCCGCGGTTGGCCAGCGTCGCCGCCATCATCGCCAGATCCCGGGTGGTCACGAGCACCGAGCACTGACGGATGTAGCCATCGACGACGGCCCTCGGGTCCTCGGTGAGGATGCCGTGGCTGCGGAGCATGTGCGCGATGGCGAGGTTGCGGTGCGCGCTCTCCATCTCGGATGCGCACACCGTCTCATCGACCGTCAGCTGGCGGCCCGCGAACGCCGAAAGCCCCTGAACGACGCGGTCGACCCGCTCGACGGGCTTCAGGTTCTCCCGTCCGGCCAGTGAGTGAGCGGTGATCGCGCCGGCGTTGATCATCGGATTGCGGGGACGCCCCGTGTCGCTTTCGAGGGAGATCTCGTTGAACGCCTCCCCGGACGGCTCGACCCCGACCTTGGGGAGCACCCGATCGAAGCCGCGATCGGAGAGCGCCATCGCGTACACGAAAGGCTTCGAGATCGACTGGATCGTGAACGCGGCATCGACGTCGCCGGCACCGTGGACCGTGCCGTCGACGGTGACGAAGACCGCTGCGAGACGCTCAGGATCAGCTGTCGCGAGCTCCGGAATGTACCCCGCCGGCTCCCCGGAGGTGTCCGATTCGACATCTCCAAGCACCTCGGTCAGATAGTCGGGAACGATTGACCGCATCTGTCCTCCTCAAGTTCTCGCGGAGGCAGTGTCCGCGGGGCCTCGCGCGCCACCAGCCCGGCAGGCCGCGGTCAGGGTTCGCAACTCGGCGGCCTCGACATTCGCACCGAATGCAGCAGTCCCAGGCTCGAGACGGGCGCCGGCCGAAAGGGAGCCGATCGCAACGGCGTCGAATCCGAAGGCGTTGATCAGCTGTGACACCGAGGCAACGTCCTCGCAAGAGTCGCCGGCGACCGCGATCGCCTTGCGCCCGGACTGCCCTGCCGGACGAGCCTCGTCCTCGAGATCGTGATAGCCCATGTGGTTCAGGGCCTTCACGACACGCGTGCCGCTCAGGTACCGCTGCACGGCATCGCTCGACGACACACCGGACGGGACGACCGTGTCGCGGGGGCCGTCAACCTCCCACCAGTAGTTCATCGCATCCACCACGAGCTTTCCCCTCAGCTCGTCTGCCGGGAGCTCGCGGTGCTTGCCGAGCGGCAGCGCGAGGATTACCACGTCCGCGGCCGCCGCGACCTCGGTCGGCCACCCGGCAGTGGCGCCGGGGGTCAGCACCTCGGTGGTCAAGGCGATCCTCGCAGGATCTCCGGAGCCGGAGATAAGGACGCGGTAGCCTGCGGTGACGGCCAGGCGGGCCAGGACGGTGCCGACCTTCCCGGCGCCCAGGATGCCGATGGTGGTGACCTGGGAGGTCATCGTGCCCCCCGCGCGGTGACCGTGGACTGCTCGGCCAGAAGCTCACGCACCCGCGGGATGACCTGCGTGCCGTACAGCTCGACCGACCGCATCCGGGCGGAGGCGGCGACCGTCCCGGCGGCGGAGTAGATCATGTCGAAACGGCCCACGTCCAACACCCGGATCGCGCGGGCGATCTTCGCCGCGACGGTCTCGACCGACCCGACGTACAGCGAGCCGTGCTCCACGTCGGCATCGAACTCCCGCTGCTGGAGCGGCGGCCAACCGCGCAACGCGCCGATCCGGTCGCGGATCTCCCGGTAGCCGGGGTAGAACAGCTCCCTGGCCTCCTCGTCGGTCACGGCGACGAAGCCGGGCGAGTGCATCCCGACCGGCGCAGCGGTCGTGCCGAGCTGCTGGTGCGCGCGTCGGTACAGGTCCACGTACGGAGCGAAGCGATCGGGTGCGCCACCGATGATGGCGAGCATGAGCCGGAACCCGTAGTGCGCCGTGCGGAGCACCGACTGCGGCGTACCGCCAACTCCCACCCAGGTGTTCAGACGTCCCGAGTCCGTCTTCGGGTAGACGTCCGCGTTCTGCAGGGCGGCGCGAGTGGTGCCCTTCCAGGTCACCGGTTTCTCGTCCAGGAGTCGGTGAAACAGGTCGATCTTCTCCTCGAACAGCACTTCGTAGTCCGTCAGGTCGTACCCGAACAGCGGGAACGACTCGGTAAACGACCCTCGCCCTAGGATCACCTCGGCGCGACCGTTGGAGAGCGCATCGACCGTGGCGAAGCGCTGGAACACCCGCACCGGATCATCCGAAGACAGCACCGTCACCCCCGACGCGAGCCGAATGCGCTCCGTGGCGGTCGCGATGCCGGCGAGCACCGTCTCCGGACTGGAGATCGCGTACTCCGGCCGGTGGTGCTCGCCCAATGCGACCACATCGATGCCGATCTGGTCGGCTAGGACAGCCTCGGCCACTGCCGCGCGGATCGCCTGCGCGTGCGACACGATCTCCCCCCGGTCATCACGGGGACGGTCTCCGAAACTGTCGATACCGAACTCGATCTGCGATGCATCCATCGCGGGCAACTCCTCTATGTGTCGGCCATCTCCCGCATGATCCGCACCGTGGTCGATGCTGATCCGGTTCTTCGCTGCCTCTCAACCTCGCGTTGCCGGCAAGGCGTACTCCTTGATCGCTTTCCCGCCGAACGTGGCGGCGCTTCGGCAATGCAGTTGGCCGAGGGTGTCGGCGCGCCGAAGGGCGGCGTCGGCGTGGAGCCTGCGGGTCGCGGGCCCGCAGGAGGTGTCCTTCGGCATTGTGCCGTCTACCAGGTACGCCGTGGTCACGTTCAGCGCGCACGCGTTGTCGCCGTACACGTAGACGCCGTGCCCGCTACCGTCGACGCTTACCAGCCGGGAGCGTTTGGCGAACTTCTCCCGGATCAGCTCACCACCTCGGTGCGGCGTGCCCGGGTCGCGTAGGTTCGGCACGATCAGCACGTTGCGCGGCCCCTTGTCGTTGATCCGTACCGGCGGTTCAGACGGCTCGTGCGCCCAGTACGCGCAGGGGGTGATGTTCGCGCTGGCCGCGCCGTACATCGGGTATCTCTTGCGGTCCTTGGCGACCGCGTGCCGGTAGGTGCGAACGTCCTCGGGCCAGTTGACGTCGTTGCAGGTCACGGCGAGGTACGCCGACAGGAAGTTGTCCCAGGGCAACACCTCCGCCGGCGTCGCGACACGGTCGCCCGCCCCGGTGACCGCCGCGTCCTCGCCGCGGAGCAGCGACTGCCAGTCCTGTGCCAGTGCCGGATAATTGACCTTCCCGTAGAGGGCCGCGAAGGTGGTGAACCGGAAGGCCGCCCCGTTGACGTAGCCCACCGGTGTCTCGTCCAGCCGTTCGGCGAGGCGGAAATAGGTCTTGCGTACCTGCGCCGGGGTACGGCCCAGGCCGTAGGCACCGTGCCGGGCCGCCGCCCAAGCGGCGAAGTCAGGAAACGTCTGTTCCACACCCAGGCCGAACCGGCGCTGCGCCGCATAGTCGAGGTGAGTGTCGCCGAGGTTGCTGTCGATCACGACGCGGTCGGTGGTGTCCGGAAACATCGACGCGTACGCGGCGCCCAGGGCCGACCCGTACGACGCACCGTAAAAGCTGGCCTTCTCCTCGCCGAGCGCCGCACGGATCGCGTTCAGGTCACGGGCCGTGTTCGCGGTCGTGATATGCCGCAGCCGACCCTCGGTGTCGTTGGCCACACACCATTCAGCGGCCGCCTTCGCGGTCCTCGCCCGCTCGATAACCGCCGCGTCGTCGACCGCGTACGGCGGAACGTTGCTGAAATAGTCCAGCTCGCCGGTGAAGCCGCAGCTCACCGGGGCCGAAAGCCCGCCCCCCCGAGGGTCCATGCCGATCAGATCGTAGCGCTCCGACACGCTGCTCGGCAGACCCAACCCGACCAGGTCAGCCGGCATCGCCAGTCCCGAGGCGCCCGGGCCTCCCGGATTGAGCAGGAGGATGCCACGGCGCTCAGCCGGCTTCGCACTTGCGATCCGCGACACCGCAATGTCGATTGCGACACCGTCGGGATCCCGGTAGTCCAGCGGCACCGACACCGTCGCACACTGCAACGTCGGCGAGACAATCGCGATCTCCTCGGGGCACACGCCCCATTCCACCCACGTCGCCGGACCATCGGCCTGCGCCGGTGCCGCCACCAGGGTCGCGGCGATGCCGGTGACGACGGTGACCGCCACGCTTCGACGCAACTTCATACCCCTGCCCTCGACTGCTGACGGTCGTTTCCTGACACTCCCGCGGCGGTGAGGTCGGCTGCGAACCCGCTCCTCTGCAGCCTGATCCCCGCCCTGGAACGCACCGCGCGCCGGTCCGCGGAGATCTTGCCGAAGACACGCACCGTGCCCGCCAACGTCATCCAGCGGCCCTCGATGACCTCGAGCGTCGAGGTCTTGCCAACCCCGTTGGCGCCGCGGAGTGCATAGGTCTCCGGGCGCGCGACCTGGAACGAAAGCTCCTCGACGGAGTGGAACTCGTCGTAGGGAGCGTCCAGTCGGGCGACTTCGATGACTTGGCTGACGGGCATCGCGGATCCTTTCGTCTCGGCACAAGGCTTCCGTCATTGGCGGCACCTTCGCGTCGGTAAAAGCCCCTTAGCTCTCGCCCTCAGCGCACTGCGACGCAGGCGAGCTGGTCGCTGTCGGTGCGAGCCCGCCGGTTCGGGCGGCCTGTACGCGGTTGACCAGCGATGAAAGCCGCGAGCTCGGGGCCTGTCTCGACCTGCGGCATCCGTTTCATCAACCGCTTCGCGTGGAGATCACGGCCTTCCCGTGGCGGCCTAGATCAGGAACAGTTGCAATTCCCATCGGTGACAGCTACCTACTCCGATTGGGTCCAACCTCAGCTCAGCATCGGGTGAGAGCGAAACTGACCGACCTCCTGGGCCGGCGCGCAGAGCGCGTCGAGACCGCCCGCGCCACCGAATTGGCTGCGGAGGAACAGGCGATCACGCAGGCGGCGGGGCCCGCCGCTGCCCGACGCCAGACCCAATCCTGGCTGCCTGGCGCGGCCGGCAGCCCGAAACCTCGGAGCTGCACGAGGCCAAAGTCAAAGAGCGCAGTCTTCTGGGATTCAGAGGATCGCCAGCGCGTCAGATGGGCGTGGGAAAGGTGCCGTCAGTGGCGAGCTCAAGCAGCAGGCGACGCGCGGTCGCGATGCTCACTACGTCCTCTTCCCCGTGCATGGTGGCGACGACGACGCCCTCGGCGGCTCGGCGCACGATCTGGATGCGCTCGTTGCTCAACCCATCGACGGCGAACTGCTCGCTCCACCACGCACTGTGCTTTTCCGCTACCGCGGCAACCGCGGGGATCGCGTGCAGACCGATCCAAATCGCCGCTGACGTGACGTCGTGCGCAGCTCCGGCATCCGAACGTCCAGCGCAGAGTGCGCGAACGTAGGCACGGAGCATCTTGCCGGGGTAGTTCTCCGACAGGTCGAGGTAGCTGAGGACCGTCTCCCGGAAACGTTCCTGAACGTCTTCCACCACGGCGATCACCAACTGGTCCCGACTGCCGAAGTGGTGAACCAAGCCGCTCTTCGACACACCGGCGACCGAGGCGACCTGATCCAGGGTGACCGCGGCGCCTCTGGCCAGAATCACCTGGGTCGCGGCATCGAGCACGGCCCGCCGCGTGCGCTCAGTGTTCCGCGTCCGTCGCTCCTCAGCCACCGGACCACCCATCATGAATCGCGCCAATACTGACCAGATGGTCTACAGTACCGTCCAAGCGTACCGCCGCTGGTAGCTGGTGGACCCTCCGGGTCAGTGCATGAATCCGACCATCGATGACCACGGATGAGCCGGTGGCGGTTTTGCGCACGTGTAGGCGCGATGGGATGCGCCTGCGTAGTTCCGCGTGGCTGGCGAGTCGGACGGTTCGGCCGCCGGAGCGCAGGGCATCGAGCGCGTCGAGCACTGATCGAGTACCTCCTGATCGAGGCTGCCGAAGCCCTCGTCGACGAAGGGGCTACCGAGTTGAGTGCCGCCCGCCTCGGCCTGGCTGCGCTGCGCCTTACCCGGACCTCTATGAGGGTTGCGTTCGTGTCTTCCGGTAGTGTCGCCGCGCTTTGAGTCGGTTACCGCAGGTTGCCATTGAGCACCAGCGGGCAGTGTTGGCGCGGCTTCGATCGAGTAGGAAGAGGCGGCACTCGGCGTTCGCGCAAGGCCGCAGGCGGCCGGGGGCGCTCTCGCGCAGGCTGGCCCAGGTGAGCACTGCCCGTACAACACACTGGTGATGCGCCGGGGCGCTGAGCCGCCAATCGAGGCGCGTCGCCGTCAAGTAAGGAGCTTGGCGTACGCCGACCAGGAGCGGTGCGAGGCAGTCGGCTGTCAGCTCACCGCGAGTCACGCCCTGCAGCAGAGAGCGGGCGGATCGTACAGCGTTCAGCTCCTCGAACGTGCCGGTGCCGCCAAGTTGCCGCAGCGTCGCACGCGCCGCCGTAGCGTCGCTGAAGAGATCCTGCGGCTTACCGTCGACGAGTGGCGTGCTGTTGAGGATGAGCAGGAGAAGTTCTTCGTCGGTCGATGCTGCCATCACGAGCCCTAACTGCCATCACCACCCTTGACGGGTTAGGAGTCTAGCAGTAGCGTATCTAACCAGTCTTACTGGCGATGGGGGTTAGGGATGCGGGTGTTCCACCGGTACGCCACAGTCGAGGGGCGGCAGCTGTTCTACCGGGAGGCAGGCGACGCTGACGCCCCTGCGGTGGTGCTGCTGCACGGCTACCCGACCAGCTCGTTCATGTTTCGTGAGCTCATTCCGAGGCTGGCCGACCGGTACCACGTGATCGCGCCGGATCACCTCGGCTTCGGCCAGTCGGACAGCCCGAGGGTCGAAGAGTTCGACTACAGCTTCGACGCCTTGGCGCGCCTCACCGCCGGGTTACTCGACCAGATCGGCGTCGACCGCTACGCCATCTACGTCCAGGACTACGGTGCACCGATCGGGTGGCGGCTCGCGCTCCAGCCGAGCGCTCCGGTGACCGCCATCATCACTCAAAACGGCAACGGCTACGAGGCCGGATTCGTGCCCGAGTTTTGGAAGCCGATCTGGGCGTACGGCGATGACCCGAATCCGCAGACGGAGGCCGCGCTGCGGCCTGCGCTCGGCCTCGACGCGATCATCTGGCAGTACACCCACGGCGTACCAGACCCCACTGTGGTCTCCCCGGACACATGGACCATCGACCACGCGCGGTTGCAGCGGCCAGGCAACGATGAGGTGCAGTTGCGGCTGTTCGGCGACTACCACACCAACCGTGAGCTCTACCCGCGGCTGCAGGAGTACCTCCGGACCAACCAGATACCCCTGCTCGCGGTGTGGGGCCGCAACGACGAGATTTTCCACCCGGACGGAGCGACGGCCTTCGGCCGCGATCTACCCAACGCCGAGATTCACCTCTGGGACGCCGGACACTTCCTGCTGGAAACCAACCTCGACGCCTTCACCGAACTCGCACGCGACTTTCTCAACCGGGTCCTACGCGCCAACTGAGGGGCTGCCTCGCTAACGGCTGCCGGCGGCGTGCTTTGTCGCGGCCGTGCGCGGCAACCCCACCGCTCCTCGCGGTAACCCGCGGAGGTGCGCACCCGCAGTACGTCCTCACGCATGCGTTGCCGCGAAGGGGCCTGGCCTCGGTCGGTGGCCACCTCGCGCAGCAGCTGCGTCAACCGGGTGTCGACGTCCTCGGCGATCTCGCGGGCCTGCTCGATTCGCTTCGATTCTCGGTCCTACCCACCGCGCCCGAATGCAACCCCCGCAGAGCGCTCCGTCGGGCGGTGGCGGCTTCTGACGAGGAGGGTTCCTTTCGGAAGTCACACCCACTGCCGCCCCGAGAAGTATTCTACTGGAAGTGGTGTAACTCGGTTATTCCGGTCAGCATGTCGGACTTCGACGCCATTGGCTGCCCTGGTGGGTCGAGCCGCGCCGTGGCAGCGACAGGTCGTGTCGCACGACTGGAGGGAGGCCGCGTCGCCATGCCCGACGCCATACGCACCGTCGATTTGCTGATCGACGGTAGGTGGGCACCCGCCCAATCGGGGCGAAGGACCACAAAAGTTCGTAATGTCGATAATAAGCCGTTGTCCGAGGTTGCCGCCGCCGGCCGTGCTGATGCGGCGGCTGCCGTTGATGCGGCAGCCGCCGCGAGGGCTACCTGGGGAACGTGGCCACCGGGGCAACGGCGCGAGGTGCTGCAGCGTGCCGCGGGTCTGCTGACCGAACGCGGCGACGACATCGTCGGGGCGATGTGCCAGGAGACCGGCGCGGTGCTCAGCTGGGGCCAGTTCAACCTGAAGCTCGCCACCGACATGCTCATCGAGGCGGCCGCGCAGACGTACGGCATCGTCGGCGACGTCGTCCCGTCCGACGTGCCCGGCATGACCGCGCTCGGCATCCGCCAGCCGGTAGGAGTGGTCGTCGGCCTTGCCCCGTGGAATGCGCCGCTGATCCTCGGCATGCGAGCCGTCGCGCTTCCGCTGGCATATGGCAACACGGTGGTGCTCAAAGCGAGCGAGGAGGCCCCGGCGACCCATGTGGCCATCGCCGCTGCCCTGCATGACGCCGGCATGCCGCCCGGCGCGATCAACGTGATCACGAACGCACCGGCCGACGCGGCGGACGTTGTCGACGAGTTGATCTGCCATCCGCAGACCCGCTGCATCAACTTCACCGGGTCGACGTCGGTCGGGCGCGTGATCGGCGAGAAGGCCGGCCGGCATCTGAAACGCACCGTCCTCGAACTCGGCGGCAAGGCGCCGATGCTGGTGCTGGCCGACGCGGACATCCCGGCGGCGGTACGCGCCGCCGTCGCCGGCTCCTTCATGAACCAGGGTCAGATCTGCATGTCGACCGAGCGGATTGTGGTGGAGCGCCAGGTCGCCGACGAGTTTCTCGACCAGCTGGTGACCCACGCCGGCAGGCTGGCCATGGGCGATCCGCATGAACCGTCGACCGAGCTCGGCCCACTGGTGAACCAGCGGGCCGTCGACCACGTCGCGTCGCTCATCGCCGACGCCCAGAACAATGGCGCCGAGGTGCTCATCGGGGGCCGAGCCGACGGCTTGTTCTACCCACCGACCGTACTGCGCGGCGTGACCCCGAAGATGCGGGTCTACAGTGAAGAGTCGTTCGGGCCGGTCGCTGCGGTGATCGAGGTGGATGGCGTCGACGAGGCCGTTGACGTCGCCAACGACACCGAGCTCGGTCTGGCCAGCGCGGTGTTCAGCCGCGACGTGGCCAACGCCTTGCAGGTGGCCCGCCGGATCGAAGCCGGGATCTGCCACATCAACGGGACCTCCGTCCACGACGAGCCGCAGATGCCATTCGGCGGCGTCAAGGCCAGCGGCTGGGGTCGGTTCGGTTCCCGGGCGGCACTCGCCGAGTTCACCGACCTGCGGTGGATCACCATCTCGCCGTTGGACCGGCAGTACCCGTTCGGGCCTCACGTCCCGTCCCTGTCCGGAATCTGAGGGGCGGCATGCGCAGCGGGTGATGCGGGCCCGACGGAGGGCTGGTCACGGTCATGCCGAGGTGGCACGCGAGGGAAGGATGATGATGCCAAGTGGGCGACCAACTGGCTGACGCACTCCAGATGCTGGAGCGTGGGAAGAGCCGTACCGTCAAGAGTATTCCGCCGGAGCCCACGGGCACCGTCCGCCTTGACGTGACAGAGTCGGCCGGCACCGTCGTGAAACAGTGGTTCGTCACCCTGGAGAGCGGGACTGCCCGGGTCCGCAGGCCAAATTCGGAAATCCCCCGGCCGGAGCCAGACGCCGTTCTGCGCACCGACAACGATACGTTCGACCGGCTGGTCAGGGGCGAGGAACGGTTCGTGCCGCTGTTCTTCCGCAACGCGCTTGTGGTCGAGGGCCACCTGGGACTGGTGCACATGCTCGCCACGGTGCTGTTCGCCGGACCGCCCACCGGCCATCACCCACGGGATTTCGTCCATGAGGAAGCCGGCTCCTAATGGTCGAGAAGACGCTCAGAATCCTGGACGGAAACACGTTCCTCCTCACGGATGTGCGTGGCGATGTCACCCCTTCCCCGGGTTCACCGGCTGGGCTCTTCTCGTTCGACACCCGCTTCCTGTCGACCTGGGTGCTGCGCGTCAACGGGGAGCGACTCAGCCCAATGTCCCGCAGCGATCTGCACTTCTTCGAGACCCGGTTCTTCCTCGTCCCCGGGGAGCCCACGCACTACGTGAACGCCAAGCTCTCGGTCATCCGTAAGCAGACCATTGGCATTTGTCTCGTCGAACGGATCGTAGTCCTCAACCACGACATCGAACCGGCGGACGTCTCCATCCGGATAGACGCGGACGCCGACTTCGCCGACATCTTCGAGGTCAAGGAGAATCAGCCAAAGCGCGGTAAGCGATCGGTGTGCCAGGAGGATGGGCGCCTCCATCTGCACTACGAGCGGGCGACGTTCTACCGGGACACCATCATCTCCAGTGATAGACCGGCCAAGGTGGACGACGGCGGCATGACCTTCGACATCCGTCTCGAACCGCACGGCCGCTGGGACGTCGAGCTCCAGGTGGAACCGATCATCAATCGGGGGGGCGGCGGTTCCGCTACCGTCTGGGAGGCGTACCGCCGGCGGAGCAGGCCACAGGTCCGCGAGGAGTTGGAACAATGGATCGACAACGCGCCGCGGCTCGCCTGCGACTTCGAACCCCTCGCCGCGGCGTACAAGCGCAGCCTGTACGACCTGGCCGCGATGCGTTACTCGTCGCTGACCGCGACTAGCCCGATCCCGACCGCCGGACTGCCGTGGTTCATGGCTCTCTTCGGCCGGGACAGCATCTTCATCAGCCTGCAGACGCTGCCGTTCGCGCCCACGCTGACCCCGCCCGTGCTGCGCCTGTTGGGGACGCTGCAGGGCAGCACCTTCGACGACTTCCGCGAGGAGGAGCCGGGCAAGATCCTGCACGAGTTCCGGTACGGCGAGTCGGCGGCATTCGAGGAACAGCCGCACACCCCCTACTACGGATCTGCGGACGCCAGCCCGCTGTTCGTCATCCTGCTCGACGAGTACGAGCGGTGGAGCGGCGACGTGGAAACCGTACGGCGTTTCGAACCGCAAGCCCGTGCCGCGCTCAACTGGATCGACGAGTACGGCGATCTGCTTGGCACCGGCTACATCTACTACCGGCGGCGCAACACCCGCAACGGCCTGATGAACCAGTGCTGGAAGGACTCCCGGGACTCGATCTCCTACCGGGACGGCCGGCTGCCCGCCCTGCCCAGGGCGACCTGCGAGCTACAGGGGTACGCCTACGACGCGAAGATTCGCGGGGCGCGGATGGCCCGCGAGTTCTGGAACGACCCCGAGTACGCCGACCGTTTGGAGTGCGGGGCAGCGCAACTGCGGGAACAGTTCAACCGCGATTTCTGGATCGAGGAGGAAGGGTACTACGCGCTTGCGCTCGACCCGGAGGGCAAGCCCGTTGACGCGCTCGCCTCCAACATGGGGCACCTGCTCTGGAGCGGCATTGTCGAGCCGGAGCGGGCACGCCGTGTGGCGGACCACCTCCTTGGGCCGAGCCTGTTCTCCGGTTGGGGCGTGCGTACCCTGTCCACCACCAACCTCCGATACAACCCCGTCGGCTACCACGTCGGTGCGGTCTGGCCGTTCGACAACTCGATCATCGCCTGGGGTCTGTGGCGCTACGGTTTCCGGGAGGAGGCCGCCCGGATCGCCGATGGCATGATCACTGCGTCCGGGTACTTCGACGGCCGGTTGCCCGAGGCATTCGCCGGCTACGAGCGGAGCCTGACCGGCTACCCGGTCGAGTACCCGGCGGCGTGCAGCCCTCAGGGCTGGTCGGCGGGGGCGCCGCTGCTCCTGCTTCGCACGATGCTGGGGCTCAGCCCGTACCCGGACCATCTGGCCGTCGATCCGTACCTGCCGCCGTCGGTGGGCCGGATCGAACTGCTCGACGTACCGGGGCGGTGGGGGCTTGCCGACGCGTTCGGTCGGCGCACCCGCCGCCACCGCGACGCCGACCACCACTCGGAGCCGGTCGCCCGACTTACCCACGGCGACTAGCTTGATCTTTAATCTGTGGTCGGTTTGTATCGACCCTGGCGGATCATGGCCGCAGCCCTTGGTTGATCATTCTTCTTGTCGAGGGAAGAGGATCAGGACCAAGGGCTG